>JAAYQP010000234.1 GCA_012519195.1 Clostridiales bacterium | reverse complement strand
TAATATCGTCAATAAATATATTCTGATGGAAGCTTATGGCGATACTATTTGCTAGTGTCTTAAGTATATTAATATGTGCTTCCTTATAAACATTCTTCTGATTACTGGAGAAGAAAATGACGCCGACAGGCTCTCCGGAAACATTTAGAGGTAGTGTTATAGAGGAACGAATCCCTGCCTGAAAAATACTTTGATTATAGGGCTTTATCGGCCGATTGCTCATATATTTTTCCAGGTCATTGATAATTCTTACTTTATCCGATCGTAATAAACGCCCAAGGCTGGTTTCTTCTATAGGCCAAGATTTTCCTACCAAGTTTTCCGAAAGGCCGGTTATAGAGCCATCAGAAACCCCATAGGATGCCCGTATCATTTTCTTATCTTCTTCGATCAGCGCAATACCGATATAATTATAGGGGATAAAATTAGAAAATGTCCGGTTAATAAAATCCAAGGTCTCCGTAAAGGTGCCTTTATTATTAATATTCTCAATCAGAGACTTTAAATCATCAAATTTACTAAACATTTCATTGATCTCTTCAACAACCGGTGTAACTCTTTTTCTTGTTGGTAAATTTGATTTTGATGGATAGGAAGTCAAACCCAATTCGGAGATACCATCATAAATTCGATTAAAGGGTAAAATAATATACTGCAATAGGTTGAATAAAGCAAATACAACAAGGATACTTAACATAGCAATCAATGCATAGATCAATTTGGATAATCTCTTGGCAGAGCTTATCGTTTCCTGTAAAATAGAATTCAAAACTGTATCACAGATCTCTAGCAGCTTCATATTATTTTCATTGATATACTGATGGGCTTGCCTTACATCTATATTAAGCTCATTTGCATTAATAAAGGTATCAATTGCCTCTGAGAAACTGTTCCAGGCAGTATACAATTGATCCATTTCTGAAGATGCTTTTTTAACCGAATGTTCCATGTCAATGCGTTTCGTATCGACATAGAGATAACCTTTATGTACAGATTCTAATGTGGAAGCGACATCTTCCTTAGTAAGTAATAAATCCTCTTTAATCTCTATAATTTTCTTTGATATCTCATCGACTTCTTCCTGTGTGTGACTTTTCTGTGCACTATACATCAAAAAATATAGATGATTTACATTCTTAGTGATCAGTTGTGTATACATTCTTTGTTTTCCAAATATATTGATAATCTGCTTATCATCATTATCTTTACTTTGAATCTTTATCTGCAGATATAGAAAAGATAGCAAAATAAAAATTATAGCAATAATTACAGCCAAGATAATCTTTCTTATAGACCTTAAGATTGATTGCTTTTTTATCTTCAAGTTTGCTTCCTCCAGTCAATACTCAGATATTCGTAATCCTACTGGGCATAGTTATAATAGGCAGAATACGACAATATACTATTATAATAGAGGAAGCAAAAATCCTTGTCAAACCATTTCTGCTAGTTGTCAGATCATTTTTACTGGCCTATGCTAAAGTTTCATCTATCCCATTTATCGCATAGGGCATTGATCTGATCTGCAAATTTCCCAAGATCTTTGTTGGTTCCACCCTTATTATTTTGTATAACGACAAGAAGACGTTTCCCTGCATTAACAAGTCGCTCAAATGCAGAGCTGGCTTTTCTTGTTTCCTGTGCCCTATCTACCGGGATCCTCCTTCCTTCAACGACACATATATTTTCTTTTAAATCATAGGTGGTTCCGCTATAAGGAGCAACTGCTTGATATCCTAAGCGATCTCGAATATACTCCGTAAATTGTTCACAGATCTGGTCATCCCCATGAACAACAAATACTCTTTCTGGTTTCTTCGCAAAGCTTTGTAGCCATTTCAGTAAGCCATCCCGATCCGCATGTCCGCTAACACCCGATAACTTAGCGATCTTAGCATTTACCTGAATAATTTCTCCGAATAATTTTACCTCAGATGCTCCATCCAGTAGAAGTCGTCCAAGGGATCCAACCGATTGATAGCCCACAAAAAGGATGGTACTATCCTCTCTCCATAAATTATGCTTTAGATGATGACGAATGCGGCCAGCTTCACACATTCCGGAGGCAGAGATGATAACCTTAGGTTCCCCATCGAAATTGATTGCTTTTGATTCCTCCGGTGTGATTGCCGTCTTTAATCCTGGGAAGGAGATGGGATTAATTCCTCTTTTGACTAGATCAAGCGCTTCCTCATCAAAATATCCAAGCATATTTTCATGGAAGATCTGAGTGGATTCGATTGCCATCGGACTGTCTATATAAACCTTGAAATCCCCGTGTCCTTTCACTAGCTGACTATCCTTAATCTTACGCAAGTAGTATAGTAAAACCTGTGTCCTACCTACCGCAAAGGATGGTATCACAACATTACCTCCCCGGTCCAAGGTAGACTGGATGATCTGTGTCAGTTCTCCGATATAGTCCGGCCTCTCACCATGGTTTCGGTCACCGTATGTTGATTCCATCACAACATAATCAGCTTCACTAATATACTGAGGATCATTGATCAGTGGCTGATTTATATTACCGATATCTCCGGAGAATACAATTTTTTTAGTAACTCCTTCTTCCGTTACCCAAACTTCAATACTGGCAGAACCCAGTAAATGCCCCACATCGGTGAAACGAATCTCAATACCTTCGTACAAGGAGAACTTTTTACCATAATCATGAGATACAAATCTTCGAATCGTGGCCAGGGTATCCTCCATATTATAGATTGGCTCGTAAGGTGCTCCTCCGGAACGTTTCCTTTTTCGGTTTCTCCATTCCGCCTCACTCATCTGAATATGAGCTGAGTCACGGAGCATAAGATCACATAGCGCAGTCGTAGCCCCTGTAGCGTGAATATTTCCGCGGTAGCCCTGCTTATATAGCAAGGGGAGTTTTCCCGAATGATCCATGTGCGCGTGAGTTAGAAGAACAGCATCTACCATGGCAGCCGGAATCGGAAGTTCTTGATTTACGAAGGAATCCCTTCCCTGTTCCATTCCACAATCGATTAATATGTGCTTCCCACAGGCTTCAAGATAGAAACAGCTTCCTGTAACCTCATGGCTTGCACCTAGAAATGTTAATTTCATTCAACCTTCCTCCTTACGTGTACGTTATATTGATCCCATTTTAGGATAGGGTATTCTTTCGCTTCATACTCCGGATTATTTCCTTCGTTTCTTTATCTACCCTTAATGATTCGGTAATCTTTTGAAGAGCTTTGTTGTATGTGAAATCATCTAATTTATTGTTTTTGAGGTAGGCAAAGGTTTCCTCCTGGAGTTTTATAAAATAGATTGATATCGCCCAGGCAACTGCCATCTTAACATAGTATCCTTCATGTTTTATACGATCAAAATGATGGAAGGCGGCAGGGGCATATTCCGGCAATACATAGTAATTTAGTAGCATTACGACGCCAAATCGTATCTCATATTCCTGATCGGATAAAAGATAAGGCTGTAAGAATTCCCAAAAACGCTCACGATATTGATGAACCATCTTTAAGCTACTGCAAAAACTGTCGCATACCGGCCAGCAATCAATCTTAGGAATAAATCTTGCTACAAGAGTTAGAAGCTCTTCAATATCTGTCTTACACTTCCCAATTACCATCCCTTGCAATAATACCTCTTCCATCGATTCATCCGAGGCTTGACTAAGATATGTCCGCCAATCTTCCTTAACGATCTCCCCGGCTAATTTTCTAAGTTTCGGTAGGCGTACGCCAAGGATATTCTTTTTACCCGGTGTCAGGGAGGCCGAAAATGCCCGATATTGCTCCTCTGACAATTCTATTAATCGTTGCCGGATCAACTGTGCATTGTCCATATACTTTCTCCTTCCGGTTATTACTGTGTGTAGATTATTGCGATACTTATTAATCCATATTATATACAAGATATACTATTTCTGAGCGAGGTTTGCGTGCATACACGCCACGGAGCAAGGAAATTAGTATATCTTGTTTATATTATTATGGTTTATATCGCATTGATTTGTTTACTGAGTGAGCTGATACAGTTTATTTTCATCCAGTATCTTTACGGTTTTACGATTCAGTTCGACGATCCCCTCACTTTGAAAATACTTCAGCATTCTAGTTACCACTTCCCTCGCCGTTCCCAGGTCGTTGGCAATCCGTTCATGGGTGACTTTCAAAGTATTACTTTCCTCAATCGCAATCTGATCTAGTAAGAAATTAGCCAACCTTTTATCAAAGCTTGTAAATAAGGCCTGCTCCATGATCCACATAACCTCAGAAAAGCGAGAAGCCATTAAATCATTAGTAAATGACTGAACTGCAATCGATTCTTTTGAGAGCTTTAGAAAGGAGGCAGTTGGAATTAGAAAGGCTTTTGTTTCTTTTTCAACTTCAACAAAGATATCAAAATTAATATTTTTTAAAATACAGGAAGCAGAAAAGATGCAAACATCCCTATCAAATAGGCGATATAAAGTGATTTCTTTACCACTCTCAGAAATAATATAAGCCCTTACCTGACCTTGCTGGATCAAAAATAGTCCTGCACAATATTCCGAATTACCCCTCATGGATTCTCCCACATTAAATTGCTTTTTAACCAAGGCATGCTCCAGTAGCTTCTTTTGTTCCTTATTAAGATTTTTCCAAAAGCTCAGGGTATCTTGGATGAACGACAGGTCTTCTCTACTTAGCAAGTTACCTCCTCCTATTCAACATATATTATTCAAATAAGCTTCTGCATATTGCACTCTAATTTTACGATATCTTACTCGTAATAATTATTCCAATCGAGATTGTACTATGTATGTTTTCCATACATCGGTATATACAAAGCGAGGGAATGCTACAAGACAAGGCAACTATGCCACATTGTCTGTTTCATTCCCTTTCATGACTATGAAATCAGTCTCCTGACTTTAATATTAAATTTATCATAAATCCAATTAAGTAGCAACCTTAAATTTCCAACATTCTTAAAATGTCCTTTTTCGGTCTTACCCCAACTGCGGTAGCAGCAACTTTACCATCCTTAACTACCATCAATGTTGGAATACTCATAACACGGAATTGCGATGCAAGTTCGCTTTCTTCATCCACATTGATCTTACCGACCTTGGCAGTTCCCTTCACCTCTTCTGCAATTTCATCTACGGTAGGAGCTACCATACGGCAAGGTCCACACCAAGATGCCCAGAAATCCAATAATACAGGTTCCTTTGAATTTAATACCTCTTGATCAAAATTATTCTTTGTTATTTTTATCGTTGCCATAATAAAACCCTCCTAATTAAATTAATATGATTAAATTATATAAAATGATTATGCAGCAATTCTTTTCTTTCTTATGCTTTTGTTTTGGTGGTGATCTTACTATAACACGATATTACTTTAGCTTCTGTGATGTTATCACAATTATTAATTATTCATATTTTCGTAAATTACTAGCGTCATTTTTACTCATAGCTTGCCCAATTTTGTTATATTTTGAGGATGTTTAAAATATATTACTATTGTAACATAAAGGAGAGGTACGTTAAATGTATGCACCGATCTATCCTGTAAAAAATCCAAGCGATGAAGAACGCCATGAAATACTAAGAAACAGCCTGGAAGCAGCCGGAAGACCCGAAGATTATGAATGTATTATTAAACATCTTAGTCCACCAGAGGATATTACAAATATCGTGGCTGCCGGTGAAATGCACGGTGTTAAGATCGGCATTATAGGAGGCGGTGTTGCCGGTATGGCAGCAGCCTATGAACTCCGCAAATTGGGTGCTGACATTACGATTTTGGAAGCCTCCGATGACAGAATTGGAGGAAGAGTATATACTTATTACTTTGATCGTAACAAAAAGTATTATGCTGAATTTGGAGCTTATAGAATACCAGTTAGCCATGAAACTACTTGGCATTATATTAATCTATTTAACTTAAGAACCACTTCTCTTACCTCACCAACCCGTAATAACTTTCTCTATGTACATAATACCAGATTAAGAACATCCGATTCTATAGAACAATATTTATATCCTAAATATGAGCTTTCACCACAGGAACGGGCTACTCCCTGGGATGAACTTATGGACTATGCATTTGAATACCAGATACGTCAGCTTACCCCAGAGGTCCGTGCAGAAATGTTGCAAATTCTCCCCAGTTATTCATCGGAATACCTACCTTTTCTAACTAAGAATTTACGTCAATATCTAGAAGATTTAGGTTTTAGTCAAGGAGCCATCAGCTTATTATCCGGTACAAACCCCTTAACCGGCTCCTATTTAAATCTAAGCTATAATGAAGTTATAAACGAAGACTACACCTTTGACTATAGGAATATATATTCTATCGATGGCGGAAATGTTAACCTTCCTATGGCATTTTATCAATCCTTTCAAGAAAAAAAGCCATCCCAATACAGAAATCAACCGGCATCCCTTCTTGGCACTGTTTGCTTTCAATCTGGCCGTTATGTCACTGGAATTTATCAATCTGCATACCGTGACAAAATCGTGGTACGCTATCGATGCAAAGAAGAGGTCCGAGATTTTGTCGATATATTTGATTATGTTATCTGCGCCCTACCCTTTTCTTCATTGAGGGAGGTTGAGATTAAACCATTCTTCAGCAATCAGAAAATGCAGGCCATCTTTGAATATAATTATCTTGATGCCATGAAGACTGCCTTTCTATGTAACCGTAGGTTTTGGGAAAGGAAAACAGATTATGGAAATATCTTTGGAGGTATATCCTTTACGGATCTTCCGATCCAATCCATATTCTACCCTGTAGACCATGTCCATATGCCAGAAAATCAATTGACATCCCCGGAAGACCCCGGCGTATTATTAGCATCCTATAATCTGTATCTGGATGCCGTCAGATTAGGGAATCTGGATCCCCTAAGACGCTATCAAGTCATACGGGAAAATGTAGAAGAGGTCCATGGCCTTCCCAGAGGCTTCCTTAATTCTATTGTTGAAGCCACCAAAACAGTCCATTGGAATGCGGAACCCAATTTTAGAGGGGCATTTGCCTCTGCCATACCTAGTCAAAAAATCAGATTTAACTTTTGTATGCTTCAACCTGAATTTAATAATCGGGTGTTTTTTGCGGGGGAACATCTTTCAACCAAACATGGATGGCTTCAGGGAGCTCTATATACCGGAAAGGCTGCTGCTAACCAATTGGCTACTAGCTTTCTTTCTAATGGCTCCTCTTTATAATTCATAGTAATTGATCTTAGTTAAGCTTAAAAAGTAGGATGTTAGGAGAAATAAAAATCTCTCCCTAACATCCTACTTTTTGCATATATCAACCTATTTTTAATGTATAAAACTATTGATGTTTGTATCTTCATTGATTTATCATATTATAGTGGTATAATTTTTATTAATTAGTTTTTTAGAAAGGTAAGGATAAATACATTGCATATGACAAACTTATTCTCTGTGAACAAAATGATAAAACCCGATCAAGTTATTGGTGACTTACCTGCTACTTCCCAAGTATATAAACATTTCTATAAAATGGCATGGCCATCTGCTATGGAAGCCTTATTGGTTGGACTCGTAGGTTCCGTGGATACTATTATGGTTGGTACTTTAGGGAAAAACGCCATAACCGCTGTAGGGATTACCAATCAACCCAAATTAATTTTATTAGCCGCCATCTTCTCCCTAAATACCGGAATCACCGCGGTAACCGCCCGTAGAAAAGGACAGATGGATCAAGCTGGTGCCAATCGCACCCTTCGAAATGGAATGATACTAAGTTTAATCGGATCGCTACTAATGGCTTTACTGGGATTTCTATTTGCTGAACCTATACTGCTAATTGCAGGCGCTCAGGAAAGCTATCTTTCCGAGGCGATCGATTATTTCAGAATCATTATGGTTAGTATACCATTTCAGGCACTCAATCTTACAGTCAATGCAGCCCAGAGAGGTTGTGGCAATACAAAGATATCGATGCACACCAATTTAATCAGTAACCTAGTTAATATTTTATTTAATTACTTATTAATTAATGGAGTTGGTATATTCCCTAAACTGGAAGTAAGAGGAGCAGCATTCGCCACTGCCATAGGGGCATGTACTGCTTTCTGCATTTCAATTATTACTCTATTTCGGAAAAATTCATACCTGAATTTTTATCATAAAGCCGGTTGGGCACTTGGTCATAAGTTTTTAAATCCTATCTTTAAAGTTAGCTCTAGCGCTTTTGTAGAACAAGTATTTATGAGAGTTGGCTTTTTAGCCTATGCCGCCATCGTAGCAAGATTGGGAACAACAGAATATGCAACACATATTATCTGTATGAATATCCTTTCCCTCTCCTTCTGTTTTGGGGACGGTTTATCCGTGGCTGCATCAGCACTAGTAGGGCAAAATCTAGGCGCAAAAAGACCTGATTTATCCATTATCTATGGTAAAACCGGTCAGCGTATAGCTTTTATAATCTCCACTGTCATCTTTTTCATCTTCCTACTTGGGAGATATTTTCTCGTATCATTATTCAGTACAGAAGCAGAGGTTATCGCTCTTGGAGCCAATATCCTGATCCTTGCAGCTATGGGAACTCATTTTCAAACTTCCCAAGTTGTTCTATCTGGATGCCTAAGGGGTGCCGGAGATACGGTTTTTGTTGCAATCACATCCTTTATCAGCATCGCCCTGATCCGCCCTTTCTTAACCTGGTTACTATGTTTTCCTTTGGGATTTGGACTATATGGCGCATGGATTTCCCTCTTACTGGATCAATGCTTTCGTATGATTACCAGCATGAAACGTTTTTCTAGCGGAAAATGGGCTTCCATAAGTTTATAATAAATAATATAAATTAATCACATCTAATAATCTCCACTCCTTAATGGCATAATAATCATATTAAATTATAATTAATTTTTGCAAAAAGATATTATTAGCCATAAGGAGTGTTTAAAATGATAGTAACCACGGAACATGTAACAAATAAAGGACAGGGAACCACAAGAATTCCCAACCGCTTAATTAATGAAAAATCCCCATATCTCCTGCAACACGCATTCAATCCAGTAAATTGGTATCCTTGGGGTGATGAGGCATTTGCCAAGGCGAAAGAAGAAAATAAACCGATTTTTCTTAGTATTGGCTATTCTACTTGCCACTGGTGTCATGTTATGGCCCATGAATGTTTTGAGGATGAAGAGGTTGCTTCCCTATTAAATGAAGCCTTTATTAGCATTAAAGTGGATAAGGAAGAGCGTCCAGATGTTGATACGGTTTATATGACCGTATGCCAGGCAACAACCGGTCATGGCGGCTGGCCTCTTACCATCCTAATGACACCGGGTCAAAAGCCATTCTATGCCGCAACCTATATTCCCAAGCATTCCAGGTATGGAATTGTAGGACTGATCGATCTACTAACTCAAGTTGATCTTCAATGGCATGAGAATCAGAAGGATCTAGAGCAAACCGGGGAACAGATTGCATCCATAATGAAGCGGGAATTCCAAGACCGGTCAAATCATGGCGAAGTTTCAAAGGATCTGATTAGCCTTGCTGTAACCCAATTTCAACAAAGCTTTGATCATGATTTTGGTGGTTTCGGAAATGAGCCGAAATTCCCAACTCCCCATAACCTAATGTTTTTACTCCGATACGCATGCCTTGAACAGAATGAGCAAGCCTTATTTATGGTAGAGAATACCCTCAAGCATATGTACCGTGGTGGAATCTATGATCATATAGGCTATGGTTTTTCCAGATATTCCACCGATGCAAAATGGTTGGTACCGCATTTTGAAAAAATGCTATATGATAATGCCCTCCTTTGTACTACCTATCTAGAGACTTATCAATATACTAAGAATCCATTGTATCGAACCGTAGCAGAACAGATTCTTAAGTATATCAAAAGAGAAATGACCTCACCGGAGGGAGGCTTCTACTGCGCTCAGGATGCTGATAGTGAAGGTGTTGAAGGCAAATACTATGTCTTTACCCCAGAAGAAGTCAACAAGGTATTGGAAAATAAGGATGGTTCCTTTTTCTGTGATTATTTTGATATTACTAAGGAAGGTAATTTTGAAGGAGCATCTATTCCAAATCTAATCAAGAACACGGATTTGAAACCGAATAATGAGAGAATCCTTCATCTTTGCGAAAAAATGTATCAATTCCGTCAGGATCGTAGTACCCTTCATAAGGATGACAAAATATTAACTTCTTGGAATGCCTTGATGATTATCGCCTACGCAAAGGCTGCAAGAATTCTGCAAAAAGAGGAATATATAACGATTGCAAGAAATGCAGTAGACTTTATTAATGCAAGACTGATGGATGAGAATGGTGAGCTTTATATCAGGTACCGGGATGGTAGCGCTGATTATCCAGGTCATTTGGATGATTATGCCTTCTTAGGTATGGCATTATTGGAAATGTATGATTCCACCTTTGAAGTGGATTATCTTAAGCAAGCTATCAGCATAACCGAAAAAATGATCGATAAGTTCTGGGATGACAAAAATGGAGGCTTCTTCCTAAATGCCAAGGATGCGAAACAGTTAATTTATCGTCCGAAGGAAGTATATGACGGAGCAATTCCATCGGGTAATTCCGTAGCTAGCTACCTATTGCAGAAATTATCCCATATAACTGCTAATCCACGCTTCTTAGAATATTCCGATCAACAGCTTCGCTTTCTAGCAGGACAGGTAAAAGATTATCCCTCCGGCTTTAGCTTCTCTCTTATCGCTATGCTCTGCGCCCTATACCCCTCTAAGGAAATCGTCTGTGTTGCAGCAGAGGATACAGGGAAAAAGGGCGGTAGCCAAGATTCCGATGCCAAGATTAATATATCCCAATTAACCAATTATCTGGCAGAGAATTTTGAACCAAATACCGTTGTACTTCTAAAAACCGAGCAAAATGAAGAAGAACTATTAAAAATCGCGAACTATGTAAAGGATTATACTATGATCAATGACCGGGTAACCTATTATCTATGCGAAAATCATAGCTGTTATGCACCGGTAAATGAACTAAATAATAATAAATAAGTCTATCCTGGGGTTCTATCATCATTTTCCATAATCAGCCTGATACACTACGAGCAGTTTCTTTCGATTATAAAAACTGTCTTCCCTTTGAATCAGCTAGTAAACTCGAATGGAAAATAGGATGATGAACCCCATTACTTATTACTTTTTAATTACTTTCCCTTATAGGTTAACCAAAGGATGAATCAAAGAATTAATTCTCTAGATATTTTTTTAAAGTATTTCGAACAGCTCCAGTTCCTGCAATCATCTCTAGGAACATACCCTCGATCTTCTTACCTAATCCAACCTGGTATAAATCAAGAGCAAATATCTTAGCATTGGAAAGGATCGGCTTTAATGCTTCCTCCGGAAGCTTCTGATCTCCAAGTTTAATGGATTTTACATAGCCTTGCAGCTCTGCAAGCATCGGATCAGGGCTAGGAGTAAATGGCTCACCCTCATCATTGATTCCCATCAGATATCTGCACCAGCCTGCAATGGTAAGGGGGATAAAGGTTAAGTCTGTCACATTTAAATGATCACTCTTAACATAAGCTTTTATGGTTTCCCCAAATCGGATTGAGAGCTTTTGTGAAGTATCCGTTGCAATTCTTTGTGGTGCGTCCGGCATAAAGGGATTCGGTAAGCGAAGCTCAATAACTGCCTTAATAAATTCCTGGGGATCTAGTACACCAGGGTTAATCACTACCGGCATACCTTCCTTATAACCGATCTTATGAATTATTTTATTTAAGTGTGGATCCTTCATCTCTTCCCAAATCGTCTTATAGGATAAGAGGCATCCAAAGATCGCAAGAGCCGTGTGAAGCGGATTTAGACAAGTACATACCTTCATTTTTTCTACCTTATCAACGGTTTCTCTGTCTGTAAATAAAAATCCTGCCCTCTCCAAGGGTGGTCTACCATTGGGGAAAGCATCTTCAATAACGAGATATTCTGTTTCTTCTGCATTCACAAATGGTGCGGTATAGGTGTTTTTACTGGTAACAATTAGGTCCGTATCTTTAAAATCATCTTCACGAAGAATCTGCTTCACCTTGTCATCCGGTCGTGGTGTAATCTTATCGATCATGGTCCAGGGGAAGGTGACCTTTTGAGGATCATTAATATATTGCAAAAAGCCTTCCTCAACAAAGCCATTATTCACCCAATTCTCTGCATAGACTTCAATAGCAGCCAAAAGCTTATCCCCATTGTGGGAGCAATTATCCATGCTTACCATGGCAATTGGATACCCACCATGCTGATAACGATGAAGTAATAAGGCAGCTACCTTACCAATGATATTCATTGGTTGACTGGGACCAGCTTTAAAATCATTTCTTACAATTTCTGGGTAATTTCCTTTCGAGTCTACTAGACTATACCCTTTTTCCGTTATTGTAAAGCTAACCATCTGTAGAGAAGGGTTAATAAAAATTTCTTTTAAACGTCTCCAATCCTCTCCATTGGCACTATCTGCAATCAGGGATTCCGTTACACTGCCTATAACCTTTTTTTCAATACTTCCATTCGACTTTAAAACTACCAATAGGCTAAGATTATTATAGGGCCGGTATGCTTTCTCAATAATCTCATAATCAAAGCCCTCCGCCACAATAACTCCCTTATCAAAACTACCGTTATTTAAAAGCTTTTGAAGACCAACTGCAGGAAAGGCTCGGAAAATATTCCCCGCACCAAAATGAAGCCAAACAGGATTTTCCTTAGTATTCTGCTTGATTTGTTCCCGATCATATTCGGGAATTTCATAGCCTTTCTGTTTCCACGATCCATCATAATGTACTAGTTTCATTTTGCCACTCCTCTTTGTAGAATATTTTATTGTTCCTATTACACATTTTATAAGACACTGTAACTACGCCGATAAAATGAATGCTTTTACAAGTTATGTTTATTATATTATAACCTTGGCTATATACAAGTCAAATTTCCGCCATTTTTATGTTATAAAACTGATTAAAATTAAACAGCTCCCTATCTATGAAGCGAACCCTTTGTCAGACTAAAATCTAACAAAAGAGGCCGCCTTATAGACAGGGAGCAAATTACTTCGTGATGTAACTGCCACTATTAGATTGTACTTAATAACATAATTGTACTTAACAAATATCAGAAACAGATGTAAGTTTATGATAACTCAACTGTTTTATGGGAATGAAGAACTTTATGATAGGGTTTTTGACCGGTTAGTTGGATACTTCTGGCATCTGGCTGGCAGGTTCCGATATATATTACATATTCCGCTTCATTTAGCATTAGTTTACCATTCCCATCATAGAGCCCAAAGGCTTCATCCTTTAAGGTAATAGCAATGGTCTTCTGCTCACCAGGATTTAGAGTGACCTTCTTTAAGCCCTTCAGCTGCCAATTCGGTGCATCTTCCTTATTGACCTTTACATATACCTGAAGAGTTTCTGCTCCTACCATACTTCCAGTATTTTTTATATCTGCTGAGCAGACGATCTCCTGTCCCGGCAGGATTTCCTCTCCGCTAATTGATATATTACTCAGCTCAAAGCTGGTATAGGAGAGTCCATATCCAAAGGGATATAATGCTTCCTTCTTCATATAACGATAGGTACGATTGATCATATTATAATCCGTAAAATCAGGTAATTCCTCTGTCGTCCGATAGAAGGTGATCGGAAGCTTTCCTTCTGGAGAAAACTCACCAAAGATCATCTCTGCAATCGCTCTACCCCCCTGTGCTCCGGGATACCATCCTTGGATAATAGCTGGAATATGTTCATCCTCCCAAGGAATACTCAAAGCACTTCCGGACAGTAATACTAGGATTACAGGTTTTCCACTTTTATAAATCTCTTGAATAATTTCACCCTGCAGACCTGGTAGGTTTAAATTCGGCTTATCTCCGCTGGCAAATTCATTTCCTTGGTCCCCTTCCTCTCCCTCTAAACCGGGATCTAAACCAAAGCAAGCAATCACCACATCACTCATGTCGCAAACAGCCCGAACTTCTGCTAATCGATCATTTTTCTCCCCTAAGCCCTGTAATTTTTCTTTATATAAATGGCAACCTTCCGAATAATAAACTCGTATTTCTTCTCCCAAATAATCCTTGATGCCTTCCAAGACAGTAATATATTCGGATGCAGTTCCTTCATAATTACCCACCAATGCCTTCCTATTGTTCGCATTCGGTCCAATTACTCCAACGGTTTTTAATTTTGACTTATCTAGGGGCAGAATACTATTTTCATTCTTTAATAATACAATAGATTTTCTTGAAGCTTTAAGATTGAGTTCCTTATGGATATTACAATCCACTTGTTCATAGCCAATGGAGTTAAATGGTACCGCCTCTGGATTATCAAAGAGACCTAACTTCATACGAGTTGTAACCAATCTTGTTACAGCTTCATCAAGCGTTTTCTCATCCACCAAGCCGTCTCGGATCGCATATAACAGGTGTCCATAGATTGATCCACAGTTTAAATCGCAGCCATTATTCATTGCTAAGGCTACCGATTCCGTTGGTGTGGATGTTACCATATGATTTTCATGGAAATCCTTTATTGCCCAGCAATCCGAAGTCACATGCCCTTTAAAGCCCCATTCATCCCTCAGGATATCCTCCAATAAACGTTTACTACCACAGCAGGGTTCCCCGTTTGTACGATTATAGGCACCCATAACAGCTTCCACTTCTGCTTCCTGCACACATGCTTTAAATGCTGGTAGATAAGTTTCATACAAATCTTGTACGGAGACTACGGCATTAAAACTGTGTCTGATATCCTCTGGACCAGAATGTACTGCAAAATGCTTTGCACAAGCCGCCGCTTTTAGATACTTATCATGATGGCCCTGAATTCCCTTGATAAATCGGACGCCCATTCTGGAGCTTAGATAGGGATCCTCACCATAGGTTTCATGACCCCTTCCCCATCTGGGATCACGAAATATATTTACATTAGGGGACCAGAAGGTTAATCCTTTATAGATACCAGTATCATTATATTTTTGTGATACATTGAACTTCGCACGTCCTTCGGTGGAGATTGCATCTGCGACCTCCTCCAAGAGATCCTCATCAAATGTAGCAGCAAGCCCGATTGCCTGTGGAAATACCGTTGCCACACCAGCTCTTGCTACTCCATGTAAAGCCTCATTCCACCAATTATATGCTTTAACACCCAGCCGTTCGATTGCCGGAGCAGTGAATAATGTTTGAAAAACCTTTTCCTCCAGCGTCATTCTGGATACTAAATCCTTTGCCCTTTCTTCAAAACTTATGGTTTCATCTAGATATGCCACATACTCCGCCATTTATTTCCCTCCTGTTTAAGATTAATACCGTAAATACCACTTGCCTTCCCACCGTTTGCTCTGTCTGCTATTAGTTTAAATTAAAACCATGTCTTTTACCTATCATATCTTGCTACAAACTACTCAACTTTTGCTGATTTATTCAGACATAACCATCCTATTTCACCTAATTTCCTACATTAAAATGGGCTACTGCAATATATATAAGGGTATGCAGATATAACCGTAATACACCGTTAGAAGAACACCTGCTGTGATTTGTGTTGTCATAAGCGGACGTTGTACGTCCGATAGATGACAATACAAATCACAGCAGGTGTTCTTATATCGGTGTGTGAGGTTATTCTACATACCCATTTTAGTTTTGCAGTAGCCCATTTTATTGTAAATTAGCTAGTATTATTTTCTTATATAGGTTATAACACAGGCACCGGGTCCAACATGGGTACCCACCACACAGCCAACCGGATAGAGTGGCGTATTAAAATTGCCATACTTCTCGATTACCTTTTCTATTAAAAGAAGGCTAGTACTATCCTCAGCTGTATATCCAAAGTTGACAGGATAATCTGTATCGATTGCTCCCATCTCATCTATTGTTTCTAGGATCTTTGCGATACCTTTATTAATTCCCCGTGCCTTTCCAACTACACCAATTGCTCCATCCTTCAGCGTAATAACTGGTTTAAATTTAAGTAGGGAACCCAAGATCGCAGAGGATTTTGACAAGCGTCCACCCTTATGGAGATACTCTAGAGTGTCTACCATAGCCAGTAATACAATTCTTTCCTTTAACTCATTAAGGGATGCCACGATCTCCTCAACTTCAATGCCCTGATCTCTTAATTTCACAGCATGCTCAACTAATAGCCGTAATCCCGTAATCGCATTAAGACTATCCACGATATAAATTTTCGAATACTCTGCCATTTCCTTTGCTATTGTTGCACTCTGTACAGTACCACTAAGATTACCGGCTATTAGAATAACAATAACACTGTCTCCAGCTTCTTTCGCCTTGATAAAATGATCAAGAAAATCATCCGGAGATGGCTGGGAGGTGGTAGGAAGCTTATCTGCCTCAACCAACTTCTGATAAAAACCTTCAATTGTTATATCGATTCCTTCCTTATACTCCTTGTCCCCGAAAAGTACCTTTAGGGGTATTACTGAGATATTCATTTTATTTGCTTCTTCTTTTCTTATATCAGAAGTTGAATCTGTAATTATTCGAATTGCCATAATATTTTTCCTTCCCTATTCCATAATCTCTTCAACTATTTTTCGTATCATTTTTTCTAGTAATTCTATTTCTTCGTTACTGAACTTCTCCCGAATCCCATCCATAAGTTTTGTATTGAAGGAAGCATTAACCCCATAATTATTTAGAAACTTATCGGTAACCTCCAGATGGTACTCTCTTTTATCTTCCTCAGAAGATACCTTACGAATATAACCTTTTTTAATTAGATTATTAATTCGATAGGTTGCATTTGGCTGGGAGATATGAGTAAAATCCGCAAATTCATGTACAGTCGGTCGATTAAGCAAATAGATCGCTTCTATACAATAGGATTCCGTTGGACTTAAGTTTTCATTCCCATTTGCAAAAAGGTTCTTACAATAATTATTTCGAAACTTAAGGTAAAGTTTTTCAAATTCATCTTCCAGCACAGTATGGTCCTCCTATTCCTTAAATTATTTTAATTAAAATATTTTAATTAAATATTTTTAAATATATTACCATCCCCTAATCCACCTGTCAATAAATATTCTTTTTTTTGTGATTAAGTTACATTCCTGTCTATGTCCCTTTGCTATAATAAATCTACTTATATACTTGCAAAACTTTATTATTTTACAACTTCATGAACAACACACGCAATTTCTGAGCAAAGTTTGCGTCTGCACTCGCCACGGAGCGAAGTCTTTGAATCTGTTGTATAGAAGGTTTAGCTATCCCACAAGTTTTGCAAGGATCAATAAAGTTGCTTGTTATAATGGTTTTGCTGTGTTACAATGTTTTTACTTTATTTTACTGACGATTTGATTAACTATGGATATGACAACTTAATTTTTGATCCAAGGAGGTTATCTATGCAAGGACTTATATCTGCTGGCAACATCAGCTTTCTTCTCGTATTTCTAGAGGGCCTACTTTCCTTTTTCTCACCCTGTGTAATACCTTTGATACCAATCTATATTAGTTATCTCGCTGGGAATGCCAAGCAGGTAGGAGAAGATGGTATCATTACATACCAAAGAAAGAAAGTATTTTTCCATACCCTATTCTTTGTACTGGGCATTTCATTTGCTTTCTTTATATTGGGAATGTCTTTTACTGCATTGGGTAGCTTCTTTAAAAGTAATCAACTTATTTTTACTCGATTAGGCGGAATTCTTATAATTGTTTTAGGCCTTTATCAGGTTGGAATTTTTGAATTCAAGTTCCTGCAAAGGGAAAGAAAGATAAACTTTAGGCTTAAGGATAATAAAATGAATCCCCTAATAGCTTTTATTATGGGTTTTACTTTTAGCTTTGCCTGGACACCTTGTGTTGGTCCTGCCTTATCGTCTGTTCTAATCTTAGCATCTGGAACAGGAAGCTCTCTAACCGGTAACTTACTGGTGCTAATTTATACCCTAGGCTTTGTAATCCCCTTCCTATTCCTAGGTCTATTTACAACACAGGTACTAAACTTCCTGAAAAGTCATAGAAAATTTTTAAGATATACGGTTAAGGCTGGTGGTATATTACTTATTATTATCGGTATCATGACCTTTACTGGATGGATGAATGGTGTAACAAAATATCTAAGTAAATTCAGTCCTCCATCCATCTCACAAGACGAAGAAACTAATAAACAGGAGGAAGAAATTAATAAAAAGAATGATGATAGCTCACAAAATCCTTCGGAACAAGGGAACAGTGAATCTTCCGAAGATCAATATGAGACTTCAGATAATGAGATTATAAAAGAAGAAAATGATAATAATACATCCACGGAAAATAATGATAATCCTTCTAAGGAAGAAGCCAAGGAGAAGGTATCCCCTGCAATAGATTTTACACTAACGGATCAATATGGCAAGGAACATACCCTATCAGAATATAAGGGAAAGGTCGTATTCCTTAATTTCTGGGCAACCTGGTGCCCACCCTGTAAGATGGAAATGCCGGATATTGAAGAACTATATAATGAATATAATCAAAATCAGGATGATATTATCATCCTTGGTGTTGCCAATCCTTCCAGTCCAGATTATCCCAATAACGCGGATGAATCGAAAGAAGAGATTATAGCCTTTCTTGAAGAGAATGGTTATACCTTCCCTACGGTATTTGATGAGACCGGCGAGCTTTTCCAAAGCTACTATATATCCGCCTTCCCTACTACTTTTCTAATAGACAAAGAAGGCAATTTTTATGGATATGCAACAGGCATGTTGACGAAATCTCAGATGATTAATGCAATTCAACAAGCGAATGAAGCTACGGAATAATTCATAATTAATTAAGGCTACTGTCGAAATATAAACAGTCATTTGGTAGCTGAAGAATAGGATAATAGAAAAAGCAGGCTTGATGGCAAATCTAGGTACAACACCTTTGTTTACGATCAAGCCTGCTTTTTATTGATTCGTTTCGGTTTTTTATGAATTCGTTTTGTTTTTATAATTCAAGTTTCTATTATAATAGCATGGAGTTATTTAAGTAGTCGCAACTTACCAATAAGCGGAAGTTCCTTGGCTTTTCCGCTGAGCCCATGAACGAGACCAAGAATACAAAAAACCATCACAGCGATTGAAAAGAATGGAAGCAATACCCACCCCACAAATGGAATAATTCCAAGTATTATGGATCCGGATATTCCAGCAATAAATAAGATCAGTGCCTGGTTGGCATGATATCTTCCGAATTTGGAATCCGGGCAAGCAATCAATGGTAAGAAGAAGATAAGATAGGCTAGCCCTGCTATCGTTTTATTTTTTTCAATATCAGCAGGATCAAAGGTTTCTTCGGTAGCTGAAGCATTTGCCATTGAGCTATTGTTATTTAGATCTGACATAATAGACTCCCCTTTCCTATATACATAAGATTAAAGTACAAGCAAAATTCAAAGCATCTGCAGGTGACTTTATTAATTATTATAGCTTATTATCGAAAAAAAGATATTACCCTGAGGGTGATTTCCAATAAATTCCCAATCATCCTCAGGGTGATTTTAATATTTAATTATGAATATAATCATATTGGAATATTATTACATTTGTGATATACTAATCAGGATAATACATTTCTTTTATGGGGGTACCGTATGAAAAGAAAAACCTTCCTTATGATCCTATCACTTACGATACCAATTCTTATTCTTATTATTGTAAGCTTATTCCTCAAGAAAGAAAGCCCTGTTACCATAAATCTTTGGCATAACTATGGCGGGCAAATGAAGAACCTGATGGATGAGATGATTGATGAATTTAACACGACCGTCGGAAGCAAGGAAGGTATTTTTATCAATGTTACCTCAATCTCAGGTTCAGAGACCTTGCATGAAAAACTTACCATGGCTGCTAATGGTGATCCCGGCGCTCCAGCACTACCAGACATTACGACTGCCTATCCCAAGACAGCCCAATTATTGGCCGAAAAGGATCTCTTGGTAAATTTGGATACCCTATTTGATCAAAAGGAACTGGAGTCCTATATCCCTCGCTTCCTAGAAGAAGGTCGGCTAAAAGATGGTGGCCTTTACGTGTTTCCAACGGCCAAATCAACCGAAGTTTTTTTTATAAACATGACAATCTTTAACCGATTTGCAAAGGATAATAACATCACACTAGAAGATCTATACACCTTCGAAGGTATTCGCAAAGCCTCTAAACTATATTATGAATGGACGGATCATCAGACTCCGGATATTCCAAACGATGGCAAAGCTTTCTACTATTCCGATTCTTTGTTTAATTACACTATGATTGGCTGCAAGCAGTTGGGATTTGATTTTATATCCAATCATGGGATTGACTTGGATCATCCAACGGTTCAAAAGGTAATGGAAAGCTATTTCTTACCGGCCACCAAAGGACATTATGCAATCTTTGATGGGTTTGCATCTGATTTAGCAAAAACAGGAGATATCGTTTGCTCCACCGGTTCCACGGCTGGAGTAGTATTTCTATCCCCCTCTGTAACCTATGAAGATAATACAATTGAACCTGCTCATTTTACCATCCTCCCTTATCCAGTCTTTGAGGGGGGCAAGAAAATAGCTCTTCAGCGTGGTGCCGGTATGTGTATTACAAAATCTGAAAAAAACAGAGAAGCACTGGCAGGTATCTTTTTAAAATGGTTTACTTCTCCGGAAAATAATCTTAAATTTGTTACCTCCAGTGGTTACCTACCTGTTACGGAAGAAGCTTTTGAAATCATTATGTTAGAGGAACTGAAACAAATTCAGGATCCCAACATAAAAAATCTTCTTCCAGTTACTAGAGATATGCAGAAACAGTATGAGTTTCATATCACCCCATTGATTCCGGGAATTGATGAGATGGAGGCAGATTTTAAAAAGAATTTCAACAAATCAGCGTTAGATGCAAGGGAAAGCTACTTTCAAGCAAAATAATTAGAGAGGTAGGTTTCATCCATTGGAAAAGCTGTTTAAGCATACCTTAAATAAATTAAATAGAATTAATCGGCCATGTTTTACAATGCGTTTTCGGCTTGTTATATTTCTAATACTACAGGTTTTTATTATGCTGACTAGTATTATTGTGATTCTATTTATTACCGGGACCTTTTCCGCAGGCCGAAATGAAAGCAAAAAGATTATTCATAGCGAGCTGAAACATTCTTCAGAGGAGATCTCAGAACGTTATGGTATCTTATCCGTACAAGCAGTTGAGTTTTCCGAGAAATTATCAAGGAGACTGGAGGAATATCTTGATGAAAACAATCTTACTTTCGATAATTTGAGGACCAATCCAGAAGAGATTGAGAGATTACTAGCTCAGGTATATGAATTAACTTTTCATTCTTTGCAATTATCCAGCTGTAGCGGAGCCTTTCTCATATTAGACACCACGGTAAACCCAGAATTAGAAAGCTCAAATTATTCTCGGGCTGGCCTATACATAAAGAATATGGAACCTAATATCATTAACTCTTCTAGCCCAACCATAACATTACTGAGAGGAAATGCTAAAATTGGTAGGAAAAATTCCATTGATTTGCATACGCAATGGTGCTTGGAATTTGATATAAAGGATGCAGATTACTATACTTTACCTATGGAAGCAGCTCAAAAACATAAGGCTGATCTTCCTCTATCAAAATTATATTATTGGACTAGTCCCTTATTGTTACCTGGAACCAGTGAAGAAGTCATGTTGTGCTCAATCCCAATCATAGATTCTAATAATAAGATCCTCGGAGTCTGTGGTTTTGAGATCAGTGCCATGCTTTTTAAACTCTCTCACATACCCAATAGTACGAATATATATAGCCGGATTTTTTGCCTTATGACCCCCATGGCTATCGACTCGAATTATATCGAAGTTAACCATTCACTTGTAGCTGGTGATTATACTCTTAAAAAAACATCCTCCGTGAATGCAAGACTTCAAATTACCGAGAATCAGGATTCCTTTACAATCTATAGCAATCAAAATAACGATGAATATCTGGGGTATCATGTTCCCATTAAGCTCTATCCCTCTGAATCACCCTTTCAAGACACAAGATGGACGATCGCGGTTATGGTTCCTAAAAAGGACATCTCTGCCTCAATTACAAGGCTCAATATAATTTACATCACCTTGTTTGCTTTTCTTATATCACTAGGCATCGTTGTATCGATTACCTTTAGTAATAAGTATATAAAGCCAATCTCTGAAGGGATTGAGATTATTAAATCTGGGGAACCAGAAGAAGCACCAAAAACAAATATTCAAGAAATTGATGAGTTGATCGATTATTTGGCGGATTATAAGAAGGAACTTAATAAAAAAATGGAACAGGATACTTATCAGATATCTCTTTTGGAGGAATTTGCCGATCGAACCAAAACCCTATCACCGGCAGAACGTAATGTTTTCAATCTTTATATCCAGGGCTACAGTGCAAAAGAAATTGCGGATCAGCTATTCCTTAGTATTAATACCATAAAAACACATAATAAACACATCTTTTCTAAGCTTAATGTCGCCTCTAGGGAGGAATTAATTTTATATATCAATATGCTTAAAGAGATTGGTAAAGAATTATGATACTTTATATGAAAATAATTCTTAACTTAGTGGATAATTAAAACATTTCCGAAAATACTAATTACGGAGGTGTTTGTTATGATTACCAATGTAAACTTAACTACAAAGGAAAAATTCCTTTTAGAGGATATGAAAAGCCACGAAGAGCAATGTATCCTAAAATACGATAATTATCAGTCTCTTGCCTGCGACCCTCAGCTAAAGGCTGTTTTTCGTAGTAATGCACAGATTGAAAGAGAGCATCTACAGACAATAAACCAATTGTTAAACGGTAAGGTTCCAGCTATGGGCGGCGGCCAACAACAGCAAGGCCCCCAACAAAACGCAAATCAATCTCAGCAAGCAACCCAGCAGTCTAGCTTCAAACAAGAAACCACCAGTTCCTTAGGATTTAATATTTCAGATAAGGATATGTGTATGGATATGCTGTCTACAGAAAAATACGTCTCTGGAGCCTATGATACTGCCATCTTTGAATTCAAGGATGCACAGGTACGAGATGTTTTAAATCATATCCAAAAAGAAGAGCAAAAACATGGGCAAGCGATTTCTGCTTACATGATTAGTAAAGGTATGTATTCCCCAAAATAGTAACTAATAAATAAACAAATAATAATTGATACAAATTTTTCCATAAATCTTTAGTTAATATAACTAAATTTTTATGGCATTATTCATATATATTTTTTACATTTTTAAAAAATAGTATCCTTTAGTAATAAATTTTCGAAAATTATAAGAATATACATTGACAAAATCTTTGGACGGTGATATTATTCGCTTGTAGAATATTTGTAGAATATTTAACGAAAAAATCAAGGAGGATATTTATGAAGAAGATTATTTCACTTGCATTATGCCTCGGAATGGTAATGAGCTTATTTACAGCTTGTGGATCCAAATCCGAAGAAGCTAAAACCGGTTTTGCGGTTATTACCTCTGCTGATCACAGCTCAAAGGACGCGGGGGAAAAAGATGGATTAGCACAGGTTGATTCAACAGCAGTTGCTGTACTTGTTGACTCTAAGGGTGTTATCCGTAACTGTGTAATTGATGTTGTACAAACAAAAATGAACTTTAATACAGCTGGAGAAATTACAACAGATCTCTCTGCTCAGTTCGTATCCAAAAAAGAACTTGGTGATGCTTATGGTATGAAGGCTGCTTCTCCAATTGGCAAGGAATGGTTCGAGCAGGCTAACGCATTTGCTGATTATATAACCGGTAAGACAGTTGCAGATGTATCTGGTATTGCTGTAGAAGATGGTAAAACAACAGCAGAAGACTTAAAGAGCTCTGTAACAGTTACTATGACTGATTGGATCGCTGTAGTTGAAAAAGCTAACGCATTAGCAAGATAAATTAACTTATAAGGGGCTGCTGCAAATATTGCAGCAGCTTTTTTCTTACAGATAATGACAGTCGAAAGCGATCTACAACAGGAGTTGATAAGATGAAAAAGTTATTAATTGCCCTATGTACACTCATATTAATCCTTAATACCACTTCCTGTGGTCTCGTGCGTCAAGAATAGAATCATGCCAGTTTTCTTACCCTTTTTAATACAGTAACTGAAGTTATTGCTTATTCGAACAGCAAAGAGGAATTTGAGGAATTTGTGCAATTAATCTATGATAATCTTAAGACCTATCATCAATTATATGATAAATATAAGGATTATGAAGGTATAAATAATATCAAAACCATTAACGACAATGCCGGAATAGCTCCTGTAAGTGTCGACCGTCGGATTATTGACATGCTTTTATTTTCAAAAGAAATGTATCGTATAACGGACGGTACTGTTAATATTGCGCTCGGACCCGTTCTTGAAATATGGCATATTTATCGTACTGCCGGTATTGATGATCCACTAAACGCACAACTTCCATCTATGGAGGAATTGATCAGAGCCAACAGCTTTACCGATATCAATCAAGTAATTATCGATGAAGAGAATTCTACCGTATTTTTAACGAATGAAAATATGAGCCTCGATGTTGGGGCCATTGCTAAGGGTTATGCGGCCGAACAAGTTACCAAGATTGCATTTCAAAAGGGATATACCAATTTTCTACTAAGTGTAGGCGGCAACACCCGAGCTGTAGGAACCAAAGGACAGGAGAAAGCCCCCTGGAGTGTAGGCATACAAAATCCCGATAAATCCTCGGAGCAGACTAGCCTTTACACCATGGCCTTAACAGATCTGTCCTTAGTAGCCAGTGGTAATTATGAAAGGTACTATACAGTGGATGGTAAGACCTACCACCATATTATTGATCCAAACACCCTAATGCCTTCTGACTACTTTACAGCCGTTTCTATACTCTGCGAAGACTCAGGAATGGCAGATGCATTATCTACCGCGATCTATAATATGCCTTTTGAAAAGGGGAAAGCTTTTATTGAAAGTTTTGATAATGTGGAAGCAATGTGGATCTTCCCTAATGGAGAAAGAAAATTCAGCAATCATTTTAAGGATTTTATCTTAGAATAATAGATTGTTTCACCTTAGAATTCACATATTACAATAAGTATGGATGAGTGTAAATATTCAAATGCTCACTATGCTTAATCGCAAAATAAAATGGGGCTATCGCTTGAAATTATGCGGTACCCCATTTCCTATTAATGATTTAATTTTCAACCAATCTATCTTACTACAGCATCCAAATTAACTTTTAATGTTTCACCCTTCTTTAAAAGGATATGTCCAGATTCATAGGGCTTCCCATCCACTGTAATATAGACTTCCTGTGCTCCGTAATAATTGCCTAAGGTATTGGTAATGCTCTGCAGTATCAGCTGCTCATAACCTGCTCCGGCATTCATCTCCGCAATTAGATCTCTCGAGAAATCTACATAGACGATATTATCCTCACCTAAGTAGAGTGAGTTGATTTTGGTATTCGTTGTAATGAGCGGAAGATACTCTTCCTTCTGCAGTTCTTCCTTTATCTCTTTTTCCAATACGAATCTAGTAACATCGTTAGTATGGAAGGTTATCGTCTTTTCCTCAACATGAATCTTTTCATCCTTACCGGGATAGAAGATTTCTAATGTCTGTGTATGTGGTTTATTCTTCTTAATCTCACTCAGGGTGGAGGTCACCTCATAATCCTCGCTATTAAAGATCGACTTGATCATCCCTACATTAGGGGCATAGTATTCCCGTATTGTAGATTCCTCATACTCTGTAGTAACCTCAATTGTTTCAAAGCTTCCCAGTTTGGTCTCTATCTTTACATCTGTCTTTGAAATATAACGTTTGCTGCCATCCGGTAATTTCCATGAAGTTCCCTCTTTTAAGGGTTCCATTAGCAATATTTCCGCTGCTTCCTCCCCGGCCTTGGTAGCCAATAGATTATCGCGATAATAAAATTCACCAATGGATTTTATCAGGGATAGTTCTCCATCCTTGACCTCTATGACTTTCGCAGTAACGGTTCCTCCATTATCCGTTCTTGTTTGGATACGTCCTGATGCTTCATCGTAGTAATCCACGATGACATGAAAGGATGCGTACTCCATTCCTTCACCTTCATAGACATACTCTGTATCCTTAACAAAGGGATAATAGCTTCTAATATTTAAGGCATTATCATCTTCAGAATTATAGGTATCCTCTGTCTCCCTATCTTCTTCCTTTCCAGTTTCATCCTGATTCTTATCCTCTGTTTCTATCGGACCAGGCGTTACTTGTTCAACCGGAAGAGTGGGTTCGGGAGTTGGTGATTCCTTCTGGTCGTTCGTATCTTTCCCACAGGCTGCCAGGAATACAAGAGATAAGCCTATGCCTAAGACTAAAATATATCTCCTCATAACTTTCACCTCTTCTATTGTTCGTATGTTATTATGTCCAAGTAGTTGTAAGATTTTCCTATACACATAACAAAGATTAGACGTTACATGCCTTATTAAGGTTTCATTTTTATTAAATGATACCTTATTTTGCATGGATTTATACACTTCAAGCTAAATTACATGAATAAGAATTATTTATAAACCTATTATTTAATGATTATTTTAAAGCTTAAGCTCCAAGTAATCCGGATATATTTTCACTGATTCGTTTTGCTATATAGGGATTATTCATTGTATAGAGATGAATTCCATCAACACCTTGGGAGATAAGATCTACAATTTGATCGACCGCATAGGCTATTCCAGCATCCCGTAAGGCCTCAGGGGAATGTTCAAATCTCTGCATCATCTTTACAAACTTAGGGGGTAGGCTAGCACCGCAGAGGGTAACCATTCTTTCTATCTGCTTCTTATTCACTACTGGCATAATACCGGCTTCAATCGGAACATTAATTCCTGCAATTCTAGCCCTTTCAACAAAGGAATAGAAGAAAGCATTGTCGA
The DNA here is from genome assembly GCA_012519195.1 of Clostridiales bacterium. Classification (GTDB taxonomy): domain Bacteria; phylum Bacillota; class Clostridia; order Lachnospirales; family Lachnospiraceae; genus Mobilitalea. The sequence continues at coordinate 7,669 of JAAYQP010000234.1, read as the reverse complement.
AGAAAAGTTGTGATATCAGATGCTGCGCTCCAGCATCGACCTTTTTCTTTAAATGTAAAACATCTTCAACTAAATTCTCCGAATCCATATGTCCCTCTGGATAGCAAGCGCCAGATATATGAAATCCACCTCTTTCTTTAATAAAAGTAACCAGTTCACTGGCATATTTAAATTCATTTTTAGGTGTCTTATTTGGATTAATATCACCACGGAGGGCAAGGATATTTTCAATCCCATTCTGCTCTAACAGATTTAATATCTCTTTGATTTCAGATTTGCTATCATTGATACAGGTTAAATGTGCCAATGGTTCAATTCCATATTTATGCTTAATCAAAGATGCTATATCGCAGGTTGTAGCACCAGCGGCATTTCCTCCAGCCCCATAGGTTACACTAATAAAATCAGGACGAAGGCTTTGAAGTTCATCTAAGGTTTCATAAATGGTGTCTACGGAGCTTGTTTTCTTAGGAGGAAACACCTCAAAAGAAAATACCGTTTTCTTTTGTTCGAATAAGGATGCAATACGCATTTTTCATTCTCCTGTTCTTTCTTGATTATTTCCTATTATTCTAATCTGATTTTGGTTATTTAATGTATCTATTCTAAAGATTACTGGATAAGTTGTCAATAGAGAGATTATCTTTCTAGTTGCTTAATTGCGTGAAGTTTGGGGAGACATGCTCTTTCTTTCACTGAGAAAGGTTCCTCCAAGAATAAGTATTCCTCCTATAACTTGAATTGCTGACATATGCTCACCTAATAATACGACCGACAGAAGGATTGCAGAGATCGGATCAATATAGCTAAATACAGAGATCGTTTGACCACTTAGATCCTTCATGGAAGAAAAGTATAATAGATAAGCTAGTCCGGTATTAATGATACCTACAATGACTAAAAGGATCATTCCTATGGAATTTAGCTGTTTATATTGAAGGTCTTCTGTAATTAGAATATAGGGAAGAAGAACAATGGAAGCCGCACTGATCTGAACAAGCGTAGTTTCCAATCCCGTCAGTCCCTTAAGGAATTTATTCATCAGAACTACTGTTGCATAAAGCATGGCCGCCATGAGACCAAAACCAATTCCCAACAGATCCGCTTTTCCTGCGCCTTCCCCTATACCGGTTACAAGAAACATACCCCCAAGTGCCAAGATCATACCCAGGATTTTCTTTATTTCCAACCGTTCTTTAAGTATCCAAGGCGACAAAACCATTACAAACACTGGTGCAAAATAATAGCTAAGTGTTGCCTTTGATATGGTTGTATATTTATAGGCTTCAAATAAAAGGATCCAATTAAAACCGATTAGCGCCCCGGAGAGAAGTAAGAGGAGTAAATTACGGCGGATTGCCCCTTGTGATAATTTTTGCTTTGTAATACGGCCTACAAGCAATAGAAATAAACTTCCAATCACTCCTCTTGCCAATGCAATCTGTCCAGAGGATAAATCAATATTACGAACAAATAATCCGATACTTCCAAAGATCAGCATTGCAAAAACTAATTTTACTCTTGCCATTTTCATAATCTCATTGCGGTTCATACAATCGTTTGACTGATTACCGCTACCACCTTTCTTTATCTTGAAGTTCTATTGCAAATCTAGTTAGATCGCAAAATTTAATTACAGAATAACCTAGTTTCTGAGCGAAGTTTGCATGATAATTATTGGTTATCTATCATTATAATTAATTCCTATGATCTTTCAACTTAATTTCGTAATAAAAGAAGAATACTATAAGGAAATATCATTGTATATATTTACAGATAATGTTAATCTATGGTACAATGGGATTTACAGATAAGCTGTGCTAGTTACAGATACCCACTCTATGATAAGACTTGATCAGATGCACGTAAAACTGAAGGTTGACATTTTATCGGCCGAATTTCATGTACCTGATGAGTAAGCAACAAAGGAATAAGGTAGGTAGTACCCTGCCACAAAGTAGTTACTTTAAATTATCGTAAAGGAGTGTAGTTTGTATGAAACTTGAAGGTAAAGTAGTTGTAGCACAAGGTGGAGGCCCCACTGCAGTTATTAATCAGTCCCTGGTAGGAGTTGTTCTAGAGTCTAGAAAGTTCCCTCAGGTTACTAAGGTTTATGGTGCTGTCAATGGGGTCTCCGGTATTATTAATGAGGATTTTCTCGATTTAACTCAGGAGACAACCCATAATCTAGAGCAAGTTGCGATTACTCCCTCCTCTGCATTATTTTCCACAAGGGACAAGCCTGACAAGGCTTATTGCGAGGAAATCTTTAATGTATTTAAGGCTCATAATGTTCGTTATTTCTTCTATATAGGAGGAAATGATTCTGCAGATACCGTACGTATCGTAAATGAGCAAGCCGAATCCTCCGGTTACGAATTCCGTGCAATTCATATACCGAAAACTATAGATAATGACTTAATGATCAATGACCATACGCCTGGCTATCCTTCCACCGCTAGATTTGTTGCTCAGGCATTTATTGGTCTTAACCTGGATAACCGAGCCCTTCCAGGAGTACATATCGGTGTAGTGATGGGACGTCATGCCGGTTTCTTGACCGCTGCTGCTTCCATCGCTCAAAAGTATCCTGATGATGGTCCTCATCTTATATATCTTCCAGAAAGACCATTTATCATGGATCATTTCCTAAAGGATGTAAAAGAAGTTTATGATCGATATGGACGATGCATTGTTGCTGTTTCCGAAGGCATTCAGGATGAAGACGGCGTTCCTATTGTAACAAAACTAGTAAAAACCAAAAAAGATGCCCATGGCAATGTACAATTATCAGGGACCGGCGCATTAGGAGAAATTCTAACTCAGCAGATTAAGCAGAAGTTAAATATCCAAAGAGTACGTTCTGATACCTTAGGTTATCTGCAGAGATCCTTCATGGGATGCGTATCCGATGTGGATCAGCATGAGGCAAGGGAGGTTGGTGAAAAGGCCGCCCAATTTGCTATCTGGCATAATATCGATGGTTCTATCACGATTCATAGAACTGGCTATTATTCCGTAGATTATCAGATAACAGAGCTTCATAAAGTTGCTGGTAAGACCAAACTGATGCCGGACGAATTTATCAATGCAAAAGGTAATAATGTAACCGATGCATTCAAATATTATCTTCAGCCCTTACTCGGTTCCCATATGCCAGAAGCCAGCATGCTTCGTGCTCCAAGGGCTCCAAAAATCCTTCGTGTAAAGTAAGAAAGAACGGAAACAGCTAAACTATTATAAATGATACTATAATCATAGACTTAAACCATAATATAATATATAAAAATGCCGGAAACCAGTATCACTTCCCATATTTTATCGATTAGGAAGTGGTTCCTGGCTTCCAGCAATTTATTATAGGTTCTTAATCCAGCAGCGTCGACGCTTATGTTGCCTAACATCATAGTGCTTCCACAATGCTTGAACCTGATGATTCGTTTCTAGTTCCGGCCCTGTTTCTGCATATTCAATTCCATTTTTAGCGGCTGTTTCCGTCATGGAACTTAAGAGTACCGCGGTAAGACCTTTATTCTGCATTTCAGGTAATATGCCTATGAGATATAGGTCTAAAACCTTAGTTTTCGCATAGGGAGCACGTAGTATCCGATACCAGCCAAACGGTAGTAATCTTGCCCTGCTTTTTCTGATCGCTTGATTAAGGGATGGCATAGCTAGGCCAAAGCCAACCAGCTTCTTGTTCTCATCCAATAACAGTTTTACATAATTGGGATTGATCAAAAGTTTAAATTGCTTATAATATTTCTCGATCTGAGCCTTTGATAGCTCGACTGTGCCATAAAGATTACGGTAAGCAATATTTATTAGATTTAATACTGGTGTTATGTACGGTGATATTTCCTTGCGACTTTTTGGTTCGATCAAGGTGATATGATATCGTTTCATCACTGCATTGGAGATCTTTTTTAATTTAACATTCTCTTCTTTGGGCATTCCAATCTGATACTCTATCCAGTCTACATCCTTCATATAACCTAACTTCTCCAGATGCTTAATGTAGTAGGGGAAATTGTAAATAGTAAGAAACATCCCTTCTTCCTCAAATCCCTCTACTAACATACCTTGTTGATCCATATCACAGAATCCGATTGGTCCATGGATATTCATCATGCCTTCTGATCTTCCATATTCCTCAACTGCATGGAACAAGGCAGCAGAAACTTCATAGTCATCAATAAAATCAACTCTAGAGAAGCGTATCCGCTTTGTATTCCATTTCTCATTGGCTGCATGATTAATAATTCCTGCAATACGTCCAACACACTTACCATCCTGAAAAGCAAGGAATTGCTTCACACTACAATATTGATACGCTGGATTCTTATTGGAATTAAAATTATCCAGCTCATCCTGAATCAGATCTGGTATCGCTTGCGGTACCTTTTGATACAACTCATAAGGAAACTTAGCAAATATCTTTTGTTCTTTCCTGGTTGAAACTTCTCTCACTTCTACCATCTTTACCCCACCTATTATATTAATTTTATTATAGATCATTTATAAATTTAAAAATCATAACACAGGACCTAACCCGAAAAATGACAACAATAGTTACTTTACTCAAATTCCTCATATTCAATATTTTCTAGGTACAAGCCCTGTGGTTCTGCCAGCCTACCGGTTCGATCTCTTTTCTTTGATTGGATAATTGTAGGGATACTTTCCCCATCAAGATCACCTAATCCAACATCAATCAAAGTCCCTGCAATCCAGCGGGCCATATTATAAAGAAAACCGTTTCCCCGTATTCGAATATCAACAAACCCGTCCTCCTGATTGATCCAGAACGAATAGATTTCACGTACCATGGACTTTTTCTTCGATTTAGCATTAGAAAAAGCCGTAAAATCATGAGTACCTACAAAATAACCTGCTGCCTTTTTCATTGCCTCCAGATCTAATTTCTCCTCGATGTGCATACTATATTTTCGCATAAAGGGATGAGAATATTCCCTGTTCCAAATCCTATATAGATAAGTTTTGGCCCGGGCATGATAACGGGCATGAAAGTTTTCAGAAACCTTATCCACCCGGATAATGCTAATATCCTGAGGAAGATAATGATTTAAATATTCTTGAATTTTAGTTGTACTTAAGTTTTTATTTGTTTTAAAGTTTGCAATTTGTCCTAAGGCATGGACTCCTGCATCTGTCCTGCTAGATCCTATTATCTCTATTTCCTCTCCCATAAGTTCGGATAATACATATTCAATCTTTCCCTGAATCGTATTATTGGTATTACCCAACCTTTGCCATCCCTTATATCTCCCCCCGTCATATTGTATCGTTAATTTGTAATTATGCATTTGCTCTCCTCAATTCCTCTATTGGTATAATACTTAGGTCAATTATCCTCATTTGCTTCCTTATATTACATAATCGTTTGTTTCATCCTGCCTACTTCGTTCAGCAATCTTTCTACAGGCCTCAAACAAAATTGGAATGGCCTCTTTATCTTTATATTTAACCTTAACACTACGTTTTCCGAATTTTGCATTATCTAACTTCTCCTTAAGCTCATCTAGCATTACAAAATCTAAGGTATGAAGGGTAAAATGTGTTTTTGTAGCAGAAAAAGCAATATATTGCCCAAGGAATTTATAGGTAGGCATCTGATAAGAGATTGTCTCTTCCCAGTTAGGATAGTTTTTCCTCATAAATGTAACAAAGGTAGTGATCCATTCCTTCTTTTCTTCCTCGTAATGACTAATATACTCATTTACTGAGTTCATGATCTTATCTACCTCCAGTTTAAATAGCAAGTCACTCTCAACTCCTTATGTTTTCAACCCTTTGCATTGTTTTGCTAACATTTATGCTTAATCCTCCCAGAAAAGAATTATCAATTTAAACTTTATCTAAAAATATTGATAATCCCTTCTCTTTATCCTTATATTTTTAATGAAATTTTATTCTTCCGATATTACAATTTTTCAATTCCCTTTATGCTAAATATTTTACCACTATTTTACTCCCTTAGGCAATCATTTAGTACCATGCAATACTTTTACCACTTATTAAAATTCGCCCATTCCATGCTTTTCTAAAATTTTTATAATGTATCAATCGATATCCTAGTAAACATTTGGCTATACTAATACAGTAGCTACTTTCGAGATTGAAGTAATGTAATACAAATTATGATATCAAATTGTAATATAACTTTTGATATTAATTCAAATTAGAATTACGGAGTGATTGGGATGTTTACTGATCAGAGATTGACACAAGCTTACAAGAAAGCCCGGGTTGAATACTTTGATGAAAAGTCAAAGTATATCTTTTTTAGTGATTCCCATAGAGGGGATGATAGCGTATCTGATGAGTTTGCAAGAAACCAAAATCTTTTTCTCCACGCTCTTGATTATTATTATAATAATGGATATACCTATGTCGAAGTTGGTGATGGTGATGAGCTATGGGAATATCCCAAATTTAAATATATTCGTATAGCACATAGCGATGTCTTTACTAATCTAAAAAAATATCATATGGACAATAGGTTAATTATCCTGTATGGGAACCATAACATTAATTTGAAGAATAAAAAATATGTATGTAAAAACTATTATCATTTTTATGATGAATATGGTCAGGGTGTTGTTGATCTATTAAATGGCTTAGTTCCTATAGAATCCCTTGTACTTAGAAACAAGAAAACCAAACAAGAGATTCTGGTTGTTCATGGACATCAGGGAGATTTCATTAACGATCAGATCTGGTATGTATCTAAATTTTTATTGAGATTTTTCTGGAAATACATGCATGTTGTGGGTTTTCACAATCCCTCCAGCCCTGCGAGAAATCTTTATAAAAGACATAAAATTGAGAAAAATTATAATAAGTGGATTGCAAAGCATAAGATGATGTTAATCTGTGGTCATACCCATCGTCCCAAATTTCCAAAACCAGGAGAACTTCCTTATTTTAATTCTGGATGCTGTATAAATACTAGAGGGATTACGGGAATCGAGATTACGGAGGGTAAGATCATGTTGGTTGATTGGAGAATTCGAGCTGATAAAAATGGGGTCCTCCAGATTGAAAGAAATATCATGAGAGGCCCTGAGCCAATCGCTAAGTTTCATAAAAAGAATTTTTCCTATAAAGAAAGTAAATATGTTAGAAATCGAGTACCTGAGGATAATTGTTAAATTGAGTTAGATCTCTTATCCGTACTCAAAGGTGATGTTACAAAATAGTTCATGCTAATCTATCTTACTATATTATAATTTAATATACTTTGTACCATCACCTTTTCATTGATTAATCAATCATACTCCTTTACTTTAATCGTTATTTAGATAATTGCGAAACTAGTAAGATCCATAATTTTATATATAACATTCATTATAGGATCAAATATAAATCCTTTAATTGTCTTATCTCATAATCAATTACAATATCCAAATGATTCGGTTTCTCCTCTGGATTATACCAACATGTTGTAATCCCTGCATTATTGCCGCCCTTCATATCCGATGTTAGGGAGTCACCAATAATCATAGTTCTGGCTTTATCAATATTACCAATACGCCTGAAACAATAGTCAAAATACTCCTTCATGGGTTTTTGAAAGCCAGTCGCTTCCGAAACAAAGATTTGCTTCATAAATCTGTCCAAAGTCGATTCCTTTAACCTTCTTAAT
>JAAYQP010000233.1 GCA_012519195.1 Clostridiales bacterium | reverse complement strand
TCTAAATATAGGTTCTACTCTTTGCCCGACAATTCTTTCAATGCCATAAGCCATAGAAATTAACTTCTCATTCGTTAATGCAGTTACTGCAATTCCAAAGGGCATATTCTCTGAATCGAGTCCACAGGGTATCGTTATCTCAGGTAATCCAGTATACATTAGGATATTATTAAAACTAAGCATGATACAGCAATCCGTTCCCTCTAATTGTTCACGAATTTTTTTCTTTCTCTCCTCCCGGTCCTGTAGTACTGCCAGGTAAGCTTTTTCATCCATGTTTCCACTTGTCTCTTCGGCATCAATTAGGTAGGTTTGGCCATATTTTAAGGCTTCCTTTTCATGCTTTCTATTATATTCAATGATATCCGATAAAGTCTTAATCGGATAATTGCTTGTAAATGTATTGAGATATTGGTTGATACCATACTTAAACTCATATTTCATTAGATTCATAATATGGGGTGTTTTCTCGATATGGACCCTTTTTATCCTTGCACCGGCCTTCTCTAGTTCCTTGAGAACCACTTCGGTCTTAGCTACGGTCTCCTTTGCTTGTTTTTCCATATTCCATATATTATAAGCTATGGTTTTTCCCGCTAAGTCAAAGGTCCCTTGGACTATCGGGGTATCAGTCAATCCTGCATACATGATCGCCGTATCCTCTACCGTTCTGGTAAAGGGACCAGCAGTATCAAGGGTAAAGCTAATAGGGATAATCCCTCTCTGGCTTATGGATCCAATTGAGGGACGAAGGCCGACAATTCCATGGGCTAAGCCAGGCGCTACGATCGAATTGGAGGTGTCAGTTCCAATGGAAGTCATACATAAGTTAGCTGCTACAGCTACAGCAGAACCGGTACTGGAACCGGATGGATCCTTCTCCCGATTATAAGGGTGAAGTACTTTACCACCTCTAGAGCTATATCCGGCAGGCATATTCTTTGTCATAAAGTTAGCAAATTCCGTCATGTTGGTCTTGCCTAGAATTAATGCCCCTTGCTTTCGCAATGCCTTAACGACATCAGCATCATCAATGGCAATGGAATCTCCCAATGCCACGGACCCGGCTGAGGTATGCATCCGATCCGCTGTCGCTATATTATCCTTAAGAAGTACCGGCACCCCATATAGTATTTGATCCTGATCATACCCGCGGTTATCCAAGTCTTTGGCAATCTCCATTGCATCTGGATTGATCTCTAAGACACTATTTAAGCCACCTTTTCCTTGATCCAAAGTATGAAAACGGTCAAGATAGAATTCTACTACTTCTCTAACCCTTATCTTTTTATCATAATACAGCTTTTGAAGATTTCTAATGGTAATTTCCTTTAAGTCGTACATAATATCTCCTTACATTAATCTAAGATCTAATTTAATCATTATAAGTTATTCCCTATTATTTTGGGATAAGATCCAACGATCTACATATGCTCTTTCAATAAACTCTTTCTTGCTAATATATTCTCTAAGAACATCCCTAAGATACTCCTTCCGATAGCTCTCATTTTTATTCTTTCCCATGGAAGGATAACCTGTCCCTCTTTGTAAATAATCCGAACTAGCAACGGTATACCATTGATCCTCCCTAAGCTTTTTACCGTTGATGGTAACACGAATTTTTGAGTTAGTGATCATATTGATTAATGTCTCATGTCCCTGAAAGGTTTCATTATTACCAACCGCTATGGCATCATATCCTGCAGCTTCTAATAAATCCAGAGCTGCAAGTCCATGGGTACCTAGAAGCTCGAATCTTTTAAAATCGGCGAAATCTCCTGCATCAAGGATTATGGTACTCTCATCTTGAAGTTCCCTAATCTTGGTTACAATCTTTGCAAAATTCTCATAATTACTATGAATATCATTTGTATGCAGAATCGTTAATCTCATATGCTTACTCCATCCTTATCCCTTTCCTAATTTTATAAATAGATCATGCTTCTAAGTGTTGGTATCAATGTTTCATTCGTTCTGCTTATAAATTGCCATCCCAAAGTAATCCCATCGTTCTTCTTTATATGGGAACTTTTTTTCCTCATAAGTTTCATCGACAAAACCTACCGCTTTATAACAATTATGTGCTGCCTGATTGTTACCAAAGACGCCCAAGGTAATTTTCTTCATATTCATAATCTCAAAGACATACTTTATTGCAAGCTTTAACATTTCTCTACCATAACCCTTCTTACGTATGGTGGGATCCACCACAATAAATCCAAAGTGGATACTCTCCTGCTCATAATCCGCCTTACTCATCAATAGATGACCAACTGGAGCACCTTTTTCATCGACTGCTGTAAATATCCAGCCTCGATCATCCTTTTCATAGTTCATCTGATATTCTTTCAGGGCCTCTTTCGTTAATGGATAAGGTAATTTATTAGCGCTCCACATGGCATGGAGCCTTTCGTCAGTAATCCATTTTACAATATATTTTGCATCACTAGCCTTATATGGTCGTAATCTTAACATTAAAACACCTCCAAACTTGTTTTCTATCATACCATAAATTAACAAAGTTGTAAGCATAAACTTTAGTCAATACGAAACAAGATGAGTTGGCAATCCAATAATCATGTAGCCATACCCAGATATATGAATTCTTTTAGTCATGATGAAAAAAACGCCAAAGAATTTTTAATCTTAAAAATTCTCTGACGTTACTATCTATTTTGCTACTCTCTTTAAGAATTCCTTGGTTCTTTCTTGTCTAGGGTTATTAAAGATCTGCTCCGGTGTTCCTTCCTCAGCGATAACTCCTTGGTCCATGAAGACCACCCGATCGGATACCTCTTTAGCGAACTGCATTTCATGGGTTACTACCAACATGGTAAGACCGCTTTCCGCCAGTTCTTTCATAACAGTCAACACTTCACCAACCATCTCTGGATCTAAGGCAGAAGTAGGCTCATCAAAGAGCAATACATCTGGCTCCATGGACAGGGCCCGGGCTATGGCTACTCTCTGCTTTTGGCCACCGGAGAGTTGCCTTGGCTTAGCATGGATGTATTGGTTCATACCAACCACCTGCAAGTATTTCATTGCTATTTTTTCTGCTTCTTCTTTACTACGTTTTAATACTTTTGTTTGTCCTACTACACAGTTACTTAAAACATTGTGATTATTAAAGAGATTAAACTGTTGAAATACCATTCCAAGCTTGGTACGATATTCATAAATATCATGTTTTTGATCTAATATATTTTTACCTTTATAAATGATTTGTCCGCCACTGGGTTTTTCCAGTAGATTAATGCATCGAAGTAAGGTGGATTTACCAGAACCGGATGATCCTATGATGCAGACAACTTCACCTTTATTTACTGAAAAGTTAATATCTTTAAGTATTTCATTCTCTCCAAAGGATTTCTTTAAATGTTGAATTTCTATTATTTTTTCCATTGAAACCTCCATCTTCACAAAATTACGGTTATTCATTTATCGATTACGATCAGTTTGTATTCTTTCGTCTTACTGCATCCTCTGGCTTTTGTACCTGCATCTGGTTACCTGGAATAACGTTAAAATTATCGGGCCCATCCAGTCTTCTCTCGATAATCCGTAGGATTCGGGTAACGGTAAGCGTCATGATTAAATACATGATACATGCGATTAAATAGGTTTCAAAATATCTAAAGTTATTACCTGCAATGGATTTTGCCTGGAAGAACAATTCCGTTACAGCGATAACATTTAATACGGACGTATCCTTAATATTGACTACAAATTCATTTCCTACTGCAGGAAGAATATTGCGGATTACCTGTGGTAATACTACATGCAGCATGGTTTTAAGATGGTTCATTCCGATGGCATGAGCAGCTTCAAACTGTCCCTTATCTACAGAAATAATACCACCTCGAACAATTTCTGCGATATATGCACCGGTATTGATGGACACAATAAAGATCGCAGCGAAGTTACGATCCATATCGATTCCAAAGAATAAGGGGGTACCATAGTAGATCACTGTCGCCTGTACAATCATTGGAGTTCCACGGAAGAATTCCACATAGATGGTTAATAAAGCATTCACTATTTTTAATATAAACCTTTTAAAGCCCTTGTCAGGCATCGGTATTGTTCGTATGGTTCCGATTACTAATCCAATTATTGAACCAATAATGGTAGCAATAATGGAGATAAAAAGAGTCATACCGGCTCCCCTTAGGAACATCGGCCAATAACCCCCTATAATTTTTAACAACCATTCCCTAGACATAAATTGCACCAAACCTTTCTTAAATTTAAAAATTAACTATATTCTCGAATCAACTTTATAGTAGACTGTTTCGATGTCAAAATTACCTTGTGTTTGGAATGCAAGGTAATTTTGACATCCAAACATAAGAGGACGTCAAATCATGAATAGGAGGCTGTCCAAAAATATGGAATATGGAACAGCCTCACTGTCAATCATAAACAAGTTCGTTCTAATTAGTTTGCTGCCGGTTGGTTTAGTATTGCTGCATCCATGATTTCTTGTCTTTCTTCCTCAGAGATTCCTGCTAAAATCTTGTTGATATCATCCGTAAGATCGCTGCCCTTCTGAACACCTACGGCAATAGCGGTATCCTCTTCCGAGGTTTCAAATCCATCTTCAAATTCCACCATCACGAAATTCTCATTTGCAGAAGAAGCACTAACCCCCTCCGGACGTTCGGAGACATAACCATCTATGGTCCCTGACTCCAAGGCCACACGCATGGTTGGGAAGTTATCGAGAGCAGTCTCCTTTTTCACACCTTCAATTTGGTCGATTACAGAATAGTGGAAGGTATTTAATTGTGCTGTTATCTTAGCACCGGAGAAATCCTGAATGGAGCTAGCATTTTCATAGGGGCTTCCTTTTTTCACTACCATAACCAGATCTGATTTATAATAAATATCTGTAAAATCGATGGTTTCTTTTCGATCAGCAGTTGGTGACATTCCGGCAATAATAGCATCGATTTTACCAGCTAAAAGAGCAGGTACCAAACCGTCCCATTCCGTTTTCACTATTACGAGTTCTTTACCTAAGCCTTCTGCAATGCGTTTTGCAATTTCAACATCATAACCTCCAGCAAATTCTGAACTGCCTTCAATTGGTACAGCTCCATTGGAGTCGTCGATCTGTGTCCAGTTAAAAGGAGCATAACCAGCTTCCATTCCTACTTTAAAGGTATTATCGCTAGTATCTTGTGCTGTATCATTGTTATCTGTATTCTCCTGAGTTGTATTACCTCCCGGATTCGTAGGATCACCCTTTGTTCCACAAGCAGCAAATAAAAGGATGAAGGATAAGGTCATCGCAATTAGTAATGTAATCTTTTTTCTCATATTCGTTCTCCTCTCATAATGATTTTTAGTTTATACCCATTGAAGTATCATCGAAAAATATACGATTCTACTTTTCCTATCTCAAGATGCAAAAAAACCTGAGGTTTCCTCAGGTTAGCTTTTATACCTAAGCCCTCTTCTTCCCAAATGAGATAGCACAACTCAATAAACCGGGTCGTTTATTGAGACAGTCCCACAGCTATTAACTGTAGTCCCAGCATATAATACCGAGCATATTATACACTTCGGCGGTATCTCCTTCTCCATAGGCTCATCGCTGCTCAAGCTCCTCTACAGACTGTTAGATCCCGCAACCTCTACCTCACTGTACAAGTGAGGTCTTATTAAATTTTACGCTTTTAGTTTACAACAGGAAAGTATATCTGTCAATCGTATAACGCTATTTTCTTATATTATGATCAAAATAATAGTATATTTCCCTATATTCATAAACATAATAGATAGAAAATTATTGCTTGTGTTGCTTAATCGCAGCTTCCAGCTGTAGCAGGGCTTGCTTTAATGTCGCCCTTGGACAAGCAATATTAACTCTTTGGAATCCAATACCATCTTGGCCAAACATACTACCAGTATCCAACCAAAGTTTTGCTTTGTTGATAATCAGGTCATCTAGTTCTTCTTCCGTAAGATTTAACTCTCTGCAATCCAACCAGAGCAGGTAGGTGCCTTGGGGCTCCACCAGCTTAATCTGTGGAAGTTTTTCAGATAGAAAGTTTCTAACGTAATCCAGATTTCCTTTCAAATAAGCCTTTAACTCATCCAGCCAAGAAGCACCACCTTCATAAGCTGCCTGACAGGATATTAATCCCATCATATTGAGCTGACTGTAACCAGTTCGATCAATCTCTTTTTTAACCGCTGATCGAATCTCTTTGTTTGGAATAAAGATATTAGAAATTTGTAAGCCTGCCAGATTAAAGGTTTTACTCGGAGCGGTACATACTATGGAATATTTCTGAAATTCTTCCTTAATACTTGCAAATACGGTATGTAGATGCCCTGGGTAAGTAAAATCACTATGGATCTCATCAGCTACGACGATTACTCCATACTTCATACAAATATCACCCATGCGGGTTAATTCCTCTTTGGTCCATACCCTTCCTACTGGATTATGGGGACTACAAAGAATAAAGAGTTTTACATTGTTGGCTTTTATTTTTTCTTCAAAATCAGCATAATCTATGCAATAGCTTCCATTTTCATAAACTAGGGCATTGTTTATTAATTTACGGTTATTCTTCAGAATTGATTGGGAAAAAGGATAGTAAACCGGCTGTTGAATCAGTACGGCATCCCCTTCCTTGGTAAGCGCTCGTACTATCGTTGAAATGGCATATACAATTCCTGGAGTCTTAACAAGCCATTCCTCCTTAGTCTCCCAACCAAACCGGCTCTGGTACCAGTGATATACCGCTTGGAAATAATCCTTTTTACTTTCAGAATAGCCATAAATTCCATGTTTTGCAGCCTTTATAATAGCCTCTGTTATTACTGGTGCAGTTTTAAAATCCATATCTGCTACCCAAAGAGGGAGAATATCGGAGGGCATTCCCCTTTCTATCATAAAATCATATTTTATTGAATTTGTTCCTTTTCGATCAATAATTTCATCAAAGTTGTATTTCATAGCCGTTCCTTTCTTTCATTCATCATTCAGTGCCTGTTCTAAATCCTCGATTAAGTCATCAATATGCTCTAAACCTACAGATAAGCGCAAAAACCTTTCATTAATACCCAGTTCTTCTCGCTTCTTCTTAGGAACATCAGCATGGGTCTGAAGCATTGGATAAGTAATTAAGGTTTCGCCCCCTCCTAGACTCTCCGCATATAGAATTAACTTTACTCGCTCTAGCAGTCGAATCGCTGTTTTTTCACAATCCACCTCAAAGGAAATCATAGCCCCAAAACCTCTCGATTGTTTTAATGTAATCTCATAATCCGGATGGGTAGGGAGGCCTGTATAGTAAACCTTTTTTATCTTTGGATGATTCCTTAACCAATCAGCCAACTTTCGAGCATTTTCCTGCTGACGATCCATCCTTACGGCAAGAGTCTTTAAACCCCGAATAATTAACCAACTGTCAAAGGGAGCAAGGCAAGCACCGGTTGTTTTATAGATTGCTCTGATTTTATCCGATAACTCTTGGCTACCAAGGACCAGAAAGCCTGCTAATGTATCATTATGGCCACTTAGATATTTGGTTGCACTATGTACTACGATATCCGCTCCCAAACAAAGTGGATTCTGAAAATATGGAGTTAGAAAGGTATTATCAACAATTAGTAAAATTCCATACTTTCTTGTAATAGTTGAAAGCCGTTCCAAATCGGTAACCTGCATCATGGGGTTTGATGGGGTCTCCACAAAAATCGCCTTGGTTGCTGGTCGGATCAGACTTTCCACAGTAGCAAGATCTGAGGTATCTGTAAAATCAAAAGTAATGCCGTTCTTTTTTGATATGGTTTGAAACAGTCGAACAGAACCACCATACAAATCATTGGAGGCAATCATATGATCACCGATCTGAAAGATCTCCATCATTGTAGTAATGGCAGCCATACCACTGGAAAAAGCCATGGCATCTATGCCCTTCTCTAACTCTGCTACTGTTTTCTCTAAATGCTCTCTCGTTGGATTCTGTACCCTAGAATAATCATATCCCGTACTGCTTCCAACTGCCGGATGGGCGAAAGTCGCTGTCTGATAGATTGGAACTGATACTGATCCGGTAGGATCATAGGGGAAATTGCTTCCATGTATACATACTGTAGAAATATCCATAGCTTTCTTATACCTCCTTAATATTATAGTATATTTTTACTTTATTACAAGATAGTTACTCATTTACTAATATACTCATATTTTTCCTATCTAATTAATATGATTTAAAGTGTAACGAAAATCCTACATATTGTCAAATTAATTTTCTTAATTATTAATATTCTTATTTACCACTTCACTTTGCCTTCGCATAAAAAATAAACCTTTCCATTACAATATTGATCATAATGGAAAGGTCTATCATACCTACAATTCTTTTAGTTTTTTATGTCTATCAAAATATTAACGTCTGCTTGCTGATTTTCAATTGTATTATCAATATTCTTATCTACAGAGATATGATCAGCAATCACAGTTATTTTTGCCTTATCATTTTCCTCCGTAAATACCGCCTCTTCCAGCGTTATTATACGATAATCTTCCCCTTTATCTATCGCTCGATCATAAATCTGCTGTAAATCAAACCGAAGTAATTCTGTGTTATCTTGATCAAGTAGTACAAGGTATCTCTCTTGGGCTGACATGGCTTTATCTACCAAGCGGTAAGTAACTTCATCCTTTGAAAAACTGCCTAACTCGATTTCCTCTAAGTTATAATAGAAACTTGCTCTTAGTAGGACATCATATCCGGTTATAGGAATTGCTTCTGGCTCCCGACGTAAAAAGATATTTCTTAAGTACTTACCTGGAGAAATATATCTCGGAAATCCAAAGGTTGCCTCAAAATTATTGCTTTCTGCATAGGCAGACAACCAATCAATATCCTCAGAATATCCCATGGAATCTAGATATTGCATGGAATTAATAATAATCATTTGATCCTCTTCGGAGATCGCATTATTCGGTGTTATGGTATCATTTTCTAGCATGTTATTTTTAATCAGAGTGTTTTTTAATCGTCCGATCTGATTCTTACGGCTAATGGTTAATGCATCGATCGGTGGAATAATAGAGATCAATGCAAGTATAATTAATATCGGAGCGATAATACCATTCTTTCGAATTGGCAGGAAACAGAACAAAAAGCCTGCAATCGTTGCAAATATTCCAAATAGGATCGCATAATAACGACCTTGTGTAATACCCATATCTTGAATTTTCAGAGTGGAAGCAATTGTTTGGAAAAGGACAATGGGCACTAAAACCTTAGGAAATATCCGTCGAAAAATATTGGCGAAAGCATTGCTTATATTTGACGCTAATAGATAAACAATAATAACTGTGATGGAATAACTCACAAGTAAAGGTTCCATCAGATTATCAGACCAAAAGCTTCCTGTAATATTCATGATAATATAGAACAATAATACTAAAGTAAATACTGCAGTTACCGGGATAATTACGTAGGACACTAAGGTTTCAAGAAACTTGGTCGTAGTTATTACGGATTTATTTTTTATAATGTTTTCCTCTTCCTCCTTATTCTCTACCTCCTTTGAATAAAAAGGAAGCAAAGATATAAGATAAGTCGTAGCCCCGAGACAGAAAATCAGGTTTGCCGCGTGAGAATAGGTATCCCCATCTAAAGGTTTTATTAGTCGATCAATGGCCATGAAAATCAGGCTTACTCCAAGGAATAATATTACAAAATAAACTAAAGCCAAAAAGAAGGCTCGAAATACTGCCAAAAAGCTTTGGTTAAAGGTTACTTTACTTTTAATTGCTGGGATCCAGAGAAAAGCAATCAGCAAAGCAAATAAACCGACAAAAGATCTTAATGTAGCTTCTTGGTTCAATTCCGACAACTGAAATATTATCAAATAGTACACAGCGGTAAGAACTATTGCACTTCCCATGAGTAGAAGATGATGCATTTTATTTTCGAAAAATCTCTCATAAAGTGCTTGTGCCACAAGGCTAAATAAGGTACCTATGGCAAATGTAAATATTAATTTTGAGTATAAATTATCAGAAATGTTATTTTCAATCATAAAACTATTCACGATCGTAATGAAAATCAGGAAAGCTATTGTTAGCGGATAACGCATTATCGTATCCAATAATCTAGCCAAACCCATTTGAAGCTTTTTTCCTTTCATATTAACTTCCTCCTGTCTATTATAATGCAAATCCAAATAAGTATTATCATCCTACTTGCATAAGATTGAATCCAATTAATATTCTTATTAAGATTCTTATTAAGATTCTTATTAATATTCTTTATTAATATTCTTACACTGCTATCTATTAGACTCAATTAATTCGATTCTGGTTCCATATTATCATAGTAAATTAGGAAAGTATAGCTATTAAAACACGGTAAACGGATTAATGGAGTACAAAAGCATAGCTTTTGTACTCACGCTACGCTTATACAAGCAAGATAAAAAGAGATACTTCCTGCAAGCAGGAGTATAATTTTATGTCTGCTGTTTTTTTCCACGGTTAACGGATTAATGGAGTACAAAAGCATAGCTTTTGTACTCACGCTACGCTTATACAAGCAAGATAAAAAGAGATACTTCCTGCAAGCAGGAGTATCTCTTTTTATCTGCTTGCATTAATCCGTTTACCGTGGAAATTGTGTTTATTTTTGGTGTTGTTTTAATTTTTTATAAAATTATTTAAAATTATTAAAATTACCTCTTTACAAACTTATCGAAATGTGGTTAAATATAAAAAATCTCAGGAGGTAGAAATTATGTCTTCAAAGAAACAACCCGTAGGCTATTTGCCTGATGAACGTCCACCGATTGTGGAACTATTCTTTTTTGCATTACAACAAATCGTTGTTATGTTTCCCGCAACTGTACTAGTTGCATTAATCACAGGTTTTCATGTATCAACAACAATCTTTGCCAGTGGACTTTCTACTCTTTGTTTCATTTTTATTACAGGGAGAAAGATTCCTCTCTATTATGGTTCTAGTTTTTCTTATATCGCAGCTATTGCTTCTATTATGGGAGCGGAGCAATTTTCAAATTTAGGTCTTAATGATAAAATCTCTATCGCTCAATTTGGTATTGTAATGTCTGGTTTTGTTTCTATTATTGCTGGTTTACTAATTAAACGTACCGGTAAAGAAACAATTGATAAGATTCTTCCCCCAACCATAACCGGAAGTATTGCTATTATTATTGGTTTATCTTTAGCTAAAAATGCTATTGAAAATGCAGCGGCAGTTCCAGCAAATATACTAGAAGGTCAGACAGATTTTGCACAGAACATGGCGTGGATCATCGCTCTTATTACTCTATTCTCAACAATTATATATTCGGTATATTTGAAGGGCAGGCTAAGTCAGTTGCCTATTCTTTTTGGCCTTTTTACCGGTTACCTGGCTGCAGTAGTCATTGGACTAATTACTGGAATTCCATTTGTAACCTTTGATACTGTGCAGGGACAGGGACTTATCTCCCTTCCAGAATTCACCCTTCCGAAGCCAACATGGGCAGCGGTAGCAGCTATCATGCCGATCGCTATTGCTACGATCCCAGAATCCACGGCACATATCTATCAGCTTGATATTTATATCAATGATCTGGCTAAGAAAAAAGGAAGCAAAAAGAATTATAACATAGCAGATAAATTAGGATTAAACTTAATTGGTGACGGTTTAGGTGACATCATCTCTGGTGCTATCGGTGGACCGGCTGGAACGAACTATGGTGAAAATATTAGTACCATGGCTATTTCCAAGGTGTTTTCTGTACCAGTACTAATAATGGCAGCGATTATTACGATGATTATTTCATGCTTCACACCATTAATTAATGTTATCTATTCCATACCTACAGCAGTAATCGGCGGTCTATCAATTTATCTCTATGGTGTTATTGCAGCACAAGGTATTGCAATCATGATGGATCGTCAAGTAGATATGTTTAGCGCTAAGAATTTAGCAATCATAGCAATCATCCTGATTATTGGATTAGGAGGAACTTACGGATTTGCTGGAAATGGTATGATCCCAATGTTTGGAGTGGAATTCCCAGCACTGGCTACTGCAGCAGTAGTTGGTATCA
This sequence comes from Clostridiales bacterium, assembly GCA_012519195.1. Lineage (GTDB taxonomy): Bacteria > Bacillota > Clostridia > Lachnospirales > Lachnospiraceae > Mobilitalea. Next base: position 23,732 of record JAAYQP010000233.1, on the reverse strand, counting down.
TCTTAAATCTCTTCCTTTCCATGGGTGATAAAACCGAAGCTTAAATCCGAAGCTAAGAATATCTAAACTATTTAAGCCAATCTAAGCTGATGAATAAACTAGATGAATTGGCAAGTTAATTCACTTGTTATCAATAAAAAAACGAAAACCAATAGAGTACAATCAATAAAATATTAGAGTTTTGCTTTCGAAACTATCGTGTTGAGGGCTGATACAAAATGATTTGATATAGAAATATTTTGTATCAGCCCTTTATTATGATTCTATAAATTTTTTTCTAAAAACGAAGTACCGGAATGTTTATTACATTCCGGTACCTTTATTCCTATATCTTTATTATTCAGTTAATTCTATTTATTGTTGACCAGCCATCTGTCTTTCTTGTGCTTCAATCATTTTCTTAACCATATAACCGCCTACGGAGCCGTTCTGTCTAGAGGTTAAGTCTCCATTGTAACCTTGTTTTAGTGGAACACCAATTTCATTTGCAACTTCGTACTTAAATCTGTCGAGTGCTGCGCGTGCTTCTGGTATTTCTGCTCTGTTACGTGCCATATAAACTCCTCCATTTCATATTTTGAAATAATAGTTTCAAAATAATTTGTGTTGTTGTTTACTGCTTAGTAAATATAGCATTACTAAGATGGTTACGATGTTAGTATGTGCAGAACTTTTAGAAATACACTAGAAGTTTTTTCTACTATTAATTATTTTTTATTTATTTAATAGATTAATTTTCTTAAAAAATTGGCGATTAACGATCCTCTAACTTAACATAAGGACGATGCTTTGCCACGTTCTTATATGCAGGACGGATGATCTTACCTGCATTGTTAATCTCCTCTAGGCGATGGGCTGACCAACCGGATATCCTCGCAATTGCAAAGATCGGTGTATATAACTCAATCGGAAGATTCAACATATGATAAACAAAACCACTATAAAAGTCAATATTGGCACTAACCCCTTTATAAATCTTTCTTTCCTTTGCGATAATTTGTGGAGCTAGCCTTTCTACTCTTTCATAAAGAGCAAACTCCTTATTCATTCCTTTCTCTTCAGAAAGGCTCTTTACGAATTTCTTTAAAACATTTGCTCTAGGATCTGAGATAGAATATACCGCATGTCCCATTCCATAGACCAGGCCGGACCGATCGAAGGCTTTTTTGTTAAGAAGATTTGAAATATATGTACTTATTTCATCTTCATCCTCCCAGTCCTTAATGTTCTCCTTCATATCTTCAAACATTTTTACAACCTTAATATTAGCACCACCATGTCTTGGACCCTTTAAAGATCCTAAAGATGCGGCTACAGTTGAATAAGTATCCGTACCAGAAGAGGTTACAACATGGGTTGTAAAGGTAGAGTTGTTACCCCCACCATGCTCTGCATGAAGTACCAAGGCGATATCAAGAATTTTAGCTTCCAGTTTTGAGAATTTTTTATTCGGTCTAAGCATATAGAGAATATTTTCCGCAGTGGATAGACCACTCTTCGGTGGATGAATCACCAGACTCTTTCCAGCATAATAATGCCTATATGCCTGATATCCATACACTGATAGTAAAGAAAATCTGGATATTAATTGAATGCATTGACGAAGTACGTTTTCCAAGGAAATATCATCTGCTCTATCATCATAGGAATACAGAGTCAATACACTTCGTGCTAAGGTATTCATCATGTCCTTGCTTGGTGCTTTCATTATAACATCTCTAACAAAACTGGTAGGAAGCTCACGATATTTCTCCAACATTGCGATAAACCTATCCAGTTGTTCCTTTGTTGGTAATGTTCCGAAAATAAGCAAATAAGTAATCTCTTCAAATCCAAATCGATCATCATTAATAAAACCGTCGATGATTTCCTCTACATCCACTCCACGGTAATATAGCTTTCCTTCACAAGGGACATAATCATTATCTACAAGAGTATAAGAAAGTATTTCAGAAATTTCTGTTAAACCTGTTAAAACACCTTTACCACTAATATCCCTTAAACCACGCTTTACGTCATATTTTGCATATAATTCGGGGTCAATCCTATTATTCTTCTTGCATAATTCGGCAAGTTCCATTAGTTCCGGAGTAATTTCAGTATATTTACTCATATATCAAGCTCCTTTCATATGCATTAACTTATTATAGCATAAAAATTCCATTATGAAAATAAAAAATTTATTAATATAAAATAAACTGCATAATAATACTTATAAAGGTCCAATTCTGTGTAAAAAAACAAGTGAAATGGTAGTCCAAATCACTTGTTTCAGCCCATGGAACCATACCTGTGATACAAATTTTAAAGTTTATGCTAATTTATTGAAGGGCTTTTTTAAATTACAATGAGCTTTCTAATTCCACAATTTCCTTGGTTACATTTCCTACTTCATCACTTACTTCATAGATAATCTGATAGCATCCAGTCTCTATTTCATTAATTTGTATAGATATGTCATTTATATCCAAACTTGAATAATTATCCGTTATACTAATTTTTTCAAGGGCAAAATTCTGATCCGGTATCTGTCCCGGCTGTAATTTAAGTTCCGATAATCCCGAAATTACAGGTGCCTGCGTGTCAACATAAACAGTTGCCTGTTTTTTGACTGCTATATCGGTTCCTACACCGATCGTATAGGTAATCTTATATTCCTCTTTACTATTTTTATCGATTTTGACTTTAATATACTTCGAATCAAGATTTATGCCTGAGCAAGTAACTTTAACACCGGATAAGGCAAATTTTTTATCAATCTTTGTCTTCCCATCTACTACTCGATCTTTAATTCCCTTAATGATTGGTTTTTCCAGGCATTCCTTCACTTTTACTATGGCCTTTTTCTCTACTGCCCGATCAAAGGCATCCGTTACGGAATAGGTAATTTCATATTTTCCAGCTACAAAGGGATTCACTTCCCCTTTGACAACTATATCGGATGTAATATCAGTACCAAAGGAAGAAGTTGCACTTACACCCTCTAGCAAATCAATTTCTTTCCCCCAGAAGATAGAACGGTAACGGACTCCTTCCAAGGTCGGCTCTTTCGCTACATAGTATGGATTTTTTTTATCTGGATCTGTCGGATCCCATCGTACCGATGCTGGAAGTTTAATCGCCTCTGGTTTTCCTAAAGGACCAGGACTTTCCTTATCATCATAAATAATAACCGTAGTTCCTACCGGACATTTATCATAGATCCATTTAGCATCCTCTACCGTAAGCCTAATACAACCATGGGAAGCCGCCGTACCCAGCTTATTATATTGCTTTGTTGCAAGTGTACTAGGATTAGCATATTCATAGTAATATACGGAATGGAATAATACTCCCCCAACGATTCGAGTAGAATACTGTCCCCATACATCTCCCATTAATAGTTTCCAGCGATATTTTGCCTGGGTCTGATAGGTACCAAGAGGTGTTGGTGTTCCTGCCACACCAACAGAGCAAACCATCGCTTTTACCGGAATGCTGTATCTACCTTTCTCATCCTTTTCATATACGGTAATTGTATTATGTACCCTGTTAACCTTAATAAGATATGGATTATCCTTCTTTTGTGCATAAGCGGAGACCTTGCTGCCTCCTGATGCTAGTAATAAAACTGCCAATCCAAAAATAAATGCCATAAGTTTAGGATTGCGAACTCTTGTAAATCTCTTACCCATGCTGACTCTCCTTAATCTCTTAATTCTCTTACTTATTTTGGGTTAACCTTAAGTAAAGAACATCTTAAACTTCTTAAACTTATCAAACCTTAATTTTTAATCCGTATTATATAGGTTTCATATTCTTTTTCTTGGGTAGCGGGGCTATGGAACACGATGTCTCCTAAACTTTGAAGTATCTCGTGGTTGAGGGTTTCATATTTTTCCTGCTCCAGTTTGCCTACATAAATATAAGAAATCTGATACTTATATAGAAGTTCCCGAATTTGATCTTCATCGGATGAAGTATAGATCGTATGAATATCTGCCGCCCTTGCATCTAGCAGACTAGGGTTCGATTTCCATAACCACTCGTGGGTATACCAGCCCAAAACAGTAGGCAAGCCTGTTATAACAGATACCCGCTGGTAATCCGTATAGCTGTCCCCATTGGCCTCCAGAACAACAGGAGTCCCAGTTACATTTGCATTCAGCCAGTTCGTTGCAAGATAATCATCAGGCATTTCTTTCTCCATAAACTTGGCTGCATCGATTCCCTGGTAACCATCTCTATCCAAAATATTACCATACCAAGCTTTTACTGCATTCCCTACATAAAACAGGGAGCTGATAAATAAGATTAATCCGATGGTTGCTACCTTTCTCTGTCTAACAGTCTCACCAAATCTTAATAATCTTAAGAATAGATACCCGAAGCTTATACCAAACATAAGAAAGGCTTGATAGGTCAATTTAAACATAGTATTGGCCCTTTTATAGTCTCCCGAGTAGATATCCTCTACATAAATCAACTCTGGAATTAGGATCAATCCAACAGCACATAAGCCAATGGTAAGGATGAATAGATCCGAACTGTCCAATTTTTTCATAAATGAAAATACAGGTACTCCCACTCCTTGATTAATAATTTTCTGTTTCGTAAGCTCTTCCTTCTCCCGACAGTAATTCCCGATGAGAAAACAAAGGAAGGAAATCACCATGAAAATAGGCAGGCCCCATAAAATGATCAGCTGATTCAAAGGGGTATGGGCTTGGGCCAACCGTATCCTAGTAGAAATCTGATCAAAACTTATGGTAAAGGGCAAGCACACCAGCTCGGCCAAAATTACGATAAAGATTCCCTGTAAAGCCGTTAACCAGAGTGCTTTACTTTTAAAATTATATACAATCATATTCGAAAATAGAATAACGGCTCCTGAAACAACATAATAAATAGGAAAATCCCAAAAGTTTGTCATATGAAACAGTCCGATAAAAAAGCCAATCATAATAACCGAAGGATGTAATAATTCATTCTTAAGAGAATGTCCACATTCCTTAACCCTTTTCCTTGTACTTAGCCATCCAAATAGGATTCCTAGAACCGTCAAAACAAATAAGATATTGATTACATGGGCATGAAGATCTCCAAGTACAAAAGAATAGGCAGGGAATTCATGAATTGTCTTATCATTAGTCTCGGGATGATAACCGATGAATCTTGTGGCATTAGGAAACCAATACTTTTCTGTGCTTTTCTCCATACCAAAGAACTTCCGGACAGCCGGCTCCAGCCATTGATAGACCGGATAATGCATATTTCCTGCAATGCAGACTCCAGCACCTGCAAGAATCCCGCTAAGACCGGGAAGGAACTTATACCGGTTCTTTCCTTCCTGACTATTAATATTACGATTTTGAAGGTATTTGGCAAATACATTATAGACTAAAGAAAAAGGAAGGACAAAAGCGAAAGCTCCTACCATCATAAGCATCAAGTTATACCCAAGGGATACCGGAACATTGGATAATTTGGTCAAAAATACAGCCAAAAATTGTCCCACATAGTAGTAGTTGAGATTAGTCCCAGAGAACCAAAAATCTTGGGGTGGCATATAATCACTGCGCATCATACTGGTCATAAATCCATAGTCCATGAACTTCTCAGTTCCATAGGCTTCCGGCTTAAACCCTCGAATATAGGTAAGGATAAGGAAAACACCTAAAAATAAAAGCTCCTCTGAAAGAATGCTATTAAGATATTGGCTCTGTTGATCCCCGAAAACTTTAATTGTTTTATTATTCTCTTGCTTTCTTTTACGGCTTTTTATAAAAATGATTATCCCATTTATGAGAAGTCCGATTCCTACTGCGACCATACAGGATACGGGCGTAAATTTTAAAATATGAAGAGAAGAAAGAAGCCACATAAAATATCCGCTTACTGCAATAGCTATGGTTTTAGAAAATAAATAGCCCTTATCATGGAAACTCTCAAATAATAGAGATGATAATGGCATATAGATGAATCCCAATATCAATATTGTTACCCACCATTGCAAAAATGGTATGAAGTCTCCCTGTAATAGAAATCTTGTACTGGCTCCTATCATTATAGCTACAATTGAATAAATAACTTTGCTTAACATCTGAAATTCCCCTCTATCTTAACGGATCCTTTTATTGATACGTCGAAAGTCTTTGATTGCTCGACATCCAATCCGAATAATTTTTCGCATATTGATGGAGTTGATTCCACCCTGCCTGGGCCGAAAGGTAATCGGTAAATATAGAACCGGCAATTTCTTTTTCGCAAAGATCACGGATATAATAACATTGGTCAAATTGTAATTCTCCGGGATCAAAGCAAGATGCTTTTTTAAGGTTTCAGCTCTCATCAATCGAAATGGAGTATTGGCATCAGGTACCTTAACACGGAAACAAAGGAAGAGAACGGCTTTTAATGCTTTTGTTACGAAGATCCGAGACAACCCGTCCTGCCTTCCCTTCCGATTACCTATAACCATATCATAGGTTTCTCTTTGGTCCCAAAAGGACCAGAATTCCTCCGGAATCGTTTGCCCATCTGAATCTGTCTGAAATATATAGTCAGCCCCCGACTGGATTGCATAACGATAACCTGATAATATCGTTGCACCATGTCCACTATTGGGCTTTGTGATAGGTTCAAAAGCTTCCAGACGATCCTTGTACTTCTGCATGATGGAAAAGGTTCTATCCTGACTTCCATCATCAAGAATAACCAATCTGCTATGATTACCAATTCTTTCAACAATCGGGTACCAGTCCTTAATAATTTTTCCGATATTCTCCTCTTCATTATAGGCCGGAATTATAATGTATAATCGATCCATCTTTTTTTCCTCCACGATCCCGGATCTTGTTGACTATTATTATCTGTATAATCTTAAGTCCATATCTATCCTAACTAGTGAATACTTCGCTGCTATTTATTCTTATATCTTCTGTCGCCTACTCTTTGCGGCCCACCATCAGTTCAAATACATCCAGTGCTCTTTTAACAACTGCATCCATATTATAATATTTATATTCTGCTAAGCGCCCTAAAAATATGATATTGGTTTCCTTCTTGATCTCTTCTGCATAAAGATTAAATTGCGCTTTGCACTCCTTAGTTGGGAATGGATAGTAAGGCTCACCTTCTGCACCAGGAAACTCCTTGCAAATGGTAGTCTTGCGATGATCCTGCCAAGTTAATTTTTTAAATTCAGTGATCCTGGTATAATCATAATCATTTGGATAGTTTACTACCGGAGCCTCTTGGAATTCCTCTCTATCGTAGGTTTCAAATTTAAATTCTATGCTACGGTAGGAAAGCTTGCCATACTTATAATTATAGAAATAATCAGTAGGACCGGTATAAATTAATTTCTCATAGCTGATATCATCAATAACTTCTTTATAATCTGTGTTGAGCATTATTTTAATATTCTTATGCGTTGCCATATTCTCACACATCTTGGTGTAACCATGCTTTGGCATACCCTGATACCGATCGGCAAAATATCTAGAATCCCGATTCAGGCGAATCGGGATTCTAGAGATGACCGAGGTATCCAGTTCTCCCGGATCAATCCCCCATTGTTTTTTCGTATAATTTTCAAAAATCTTTGAATAAATATCTTGACCTACCTTACTTAAGGCAAGGTCCTTACTGGTCTTTATCTCCGGAATATCAACCGCCTGTTTTCTTAAGAACTCCTCCACCTGAGAGCAATCCAGATTCAAATTATAAAGCTTATTAATCGTTTCTACCGTAATGGGCATAGGAACTAGATTGCCATCCACATAGGTTAAAACTCTATGCCAGAAGTCATTCCACTCCGTAAACTTTGATAGATATTGATAGACGCTGCGACTATTGGTATGGAAAATATGGGGTCCATAATTATGAATCAATATCCCGTCATCATTATAGGAATCATAAACATTTCCACCGATATGATTCCGTTTCTCTATGATTAGAACCTTTTCATCGAGTACATTTGCTATCCGTTCCGCCATGGTCAAACCTGCAAGTCCTGCTCCAACGATTACATACTTAAAATTCATAGTCACTCCTCTTTTCCTATAATATTTAGCTAGCTTTATTATACTATCATCATGATAGTTATCTTAATTATTCATCTATTATACCAAATTAATACATCGTATTAAACCGGGGAAGCTGCGTATCATAGATGGATAGCTTCCATTCTCCCTCCCCCTGCTGATACACACATTCATAAGCCTTATGGATTGTTTCCTCGTTCAGATCATAGGATTCACTGATTCTATTATCCCGATCAATAATGATAAAGCGAATATTATTCTCTTTAACAAGATGGTAGAGTTCCTTTACCGTATTCGCTTCATACATCTGCTTCACCATTTGATCACGGTAAGCAGTATCATAGCCAGCTGACCAGGCAAAATACTGCCAGCCATTATATAGCATGGCCCCTCCTAGCACCACCTGATTAATTGCATAATTTGATGTCAGGAAAATATCCTTGGAATCACTATTACGATGAATCCACTGGGTCAAGGGATCCTCTAGATTTAATACAATCGCATTATCCGGTACATTCTTTCTTAAAACCGTTATAAAATCATAAATTCCGGTGGAGGTAAGCAGGATTATTAGCAGTACAGATAGGGACCGTACAATGATATCTCCACGGTTAAGTAGCCTTATAATTAAATCTGCTGCAAAGATCCCCAGTAGGGCACAAGACATCATAATATATTTGTGATTTACCGTTACATCCACGGTCATGGATACTGTAAATGCAAATATCAAGGGAAAGGTAAATGCAATCAAAAGGGGTCGTCCTGCTCCTTTTAGTAAACAGAATTCAGCAAGTAGCACAAAGGGTAGGATACCAAGAAGTCTCTCTAAATAGGAAGCAACTCCAAATATCGTTTTGTTTTCTGCCAGAAATCCGAAGAAATATTGAAAGGATACAGCAGATTCATTCATAAAAAAGTTTGTCTGTAGTAAGGACATTCCTACGGTAATCCCTGCAAGAATAGCAAATTCCAATCGATGTTTAGAGAATATAGCTACAGCAAATAATACCAGTAAGCAGCCCACTACCGCAGATCCATGAAAGAAAGACAATCCTCCCAGCAAGATTCCTGCCATAATAGGAAGTCGATAATCTTGTATTGTCCACCCATCCTTCGTAAAGAAAAGTCCTTTTAGATACCCAAAATTCCCTGATTTTTTTACCCTAGTATCTCCTTCAAACATTTCGAATAGCCTAGCTAGGAAAAGGAGGATGATAAAAAACATCATCGCTAAACCAAAGGCAAGATGCCGCTGATTACAATAAACATTTAAATTCCATAAACCCCAATCCTCATTCGGCGTACTTTTTATAAATTCCGTATTCTCTATTAATGCTTTAAAATTGCCCTTACCTGCTGGTTGATTGGCCAGAAAGGTAAATAAGGTTTTAGAGCTACGAAATGCAAAAAAGAGACAAGAAAGAAGCCCAGCGCCTATACTAGCTGTTATCTTTAGTGTAAGCAGATATAATAATAGAAAAGCACTAAGTAAACTTAAAATACTTGGTAGATTAAAGGCATAATCGATCCTAAGTCCTAAATACTCCAAATTTCCTGCTAAAAAGTGGAATAGGAAATGGTATTTGATATCCTCTCCTGCAAAATGCGAATAGGAGGTAGGAAAATTATTCCCATAGGAAAAGGATCTTATCATTCCAATATGAGGAGAAAAATCACTAAAAACCGTAAGGCCGATATAGAGACGATCTCCCCGAACAAAAAAGGTAGTCCACATCAATAGGAAGGCCAAAAGGCTTACTGCAATGATCAGGAAGATCTCTATCTTTCTTACCCGTTGATTATCCGTTACAAGAGGACCTCGTAAGGATCCATGATCTTCAAATGCCTGAAATCGCATCTCACCTGCTACAGTTTTACTATGATCTCTTCCTTTTATAACCTTGTTATAATATACCAAAATAAAGCTGATACCTGCAAGCAATATTGAGATTAGATTGGCAATTCGAAGAGGTTCATCGGATCCTGCAAAGGTCATTGCCAAAAGATACGTTACCCAAGTTAAGGTTAGAGTACCGATCATATACCATACCGGTAGCAACAATAGATAGGGACTAAATGAGATCTTCTTTTTTTGAAAGGAAAACCGTGTCATTTGTATTAGATTCGGAAACGCATAGATCGATATGATCCAACCGGTAGTAAAGCAAAGAATAAGATAAACAATACCCATCATTTTTTCTCACCATCCTGAATCCGATTAGAAATCAAATATCTAGGCCTACCCTTTACTTCTTGATATATTTTAGTTAGATAGATCCCAATGATACCAAGACTCACCATAATCGAGCTTCCGATTAATAATTGCAGTAGAATTACTGTGGTAAACCCATCTAGAGCTTTGCCGCTTATTTTCATATAAAGGGTCTGGGCTCCCAAAACGATGGTTCCTATAAACATAATGATTCCTAGGATCGTTATGCAATGTAGAGGAACTGAAGTAAAGGAGGTTATTGCATTTACAGCTAAACGTAGTAACCGATAGGCAGACCATTTGGTACTTCCATTCACTCTCTTTGCCACATCAAAGCAGATTTGTTTTCGTTCAAAGCCAACCCAAGCGGTCATTCCACGGAAAAATGTAGTCCGCTCTGGCATCCCTTTCCATGCCTCTACTACCTTCCGATCCATTAACTTGTAATCCGATGCTTGTTCTAAATTAATATCCGCTGTTTTATATAGAAACTTGTAAAATATCTTCGCACACAGATGATAGAGTCGCTTCTCTTTTCCTCTAGAATTTTTAATCCCTTCTACCAGATCATATCCCTCATCCCTCCATGCTTTCACCATTTGCGGAATTAGCTCCGGAGGATGCTGTAGATCGGCATCCATTACGATGATCATATCACCCTTTGCATGATCAAGACCTGCGCATAGAGCAGATTCCTTCCCAAAGTTTCTACTAAGTCGTATGGCAGTGACCTTATGGTTTTCACCAGCTAAGATTTGAAGTTCCTCCCAGGTATTATCCTTAGACCCGTCATCGACTATGACAAATTCATAGGATATCTTATTTTCAATCAGTATCTGTTCAATCACTTGAATGGAACTTCTGATATGGCTACCCTCGCAAAAAGCTGGGATCACAAGGGATAATAGGGAATCGGGTGATCGGTTGTTGTTTATGACATTTTCCATGGTCTTACCTCTATTATAGAATTGGTAGTTCTGAATGAATTCATCAAGAAAAGCAGATTAAGCTCTGCTCACGTTGCACTTACACAAGGATCTGTTATTCAATCTTCAAGATAAGCAGATTAAGCTCTGCTCACATTGCACTTACACAACATGTATAAAGCATTTCTGCATGCGAGCATGCAAAATGCTCTATACATGTTGCGATAATCTGCTTATCTTGAAGATTATACTATAGTTTCCATGGGTTGGAAAGGCTATAGGGTGTTTTTTTGGGATAATATTTTCTCTTCTAGGTAGGGATTCTCTTCGAAGATACGGTATACTTCATTATCTTGCAGACTTTTGACGGCTTCTGCCGCTGCTTTAAGTAATTCAGCATCGGTAAAGATGTCTGCCATTTTAAATTCCATGGATCCACTCTGCCGGATACCAAAGATATCGCCCGGTCCACGGAGTCGTAGGTCTTCTCCTGCAATGAAAAAACCATCGTTGGATTTATTTAAGATGTCTAGACGTTCCCAAGCTTCTTTACTGTTGCTATCACATACAAAGATACAATAGGATTGATATTCCCCCCGACCAACCCGGCCTCGAAGCTGATGTAGCTGTGCCAAACCAAAGCGTTGGGCATTCTCTACCATCATAACCGTGGCATTGGGAACATTGACACCGACTTCAACTACCGTTGTTGATACCAGCACACTGATTTCACCATTAGCAAAACGTTCCATCACGTCATTCTTTTCCTTGGGCTTCATCTTACCATGGAGATATTCTATGGTCACTCCTGGAGCTAGAGCCTCCTTCAGTGTTTCTGTATAGTCGATCACATTTTCTGCTTCCATCTGCTCACTTTCTTCAACCATGGGACAGATGACATAAGCCTGCCTACCGAGGGCCACCTGCTTATCGATAAATCGGTAGGCATTGGGACGATAATTGGTACCTACAACACAATTCTTAATTGGAAGTCGCATAGCAGGTAACTCGTCTACAATGGAGATATCCAGATCCCCATATAGAATAATTGCTAGGGTTCTTGGGATTGGAGTAGCACTCATGACAAGTACATGGGGTTGTCCGCCCTTACTCATCAAGGCTTCCCTCTGCTTTACACCGAAACGATGCTGTTCATCTGTGATTACTAGCCCAAGAGAAGCATATTCTACCTTCTCTTGGATTAAAGCATGGGTACCTACAATAATATCAACTTCATGATTCTTTATTCTTTCATATGCCTCTCTTTTCTCCTTGGCAGTCATCGATCCGACCAGTAAGCAGATATTCACTCCGAATTGATCCAACATATCCATAAGGGATCGGTAATGTTGCTTTGCCAATACCTCCGTCGGAACCATCATGCTAGCCTGATAGCCATTTTTAACCGCTAATAAAAGGGATAGTATTGCTAGGACCGTCTTACCAGAACCAACATCTCCCTGAACCAAACGATTCATACCATAATTACTACACAGATCCTTCTTGATCTCTTGCCAAACTCTTAATTGAGCTTTCGTTAATTTATAGGGAAAGCTATTGATTAGACGGTTACATTCCGGACGCTCCTCCATCCTATATTTCGTTTTTAATTTAGCTTTCTGCTCTTTCAAATGTCTTAAGGCCAAAGAGTATAGGAAGAACTCATCGAAAACCAAGCGTTTTCTAGCTTTCATCATTGAACTTCGATCTTTTGGAAAATGGACTTCCTTAATCGCCTTTGTTCGATCCATCAGCATAAATTCTTTTGCAACTTTCTTAGGTATATAATCCTTGGCAAAATCCAAATCACTCAAAGCCTGCCGTATTGACTTTGTCACTACTCCATTTGTCAAACCTTCCGTAAGTGGATAAATCGGTTGTAATATATTTAATAACTTATAGTAATCCTGTTTTTGATAAATAGCAGGTTGTTCGATTACTAAAACTCCATTCTTACGGATTACCTTTCCTCGAAAGATATAATAAGTACCCGTTCGAAGGGTTTTCTGTAGAAAAGGCATATTAAACCAAGTTAGATTTATACTTCCTGAAGAATCCTTCACTTTACCATTGATGATTTTAAGATTCCTAACTCTCCTTAAGGTTAGGCTACCAAATAGGACAGCTTCGATTGTAAAGGTCTCTCCTTCCCGTAGCTCTGCAATGGGAACCGGTTTTTGAAACTCTTCATAGCCCCTTGGATAATGTTCAATTAAATCTTGAACCGTCTCGATACCAAGCTTTTGAAAAACCTTCTCCGTCTTCTCTCCTATTCCTTTAATCACATTGATACGATCACTATATTTCATTTCCATTCACCTCTAACACAGTTCCAGTAAGCCAGGAAATTTGCATATTCAGAGCTTACGGCCTTTGCTAAAACATAATAACTTCATTATAAACCAAAAGAAGGGAATGGAAAAGCTAAAAGCCAAAAATAAAATGATAACAGCCTATTGACAAAACGTGCCATTTGTTGTATTATTGTATTAACCGATTAGTACAATAGTACAGTAATACAGTAGGTGTTTTTGATAATTGCGAAACTTCGCTTTAGCACAAATTATATACAAGACATACCGTTTTTGAGCGAAGTTTGCATAGGTAATCTCAAAACGAAAGGAGATGTAAGAATGCAATGGGATCTGAATTCCGACCGCCCTGTTTATATCCAATTAATTGAGCAGATACAAGCAGGTATTATATCGGGACATTACAAAGCTGGGGATAAGCTACCCTCTGTAAGAGATCTTGCTGCAGAAGCAGCGGTAAATCCCAATACCATGCAGAAGGCACTTTCCGAATTGGAACGAACCGGCCTGGTCTATTCCAACCGTACCAGCGGCAGATTTATCACTTCCGATATGGAGATGATACAGGAGTTGAAAAAGCAATCCGCCAGGAAGGAGATTCAGGATTTTTTAGACAGAATGGCCCTGTTAGGATTTCAACCAGAGGAAACCCTCACCCTTTTCCAAGAAACTTTAAAAAAATGTAAAAATTTATTATAGCGTTAAGCAGATGGGAGTTAAGTAAAATGAATGCTATTTTAGAATGTAAATCAGTTAGTAAAAAATTTGGCAATCTTACTGCCCTATCCAATGTAAATCTTACTTTGGAGCGAGGTCGTATCGTTGGTCTACTTGGGCCAAACGGCAGTGGCAAGACCACCCTGATTAAATTAATAAATGGACTTTTGGTCCCAACGGAAGGTACCCTTTTGATTGATGGAAATAAACCCGGTCCTGAAACTAAAGAAGTCGTATCCTATCTCCCGGATAAAACCTATCTTCCAGAATGGATGCGAATCTCAGACGCAATTGAGTTCTACAAGGATTTCTACGGGAATTTTGATGAGGCCAAAGCTAGGGATATGCTAGCAAGATTACAACTGGATCCCAGTAGAAGGTTAAAAGCCTTATCAAAAGGAACCAAAGAAAAAGTACATCTTATCTTAGTAATGAGTCGAAAGGCAGACTTATATTGCCTCGATGAACCGATTGGAGGCGTTGATCCTGCAGCTAGAGATTATATATTAAATACCATTATAACCAACTATAACGAGAATGCGACTGTATTGATTTCTACCCATTTAATTGCGGATATTGAAAATGTATTGGACGATGTTATCTTTATTCGTAATGGTCAAATTACTCTGCAGTCTAGTGTCGATGAGATTCGTTTTCAGGAAGGGAAATCTATTGATACATTATTCAGGGAGGTATTTAAATGTTAACAAAACTAATAAAGCACGAATTTAAAGCAACGTCCAGAATTTTACTACCACTATATCTGGTTCTAGCCGTATTTACCATAATTAATCGATTAAATTTTAATTTCGATCAACTTCAAGAATCGTTTCCATTGCTCCATGGGTTGATCTTATCGGGTTATGTATTATCCTTAATTGCAATGTTTGTCGTAACCTTTGTTATCCTTATTATCCGATTTTATAAAAATCTTACTTCGGAAGAAGGTTACCTAATGTTTACACTACCTGTCACTCCAAGACAGCTAATCAATTCAAAGCTATTGGTTGCATCCGTATGGACAGTATTAAGTTTCATTGCTGTAATAGTTTCCCTCTTTTTCTTGGTGATATTTCCAGGGGAGATGCACGAATTTCTCCGTGTCATTAAAGATGTTCGAGAAAATTTAACAGAATCATTTGGCAGCTATGGTATCCTCTTTATCATAGAGATTATTATAGTGGTAATTCTATCCATTTTAAATGACCTACTTAAGATCTATCTATCCATAGCGATTGGTCAATTGATAAACGGTCATAAGCTAATTGGTTCAATCGGAGCATATATTGGAATCAATATCGTGATACAGATAATAACCACGATTCTATTGACGATCGCTGGATTTGCCTACCAAACATACGCTAATCCAATGGACATACCAAGATCATTTTTCCCAATTATGATTCTCTTATTGCTACTATTAAATATCGTTTATTACGAAGTTACAAACTATTTATTTAAGAATAAATTAAATCTAGAGTAAAATTAATAGGTGTCGAATTGGCAAGCCGATTCACTTACCACGAATCAAAAGGTGTTTACAAAGCTCTTAAATTTAAAGCTTTGTAAACACCCATTCTCTTTATTCTCTATTATTCTATTCTGGTCAATAGATCGAATAAGCATTTGAAAGTATTGATGCTTGATTACTTCATTACTCAACGGATAAGATATAGTAGTAGATCGGTTGACCACCATAGTGCACCTCTACATCCATGTCCGGATAAATTGCCATTACTTCCTCTGCTAATTCTTCTGCCGTCTCTTCTTCTACTTCTTCACCATAGTAAAGGCTGATCAGCTCGGATTCATCATCCGCTAGTGATTTAATTAGCTCTATCGTTGTTTCTTTAATGTCAGAACCAACAGCCATAATCGTCTTATCCCCGATTCCCATGATATTTCCTTGCTTAATCTCCTTACCATCGATGCTGGTATCTCTTACTGCATAGGTTACCTGACCAGATTTTACCTTCTGCATCTCTTCCGTCATTCTAGCGGCATTCTCTTCAGCAGATCTATCATAGATAAAATTAATGATTGCTGTAATTCCCTGAGGTATCGTTTTTGAAGGGATAACTACGATATCCTTATCCTCAGTTAAATGCTTTGCCTGCTCTGCTGCTAAAATAATATTACTATTATTCGGTAAGATAAAGATTGTATCTGCATTTACCTCGCTGATTGCATTAAGCATATCCTCGGTACTTGGATTCATAGTCTGACCGCCCTTGATTAAATAATCCACTCCAAGACCGGTAAAAATTTCATCTAATCCATCTCCCATGGATACCGCAATAAAACCTGCTTTCTTTCTAGGTTTACTTGCAACTTGCTGCTTCGCATCCTCTTCCTGTTGCTTAGCTGCCTTCATTGCATCCTTTATTACCTTTTCATTATGCTCTTCCCGCATGTTGTCAATCTTCATATTTGTTAATGATCCATACGTTAACGCCCTTTGAATTGCAAGGCCAGGGTCGTTCGTATGTACATGAACCTTAACGATATCATCATCCGAAACGACAACCAGGGAATCTCCAATGGAACTTAGATAATCTTTAAAAGAAAGTTCTGTATCTTTGCTGAATTCCTTCTCCAGTAATATAATAAATTCTGTACAATATCCAAATTTAATATCCTCGGCTGCAATACGCTCAACATTAATACCTGAACTAGTAATTTTGCTGTCTTTTTCTGTTGAAAACGTGATTTCTTTGCCAAGCAAAACATCATATGCTCCCTTTACAATTTCAATTAATCCTTGCCCACCCGAATCAACAACACCGGCTTCTTTTAATACAGGTAATAAATCAGGGGTCTGTTCCAGTACTATTTCCATATGAGCAATTACTTCCTTGCAAAAATAAACCAGATCATCGGTTTCAGAAACTAACTGAGCTGCTTTTTCTGCTCCACCCCTAGCAACCGTAAGAATTGTTCCTTCCTTAGGCTTCATAACAGCCCGATATGCTGTTTCCACAGCCTTCTGAAAGGCATTTGTCATAATGGTTACATTAATTTCCTTATAGTTCCTAATTTCCTTCGTGAAGCCACGGAATAATTGGGATAAAATAACTCCGGAATTACCTCTTGCACCACGTAGGGATCCGCTGGATATCGCTTTCGCAAGCTCCTCCAAGCTAGGATTAGAAAGAGCATTCACTTCCTTAGCAGCTGACATTATAGTAAGGGTCATATTGGTTCCTGTATCACCGTCTGGTACTGGGAATACATTTAATTCATTTATAATTTCTTTTTTTGCTTCAAGGCTAGCAGCGCCGGCAAGAAACATCTTTTTCAGAGTTTTTGCATCTATCGTTTTAACAACCACTGGTTTTTCCTCCTTAAATGTTGTTGACCTCGGGATTAGTCAATGACTCTTACCCCTTCAACAAAAATATTTACTTTTTGTACTTCCAGTCCCGAGAATTCTTCAACACTATATTTCACATTACTTATTAAATTATCAGCAACTGCTGAAATACTTACACCGTAGGAAACGATAATATGCAGGTCAATAGTAATTTTATTATCTTCCAAGGTAACATTAACACCATGGCTCAAATTATCTCGTTTTAAAAGTTTAACAATACCATCCTTCATATTAACAGAGGCCATTCCGACAACGCCAAAACATTCGACTGCTGAAGCTCCGGCATATTTGGCAAGAACATCATTGTCTATTGTTACCTCGCCCATTTGTGTATTCATACGTCCTTTCATATTAACCCTCCTATCGAATTTCTGTATCAAACCATACTTTTAATCTATCCATATTATAACCTTAATTTATCAGCTATACAATATTTTTATTTAGGGTTACTTTTTGTCATTGTTTTTTGTTAAAAAGAGATAACCTTTTCTTCAGCCGCATAATATATATTACTATGATAAAGGTTTGGAAGTGACAATTATGAAGCGAATGATCGGGTTTATTCTATTCTGGATGGCTATTGGAATGACCATTATGTTATTTATTACGAATGGCATACTAGCCATCTGCATTATAATATTATGTTTATTACTCGGGTATAATCTATTCTGTAATTAATATTGCCATCTTTATGTAATATAAATCTAAATTTTCAAAAGAGTATAAGGTTTTTCTTAACGAAACGCATTGGACAACTCTTCCAATTAATCGGAAGAAATCACTTTGCTTACGCGTAAATAAAAAAAGAGGGTGTCAAGATCCCCTGACACCCATCATTTTCCTTATGCGCGTTCTACTTTTCCGGATCTAAGACAGGAAGTACAAACATACATTTTACGTGCAGCTCCGTTTACCTTAACCCTAACAGATTTCACATTAGGTTTCCACATCTTGTTAGATCTTCTATGAGAATGACTCACAGCGATTCCAAAGTGAGCACCTTTTTCACATATTGCACATTTAGCCATCAAAAGCACCTCCTTAGGTAAAATATAGAACCAATGGCTCTACAAACAAATTCATTCTACCAGAATATGAGCTATAATGCAAGCAATTTTTTGTTTGTAACTAGCTACTCTTTCCCTTTTTCATTCAAAAATTGTTATTCATAGTGAGTTATGTCTGATTGACATTTCATAGTTTCCTCGACTTTTTCGTCAAGATTATCCACCTTATCCTTCACTTCATCTTTTTTTGCATGATCCTTCTTGGTAAACTTATTAATCAAATCCGGTACCATATCAAGAATCTTAGTAATGCTATCTTGATCCTTAATATTCACTAGTTTGGAGGTTCCATTCTGGATTACTAGGACTGAGCTTGGTATAATTTTACCACCCATACCACCGCCAGCATTATTCTTGGAATCACCAGCGAATGCGCCTGCGCCTACACCAAAACTTACTTCTACCAAAGGTAAAATAATGGTACCATCATCAAATTTAACCGCATCTCCTACGACCGTTTTCGTAGTCAAGAAACTATCCATTCCCCTTAATAAAGATTCTACTGTTGAATTAAAATTGTTATCCGACATTACAATGCCTCCTTTAATATTTTCAAATTATACCTTAATTGCTTGAACCGTCTATCTAATAAAAGCTTAATTACTATTATTAGTAATGTTGCTAATCTTATTCTTCCTCTAGCCTCAAGGTCACCTTCCAACCGTTGATTTTCAAAGTCCGGTGTGATCTGAAGTTTATCACCATAGAAGCTATATAGGATCCCCAATATTCCAAGAATTTGACCTGTGGAACATGGGTCCCCAGTTCCAAATACAAAGTTTGCCTTTAGTTTCGTCGGAAGGATATGCTTTAATATTTTTTTTAGACTGGAAAAGCTCAGTCGAAATGCTTCTTGATTCAGTTCATCCCTTAGAAACTCTAGAATGAGTTTACCTTTTCTTTTAATGTCAAGAAAAGTACGAAACCATGTTTTCATTTTCCTATAAAGATTAAGGAAAAATGATTTTATTCTTTCTCTTAGCTTGCGTAGCCCTACTAATATTTTCTGAAAGATTGAATGCTTTTTATGGGCCTTTGCTTGCTTTTCTTGATTCAAATTCTTTTGAATCGTATTCGTATCCGTTTGGACTGTCCGATCCGGATCTTCCTTTTCCTCTATCATAATACTGTGATCTTTGGTTTCCTCTTCCACATCTTTCAAATCAATAATTTCCGGCTTTTCGGTTATCGGATCCTCCTCTGTCCCTTTTCTATCTTTATCCTTATCCCTTTTTCTATTATTTTTCTTTTCTGAAGCAGAATATCTTTCTTTTGAAGGCTTCGTCTCTTTTGTTTTCCTTGGTCTGTCACTATCAAATACTAGAATACCAAAGATTCTAGCCTTGAAATGGGTTTTGCCTTCTATGATTATTATATGGGCATGGATAAAATGAAGTAACCAGCTAATTATACCATCCAGTGTAAACTCATTTCCCCATTTGATGGATACCCGATAGCGTATGGGCACAAAAAGTACCACAAGGATCAAGCAAATCATTGTCCCCAATAGCACCAATAATACCGTACCCAATATTTTTAAAATCAGTAATAAAATCTGTAACACGTTTCCATCAACCGCCTGTCCTGGTATAAAAGTAAAATTTATTCCTATGTAAAGTAATTTTTTACTTTAAAATCACCGGTTTCTTTGTATACTTCCATCAGCATCTCCTGAACAAGACTAATGGCTTCATCCTTACCCTTGGCTAAACCAACAATGCAGATCTCCGATCTTTTATAATGAGGGAATAAAAGTTCATTCGCATCAATAATGTCAAATAGGTTATCCGGGTGGGAAGCAAATGTGATGCAATAGACCCCATAAATAGCCTTTCTGTTATTGATTGAGTCTATTGCCTTGTCCTTTTTCTTTTTTAATTTATCCCCGACATATAGCCGTGAATTCCAATGAATCATTGATAAACCATCCTCATTTTTGATTTTACTTCCATTAAGGTTCACTTATTAAAGTATACCACAAATTACCATTCCTAATACAAGTTTATCCCTTCATTAGATCCTGAATTATTTCAAAACAAGCCGCTTTTTCGTAGGGATCCGTGCAACGATCCAGACTATAGCGTACATAATTCATTACTTCTGTATGATTATTAAAAAATACTGGCATTTTACTTAAGGTATTGGCCATAACAGCCCTACTTATCATTCTGTCTTGACTGGAGAATAATTCTACCATATCCTTCTGTAGTTTCTCCGCCTCATAATCAATGGTCTTCTCATCTACTTTTTTGTCCACTGATACCTGATCAAAATCAATAAAAATACTATCCGAAAGCAATTGTCTTGACCGTAACAGAACATTTAAAGTAGGTTCAATCATTAGACTTTGGGCCAAGCTCCTATGATTATTTTCTATTTCATCCAGGACATCATCCGTTCGCATAATATCCATGGATATATCCTCTTGTACACCTTCCAAATTCTGAAACTTTTCTTCCAGTTCCTCGATTGGCTCTACCTTATCCTTTGTTAGGAAGATCGTATTAATTGTCCGAAGAATGAAATCAATGGACTCTTGAACTAGTCCTGCCTCCGTGCCTGACATACCCGCATAGGTAGAGGTTAGGAGTAAGGCATATAGCTCATTAATAATTTCCTGAAAACTATAATAAACCGATGTTTCCTGCCTCAAAAATCTTGTGGCCTGCTCTAGAATTTCCTTTGCCTTCTGATATTCTTCCTTTGTAATCTCCTTAAATTTTATCTGAGCAAGGGTCTCCTTCCTTTCCCAAAGATCAGGATAATAAGTATCCATCCCTTCCTCATGATAAAGCATAGCAGAGGTACGTAACATATAGAGATAAGTATCCAACTGAGACTGCTCTAACCCAAGATAATTATGAATGCTTTTTCTAACTTCTTCAAAATATTTTTGCTTTGTCATTCTAATTGGGAGTTGTCCAATTATTTCTTTGATTTTAGTGTTAATAATTACATTATCCTCTCCATCAAAGATATAACGTAAAATTTGCTTGGCAAATTCTTCATCCTCAATGATCGGATAATTCTCCTCCCTAAATCTATATTCTGTTCGATTTAAGACATACTCATAAATTTCAAAAATATCGCTATAAGCTGTTAAACAACTCATTCGCTTTATGATTTCCTTACGAAGTTGATTCACTTTTTCTATAACTTTATTTTTATCTATTTTACTTTGCTGAACGATATTTTCATGTATGATTTTATTGATATTTAATAGGATATTAGTTGCCTCTTCACTCCAGGCGTTTCCTTCTTCTACATATTCACCGTAGCAAGTATAATAATGTAATGAAAGTCTGACACCCGCATAGGTATAATAGCGATCTGCTAAATAGTTAAAAAGCTGTGGAATATTCTCTTCCAGTAGTATTTTACTCTTAATGTTATTGCTAATCTGTATTATCCTATTGTTTTTCATATTTGTCTCCATTTCTGTCCAAGTCTTTTCCCTACCTATTATAACAGTAAAACCCTGATTAAACTAGCTATTAAATATAATTATAACAAAATTATCCAAACTTTCTATATCTTTTTTATATTTTAAAAAGAGGCTGCTGCAAGAATATGGGTATATAGGTATGACCTTTTCCACTTTGCAACAGCCCCCGGTATAATAAAATTCTATTCAATTATTTTACATGTTCATGGGTAAATAAATGCTCCATACAGTATTCATAGTTACCGTCACATTTTGAGCAGAAGCGAAATTCTAATTGATCATCATCTAGCTCTGTTCTACCGCATACAGCGCATTTATGTCTAGTTATTACGGTATGCCCATGGCTACGCACGGTGTTTCCAGTATTTCTTCCTGCATTCATCTGGCGGCGAAATCTTGCTCTTCTCTCAAATTCCCTTGGAGATATCCTTTTGTAATTCCTGGTGGCAAAGAAGAAGATTAAGAAGTTTGCCATGGATACAATAATAGGAATAACCCCAAAGAAGTTCCCAACGATCAAATTCTGAATAATATTAAAGATATATAGGGCCCCATTGAACCAAGCCATGTATTTTGCTTTAATCGGTATTATGAAATAGATGAAAAACTGTGTATCCGGATATAACGCTGCAAATGCAAAAAACATTGAGCCATAGAGATAATCTAGGGACGGCGATAGACTTTTCCCGGTTATGAGATACATTATAAAGGATGCCAGTATGTTAAAAAATATTCCTGAGAAAAAGTACAGATTAAACCGGAAAGCCCCCCAAGCCCGCTCTAAAGCATTCCCTATCATATAAAATAGATAGGCAGATAGAATGACAAAGAGTAGATCATTAATCGAGATATTCGGTATAATAAAGGTTATAATTCTCCATACCTGTCCTCTTTTTATCATTTCAAAATTCAAGCTTAAAAACCGAGTGTAAAACTTAGGTGGCAGAATCGTTCCCACGACCAGTCCAATCATGTAAAGCATCACAACGTATTTCATTAAATTAGGTATCGCGTACCTACCGAATTTTCTTTCCAGTTTATAGATCAACTTCATGTAAAGCACCTGTACCTTTCATTCTTTCTGTCACGTACTAAAGTAGCTTTTTCTTACGGAATATCAGCGCTATAATGGCTGTAATGAGCAAGGATGCCAAAGTTACAATAAGGAAACCGTGTGGACTGTCTCCTCCTGGTATGTGTGCAAAATTCATTCCGTAAAAGCTGGCCACCATGGTAGGGATGGAAAGTACAATCGTAATCGCAGCCAAAAACTTCATTACGATGTTTTGATTATTTGAAATAATGGAAGCAAATGCATCCATCGTTCCAGAGAGTATCCCAGTATAAATATTCGCCATTTCAATCGCTTGTTTATTTTCAATAATCAGATCCTCTAGAAGATCCTCATCCTCAGGATAATGTTTGATCGTATCCAGCTTTAGCATCTTTTCAAAAACCATTTCATTGGACCGAAGGGATGTTGTAAAATATACCATACTCTTTTCTAACTCAAGTAGCTCGATTAATTCGCTATTTTGGGTTGAAATATGAAGCTTTCGTTCAACCTCCTCGCTCTTTCGATCAATCGTTCTTAGATGCTGTAGGAAAGTTGATGCATTACGATAAAGGATTTGAATAATGAATCTGGTCTTT
>JAAYQP010000232.1 GCA_012519195.1 Clostridiales bacterium | reverse complement strand
TTTTTTTACTTGTCACATGTTTTATTATGCTACTTCCGTATTTAAGATGCTTGTTCAGCTTGTTTATTCAATCATTACTTATTATTATCACGCTTTATACGATCCTGATTATTATGTGTATTTTTTTCATTTTTATCAATCATTAATTTTATTCTTAGCCTAGCTTACACTATTTTCATACGAAGACAGGACAGCCTGATCCCCCTTGAATCTTATTATTTAATTCCTGATCCTTCTATGTTATAATGTTAGATAGTGCTTTTAATCCTAAGATGGAGGAAACAAAATGAACGAAATACCCAGCCAAGAGGTGTTAGAAGAAAAATTTCAAGAACTTTATATAATTGCAAAGAAGCAAAAAGGTATTATTGATTCAAAAAAAGTCAATACTTTAATCGATGAGCTAAATCTGGACAATCAACAGATTGATAAGATTTATGAAAAATTAGAAGCGAATAATATTATCGTTTTAAACTCCGTTGAGGAGGAGGAACCTAACGAGGAGTTGCTTTTAGAAATTGAAGAAGAAGATAAGGAGCTTGAGGAAGAACCGAATTCTTCTTATCTTGTAGTTTCAAATACAGAGGATCCCGTTCATCTTTATCTAAAAGAGATCGGTAAATATCCTCTACTTTCCACGGAGGATGAAATCGAACTATCGAAAAAAATTGAAAAAGGTGATGAGGAAGCAAAAAACAAGCTGGCCGAATCTAATTTACGTCTGGTAGTTAGTATTGCCAAACGTTATGTAGGGAGAGGCTTATCCTTTCTAGACCTGATCCAGGAAGGGAATCTAGGTTTGATCAAAGCAGTGGAAAAGTTTGATTATACCAAGGGATTTAAGTTCAGCACCTATGCCACTTGGTGGATTCGACAAGCAATTACTAGATCCATTGCAGACCAATCCCGTACGATTCGTATTCCGGTCCATATGTCAGAAATCATCAATCGAACCTACCGTGTATCAAGGGATCTTCTTCAGACCTTAGGAAGGGAACCCTCCGAACAGGAACTCTCTGAAGCCTTAGGCTTACCTGTTGAAAAGGTTCGGGAGGTTCTTAAGGTATCCACGGATCCAGTCTCCTTAGATACTCCCATAGGCGAAGAGGATGACAGCCACCTTGGCGACTTCATCCAGGATGACACCGTAATGGGTCCAGAGGAAGCTGCCTCCTATGCGATCCTAAGGGACCAGATAAGCAAACTCCTAGATACCTTAACAGAGAGAGAACAACGTGTACTTATCCTACGATTTGGTTTGCAAGACGGAAGAAGCCGTACCTTAGAAGAGGTTGGCAAGGAATTTCATGTGACCAGAGAAAGAATCCGTCAAATTGAAGCGAAAGCCCTGAGAAAATTGAGACATCCCAGTCGCGCAAAGATGCTAAAGGGATATGATACATACTAAGTACTAATGAATTGGAGCATAAAATGGAACGCATATTATTAATGATTATCCGTAGTATCTTTAACCTACCCTATTGGCTATTTCAGATCTTTCGACTTTGTAATATAGATAAATATGATGCAGAAACAAGATATGCCTTTTTACATAAGATCGTACCAATCATAATCCGACGTGGCAGAATTCAAATCCATTGTAGCGGATTGGAAAATCTTCCGAAAGAAAATGGTTATATTATGTTTCCTAACCATCAGGGTTTATTCGATGCCTTAGCATTTCTTCATACCCATGACCGACCCTTTGTAACTGTTATGAAGAAGGAAACAAAAGACATCTTCCTATTAAAGCAGGTCATTCAAATGCTGCAAGCAGAAATTATCGACCGGGAAGATATTCGTCAGTCCATGCAAGTGATTATGAATATGACACGTAGGGTTAAAACCGGTGAAAACTTTCTGATTTTTCCCGAAGGCACTCGATCACGGCAAGGAAATCGACTGCTCGAGTTCAAAGGCGGCAGTTTTAAAAGTGCAATGAACGCAAAATGTCCTATCGTTCCAGTTGCCCTTATCGATTCCTATCAAGCCTTTGATACACATTCGATTAAAAAACTCACAGTGCAAATCCATTATTTAAAGCCTCTTTACTATGAGGATTATAAGGGTATGAAATCAACCGAAATAGCTTCCTATGTTTCCTCTTTAATTCAAGATAAGGTTGACGCCTGCCGCACTATTTAACAGATGTTTCTTTGATCGTTTTAATCGATTCACTTTTTTAATATCAAAAGGCCTATTCTAAAACTTCAAATCGAAGTTTTAAAATAGGCCTTTTGGTCTTTCTGTGAAATCTTTTATATTTTTCTACAATAACCTATCTAGAATAGTTTATATTGCTTTGGCATACCGTTTTCATATTGTATATTTGTTTCTCCTTGAATTAACGGTTTTAGATAAGTGATCATTTCCTCCATTACATCATGTCCGTCTTCACTAATCCATTCCAAAGGTACCATTTTCTCATGGTTAGCTACCTGATCCACTGGTACGGTAATCAATTCTATCCTGTAGGGGTCATTACTTACTCTTTTTATGGCCGCCATTTTTCCGCCCTCACCATCCATAGCACTATGAAATGCTTTCTGACCAAGGAGCATGGCCTCTACAACATCCGTTTCACTACCGATATGAGCGGCTGCCCTTTGCATGAGGTTTAATTCTACGGCACGAACTTTACAGCCGATCCTATCACGTACCAGTTTCTCCAAGGCACGGGCTGCACCAGCTATATATTTATGTCCAAAGTTATCCACTGCACCAGAAGACATCTGTTCCGATATATATGTTCCATTCTTATCCTTGATACCTTCGCTAACAGCAATCAGGATATTGTTTTTTTGTTTCAATTTTTCTTCTACATCCGCTATAAATCGATCAATATTGAATTCTTTTTCACAGAGATAGATCAGATCTGCACCATTGCCTCCATTTAATCTAGGAAGTGCCGCAGCAGCTGTTAACCAACCTGCATTTCTACCCATAATCTCAACTACGGTTACCGCAGGGACATTATAAACCGCCGTATCCCTCTCTAATTCTGCAATGGTCGTTGCAATATATTTTGCAGCAGATCCATAGCCAGGACAATGATCGGTTAAATTCAGATCATTATCAATCGTCTTAGGCGCTCCCACTATGACAAAATCATGCTTATGTATTTTACAATATTGTGTCAGCTTATCCACCGTATCCATGGAATCATTGCCGCCAATATAGATAAAATACTTTATATTATATTTGTAAAAGGTCTCAACAATCTTTCGATAGGGCTCCTCATCCATATGCCAATCCTTCAATTTATATCTACATGTCCCCAATGCGGAAGAAGGTGTATATTTAAGGGTTGCTAGCGCTTGCGTATCTTTCATAAGCTCATTCAAATTCAGGATATCATCCTCAATAACACCCTCAATACCATATTTTGCTCCATAAACCGTTTCTACTTTACTGCTGGTATGGGCCCCCTGCAGTATACCGACGAGTGTAGCATTAATTACAGCAGTCGGCCCTCCGGACTGTGCCACTAGTAAATTATACATAAGTTGCCCTCCTTGAAATCTTCCTAGGTCATTCTAAACCTTAGACATTCTAACAGTAAAGTAGGAATTCGTCAAGG
>JAAYQP010000231.1 GCA_012519195.1 Clostridiales bacterium | reverse complement strand
GGTAGCTACGAGTCAAGGGCATTAAGGCTTGAACAAAGTGAAAGCCAGCGCCTTTAGACGCTGGCCGGTAACTGCCCCTTATAGGGGCGAGCAAACCACCCGTTTGACGGGTGGTCATGATTTATATGTTTTCATATTTTTTATTATATTAATTCTATGGTAAAAATGCAAATAAGAATATTCGTTTCGCCTATCATGCATAATATGAACAGGTTAATTTATTGGGATCTATGACTTTAAGAATAGTATTATCTTAGTTCGCACCAGTGAAATTTTATAAGGTTAGGAGTGCATAGTATGAGAGGTGGGATACCGATCTTTTGTCTAAGAAACCTGGAGAGCAGTCCTATGCTCCTGCTTGACGGATATGAATTTATTAGTAAACGATGCAATCGATATGGTACCGATCTGTTCGAAACGCGTTTCATGGGTCAGAAGGTCATCTGTATGCGAGGAGAAGAGGCGGCAAGATTATTCTATGATGAAGATCGATTTAGACGGAAAGGAGCTGCTCCGAAAAGGATTCAAAAAACTTTATTTGGAGAAAATGGGGTACAGGGACTGGATGCTGCGGAACATAAGCTAAGAAAAATGATGTTTCTTTCGATCATGGTACCGGAAAATGTGGAACGTCTTAGGAGACTTACAAGGAAGCAGTGGGAGATTCATGCAGCGAAATGGGAGGGAATGGATACCCTAGTACTCTTTGATGAGGTACAGAAACTTATGTGTCAGGTTGCCTGTAAATGGGCTGGTGTTCCCTTGAGAAGAAGGGAGATCGAGCTAAGGGCATCGGATCTGGGCAAAATGGTAGATGCTCTGGGGGCAATTGGACCTAGATACTGGCAGGGAAGATGTGCCCGTCATAGATCAGAGGAATGGATGAGAAATATGATTGATCATATTCGCTCCTATAGCTATCACCCAAGGATTGGTAGTGCAGCCCATACCATAGCTTGGCATTATAATACAAGCGGTAAACTCCTGAGTACGCAGGTTGCTGCAGTTGAATTGCTCAATATTATTAGACCAATCGTTGCAATTACTACCTACATTATCTTTGGTGCCCTTGCGATGCATCAGCATCCGGAATGTAGGATAATGTTAAAGGAGAAAGAGAAGGGATATACCGATCAGTTTGTTCAGGAAGTGCGCCGTTTTTTCCCCTTTACACCATTTATAGGAGCCCGTGTTAAGAAAGGCTTTCTATGGAAAAATCACTTTTTTGAAAAGGGAACCTTGGTCATGTTAGATGTCTACGGTATGAATCATGATCCTAGGATTTGGGAAAATCCGAATCAATTTAATCCGAAACGATTTGAACATTGGAAGGAAAATCCTTATGTATTTATACCTCAGGGTGGAGGAGACCCTAAGTATGGTCATCGATGTGCAGGAGAGTCAGTAACCTGTGAGGTTATGGCGGAAAGCCTATTATTTTTAGCGAATCGATTAGAATACAGGGTTCCGAAACAAAATTTAGATTATAGTTTAAGGAGAATGCCCACCCTGCCAAAAAGCAGATTTATAATTCAAGATATAAAATTAATATCATAGAGATTATAGCCTATACAGGATGCATAAAATTGTGATTGTATAGGCTTATATTTTGTGAATTTGTTTAGATATATTTTATATTTTTAATAATGTCATTATCTTTTAATGCCAAAATAATATTTGTTATTGTTGTAAAATTGTTTGCAT
>JAAYQP010000230.1 GCA_012519195.1 Clostridiales bacterium | reverse complement strand
GGTAGCTACGAGTCAAGGGCATTAAGGCTTGAACAAAGTGAAAGCCAGCGCCTTTAGACGCTGGCCGGTAACTGCCCCTTATAGGGGCGAGCAAACCACCCGTTTGACGGGTGGTCATGATTTTAATGTGAAAAAAATTGTAAAGTGTGAAGGCGCTGATCTTTATTAATACGACAGCCCCGATATAATTTGCAATGGTCCCTTTTTTCTTGTCTATGGTAAATTTTGTGATATAATTTTAACAGAATGAAAATTTTGATATTTTTTACAAAGTTTATTTAGGATTTTAATTACGATATTTAAATTAGGTCAAGATGGAGGCTTCAATGATTAATAAATTGAAGGATAAAAAACAAAAGACGAAAGATCAGAAACATAGGAACTCAATCTATACATCCGGTTCCTTTCAAAAGGATTTGGAACAATCTATTGTCAAAACCTTATTTATTCTAGTGGGAATTAGCTGTATCTTGTTTGTTACTGGCATGTATATTACCAGGATTATTTCGAATCAAATCAATGCATATAAACATCTGGAGC
This sequence comes from Clostridiales bacterium, assembly GCA_012519195.1. Classification (GTDB taxonomy): domain Bacteria; phylum Bacillota; class Clostridia; order Lachnospirales; family Lachnospiraceae; genus Mobilitalea. The sequence goes on along the minus strand of JAAYQP010000230.1, from coordinate 10,226 downwards.
TACTAGAGAATACCTATAAAGAGGTATATCAGGATTGTCTTGATTATTTAACCAGCGAAAAAACGAAGCAGCATTGTAAAAACATAGTATCCCAAAAAAGCAATCCATCTGATTTTACCTATTCCTTTTATCAATTTAATGCGGATAGTCCAATAAAAAGTAATATTATGATAACAAGCTCGGATGGTAGTTTATATACCACAACTTTTAATAAGGAAGAATTAAATTTACATCTAATAAATTTTAATGAATTTGTCTGCCAAAATGCCAAAAAGCAGAATGATAACGAAATCTATCAAGCGGTTTACTATATGACTGGAACAGAAACCAGTTATGTATTATGTTATCCTCTTTATGATAACAAGGAATTGCTTTGCTTTGCCAATCTATATATTGGTAGCTCTGGTTGGGATAAATTATTTGCTGAGTACCAGTTTGATGCAATTATTACAGACGACATGGCAAATGTCATTTATAGCTCAAGGCAAAGCTTAATTAAAAGAATTAATAAGTTTCAAGTCGAAAAAAACGCTTCCCCCATATATTTTAACAATAATGAACGCTACTGGATGCTTTCTAAGGAATTACGACCTTATAATATAAGAATTTATTCTTTGGTCTATTATCCCAAGAGCAGTTTCTTTGTAGGCGTTGGTATCTTGATCATGATGGTTTTAGGAATTTGCATGTTGAAATTTGCAAAAGAGATATCAAAAGATATTGCAAAGAAGAAATCAGCATCCATTAATGCCTTGGTAAGGGAAATAAAGATTATACGTAAGGGTGATCATGAGCATCGAATTCACCTAGATACCGAGGATGAAATTACGGATGTAGGTTATGAAATCAATCGCATGCTGGATAATCTGAAAAAGTTAAATGAGAAGAATACAGAACTGATCCGTATTAACAATTTAATCGAAATCAAACAGTTGACGGAACAGATGAACCCCCATTTTCTTTATAACACCTTAGAGACGATACGTTATCTTGTGGGAATTGATGCCAAGCAAGCCCAGGATCTTATTGTTCGGCTTACGCAGATCCTTCGTTACAGTATTAATAGTGCCAAGAGAGATGTTACTTTACAGGAAGACATGGAATATATCAAGGCTTATCTTGCAATTCAAAAAAGTAGATTTGCTGATCGATTTCAATATTCCATACAAATTGATAATGAGTGTTACAACTGTGTAATTCCTAAATTACTATTACAACCGATAATTGAAAATAGTATCAAGTATGGTTTCAAAAAGAAAATGGAGATTGAGATAAGAATCACTGGTTTGATACGCTCAGGTACTTTAATCTTGTCCGTATGGGATAATGGAGTTGGAATGAGTAAGAAGGAAATGGAAGAACTCCAGCGTTTCGTAGAACAGGATAAGATTACTACGGAACATAATGGCTTACATAATATAGCACGACGATTATATCTTCAATACGGAACGGATAGTGGCATCCGATTTAGTCAAAATGAGGCAGGGGGATTAACGGTAACCCTTTCCATTTCACAAAAAGGAGGTAGTCATGTACAAAGTATTAATCGCTGAGGATGAAGATATTATCCGTAAAGGAATATTATTCACATTTCCTTGGTCAGAGATGGATTGCTGTGTTGTGGGAGAGGCAAGAAACGGGCAGGAGGGCATTGATGCAATAAAAAATATGCGTCCCGATATCGTTATTGCAGATATTAATATGCCCATCATCGATGGGCTAGAGATGATTAAAAATACGATTGATAAATATGAATATTCTGCCATCATTCTATCTGGTTATTCTGAATTTGAATATGCGAAGGAAGCGATTGAATATGGTGTGATCGGTTATCTTTTGAAGCCTCTTCAGGAAGAGGAGATGAAAGAAGCAATTAATCGAGCCAAAAAGGAGATCGAGGCAAAGAAAGCATACCTTTCGAAACTAAGTACAAAAGAAGAGTGGAAGGGCATATCGATTTTAAAGGATTATAATGCAGCGATTGTTGAGGACCGAATCGTAAAGGATATGCTTCAATTCATTTATGATAACTACCAGAATAAGGTTACCATGCAGGACCTTGTATTGCAATTAAATTATAGTGAGACATTGCTTAATAATAAATTCAAAAAATCGGTAGGGACTACCTTTATTGATTATTTAAATCGATATCGGATACAAAAGGCAATCGCAATGATGAAGGATGGCACACTTTCTCTTCAGGAAATAGCATGGCGCTGCGGTATAGGATACTATAAATATTTTCGAACTGTTTTTCAAAAATATGTAGGTTGTTCACCGAAAGAATATTGTAGTAAGATTTATTAATTATGCATACCAAACACTATAATTATTAGAAAGTGTTTGGTATTTTTGCCTTTTATACGGAATATTAGGTGTTTCCAGCTGGCAAATATATCTATAATAAAGGTATTAAATATAGGAGGGATTGTATGAAAAAAATAGTATTTGTACTAATTACAGCTATGTTAATGACTTCTCTTATTTCATGTGGAAAAGAGAAGGTAAGTGACACCGGAAGTAATACACAGGAAACAAAAGATACAGTAGATAAGTCAAAAGTAGAAAGCGGCTCTGCAAAAAAAGAAATAAAAGTGGAAGAAGATAATTCATCAAAGGAGACGACAGGCGGTAAACTGGTTGTTTATTCCCCAAATAGTGAAGGTCTTATGAATGCTACCATTCCATTATTTGAAGAAAAGTATGGGGTAGAGGTTGAAATTATTCAGGCTGGTACAGGAGAATTAATTAAGCGCCTGCAATCTGAGAAAGAAGATCCTTATGCGGATGTTATGTTTGGCGGTTCCTTTTCACAGTTCTACGCGAATTCTGATCTATTTGAAAACTATGTATCACCTAATGATGAATTTCTCCATGAAGCTTATAGGAATACAACCGGTTATACAACCAGCTATGTTTTAGATGGAAGTTGTCTGATTGTGAACAAGGATCTCATTGGAGAAATTAAAATCGAAGGCTATGCAGACCTTCTTAACCCTGAATTAAAAGGAAAGATTGCAACTGCAGACCCTGCCAATTCTTCTTCAGCCTTTGCTCAATTGACCAATATTTTACTGGCTATGGGTGGATATGAAAGTGAAGAAGCTTGGCAATATGTAACCGATTTATTTAAAAATATCGATAGCAAGATTCAATCTGGATCCAGTGCAGTATATAAAGGGGTAGCCGATGGGGAAATGGTTGTCGGTCTTTCCTATGAGGATCCTTGTGCAGGGTTAGTAAGAGACGGTGCGAATGTTGAAATCGTATACCCGGTTGAGGGATCTGTTTATCTACCAGCAACGTCAGCAATTATTAAGAATTGCAAGAATTTAGAAAATGCAAAATTATTTATCGATTTTATTATTAGTGAAGAAGTTCAGAATATCTATGGTACAACATTAACCAACCGACCAGTTAGAAAAGATGCACAGACTGGTGATTACCTAACACCGATGTCAGATATCTATGTGATCGAGGAAGATATTCCTTATGTAAATGAGCATAAACAAGAAATTGTAGACAAATACGTAGATATTTTCACAAGCATAGCTTCGGAATAGCATGCTTTATAGGAGGCATAAATATGAGTAGAATAAGAATACATAATGCGGTGAAAAAGTATGGAAATAATACGGTTATTTCCAACCTAAACCTAGAAATAAAAGATGGTGAATTTTTTACTCTTTTGGGTGCTTCCGGATGCGGTAAAACAACACTTCTTCGAATGATTGCTGGATTTAACTCCATTGAAGGTGGGGACATCTATTTCAACGATACAAGAATCAATGATATGGAGCCGAGTAGAAGAAATATTGGCATGGTTTTTCAAAACTATGCCATATTTCCTCATTTGACTGTACGAGAGAATGTGGCTTTTGGCTTAAAACAAAAAAAATATGACAAATCAAGAATAGCAGAAGAAACAAATCAAATGATGAAAGCTATGCAGATTGATGCTTATGCAGATCGATTGCCAGAGAAGCTATCCGGTGGACAGCAGCAAAGAGTAGCGCTGGCAAGAGCATTAGTAATCAAACCGGATGTTTTGCTGATGGATGAACCTTTATCCAATCTAGATGCGAAGCTGAGGGTAGAGATGCGTCAAGTGATAAGAGATATTCAAAAAGAGGTGGGAATTACTACCGTATATGTCACCCATGATCAGGAAGAAGCAATGGCGATTAGTGATAAGATCGCAGTTATGAAGGATGGTATCATTCAGCATCTGGGAACTCCCAAAGATATCTATCAAAGGCCCAAGAATCAATTTGTTGCTACCTTTATCGGCCATTCGAATATGATAAAAACCTATTTGATAAATGGTGAAGTAAGATTCACTGAAAATTATAGAGTACCAATAAAAATGCCAGTTAAGAGGGCTGATGGAAAAATAATCTGTTCCATCCGTCCAGAAGAATTCATGATCGGAAATGAAAAGGAAGAAGGAATCAAGGGAATAATTAAAAACTCCATGTACCTTGGGCTGAATACCTACTATACAATACAATTGGAGACTGGTGATGTGGTAGAAGTCGTTGAGGAATCTACCATGTCCGATACATTAGAACCACACACAAGAGTATCCCTTAAAGTAAAAGAAGAAAAAATAAATGTTTTTGATGAAAGTGGTAGCCTTAATCTTCTAAGAAATGATGAAAGGCATGGTAGTTAAAATGAAAGATAATAATAAATTTCGTCTCGATATTTGGGGATTTATTAGTATAGGAGTAATTCTGGTCTATGGTCTGTTTCTACTTTATCCATTATTACATCTTATGAAACAATCAATTATAGATCCGGAAACAGGCGCATTATCACTTACATACTTTGCGAAATTTTTCTCTAAGAAATATTATTTTGGAACCTTATTTAATAGTTTTAAGATATCACTTACAACTACTGTGATTTCTCTCATCCTTGGAACGATCATTGCATATTTATTTGCCAGATATGAAATAAAAGGCAAAGGATTATTAAGTATCCTGATTGTGATTGCCTCCATGTCTGCTCCCTTTATCGGTGCATACTCTTGGATCCTCTTATTAGGTCGGAGTGGAGTAATCACTACGTTTTTTAAGAATTTTGGAATTATAATTCCGGATATTTATGGTTTTGTCGGTATCGTATTGGTGCTAGTGATGCAATTATTCCCCTTGGTATTTTTATATGTAAGGGGAGCCTTAAAGAATGTCGATAATTCCTTACTAGAAGCCAGTCAAAATCTAGGTTGCAGTGGGGCACGATGTTTTATTAAGATCGTCTTACCAATCATTATACCAACCTTGCTTGCTTCAGGGCTATTGGTATTCATGCGTGCCTTTGCAGATTTTGGTACACCTATGCTAATTGGTGAAGGCTATCGTACCTTTCCAGTGGTACTTTACAACGAATTTATCAGTGAAGTTGGTGGAGACGATGGATTTGCAGCAGCGATCGCAATCATAGCCATTGCAATTACTACACTGGTATTCTTAATGCAGAAATATGTAGGAAATAGAAAATCATTTTCCATGAACTCCTTGCATCCAATTGAAGAAAAAAAGGCGAATGGATTTTATAATACTTTTATCCATAGCTTTGTCTATTTAGTAATCGGAATTGCAATTTTACCACAGGTATATGTGATCTATACTTCCTTTAAAAATGTACGAGGAAAGATTTTTGTAGAGGGATATTCCTTTAATAGTTATGTTAGCATGGTGGATAAATTAGGAAAGAGTATACAAAATACGATTATAATTCCTATTGTATCTTTAATATTTATATTGTTTCTTGCTATTTTAATCGCATACCTGGTGGTTAGAAGAAGGAATCCGGTAACCAATATAATCGATGTGTTTTCCATGATACCATATATCATTCCAGGTACTGTACTAGGTATCGCATTACTTATTTCCTTTAATAAGAAACCATTACTCTTAAGTGGCGGTATGCTGATTATGGTAGTTGCCTTAATTATTCGAAGGCTTCCCTATACCATTCGTTCCTCTGTTGCGATATTACAGCAAATCCCTATGTATATTGAGGAAGCAGCGATCTCCTTAGGAGCTTCCAAGATGAAAACCTTTTATAAAATTACAGTACCTATGATGGCTCCTGGTATCCTATCCGGGGCAATCCTAAGTTGGGTAACCATGATCAGTGAATTGTCAACAGCGATCATTCTTTACACAGGTAAAACCAAGACCCTGACTGTTGCGATATATACGGAGGTTATCCGAGGCAATTATGGAATTGCGGCAGCCTTATCAACGGTACTAACGGTTCTTACGGTTGGTTCCCTCCTGATTTTTAATAAAATCAGTAATGGAAGAGATATTGGTTAAAAACTCCTCTCTAGTATACACGCAAACTTCGCTCAGAAACTGTATATGTTGTATATAAAATTGAAGCAATCGTAAAGTTTTGCAATTATCTAAAAAATACTATGCTGAAAAAAGTAGGTTTGGATTCTTTCAGCATAGTATTTTTCTGTAACTCATTATATAGTTATTGACTAATGATACCAGTCATTGGATTTGGTTTCATAGGATTTTCCCGTTTAAACCTTGATTGAAGATCTACAGCAGCACGTTTATCGCTACTTGTTTTAAAGGCAACCATGGCTTCTAAAACATGAAGTGTCTGGTTATGGTTTGCTCTGAAGGATCGTCCTGTCTCAATGGCTTTTGCCATGTCAGCTAAGCCTAATCCACGGCTATTATTTGCATAATCGAACAATAAGGGTATTTCTTTAAACTCGCTTTCTTCTTTACGCAACAGATAAATCGGGCCATCAAAAGTGTTTGGATCCGGTACGATAAGAGTTCCTTCTGAACCATATACCTCAAAGCGTGCCTGACCCTTATTATATACATCAAATGTTGTTAGTAAGGTACCTATGGCACCATTCTCAAATTCCAAAATACCTGTGACATGGGTTGGAACTTCAACATCAATGATGGTGCCTGCATTGGGCTGGCTTGTTATGATTCTTTGATCAAAGGAAGTTCTTGCAACTCCGGTAACACTTTTAATACCTCCCAGAAGATTGATTAAGGCAGTGAGATAGTAAGGTCCCATATCCATCATCGGACCTCCACCATGCTTATAATAGAATTCCGGGTCCGGATGCCAGCTTTCATGGCCGTGGCATATCATAGAAGCCATAGCACCTACCGGTTTACCGATAAAACCATCATCAATCAATTTGCGACATGTTTGGATACCAGCCCCCAAGAATGTGTCCGGTGCTCCACCGAGCATGAGATTTTTCTCCTGTGCCAGACGAACGAGTTCCAATCCTTCTTCTAGGGTTGCTGCTAGCGGCTTTTCTGAATAAACATGTTTTCCGGCTTTTAGTGCTTCACTGGTAACCTCGAAGTGCTCATATGGACGTGTTAAATTAAGTACAATATCAATTTCATCATCTGCAAATAATTCATACATGGTGTCATAGATCTTTGGAATATTATATTCTTTCTGTGCCTTCTCAGCCTTCTCTCTAATCAAGTCACAGACGGCAATGATTTCAACTTCCTTAAAAACCTGAGTTAGATTTTCAAGATAAATACCACTGATTGCCCCTACTCCAACCATTCCTATTTTCATCATAAATTCTTAACCTCCTTTAATACATCTTGGCATCATTAAGGAAACGTACTGTTGACAGGTTGTGTTCTATGGCAAATTGCTTACCCTCTCCTGCCCAGAGCATACCACGTTCCATTAAGATCTGTGCATTTGGGGATTTATCAAATACATCATCATGATGTCCTAGAGAAGTATAAAATACGCGCCCATTTCCCCAATACTTTGTCCATGCCACCGGCATATCCACAGGTTTGTTTGCAATATGATAGTAGTTGACGATGGGGAATCTTGTGGTAGCAAGGATTTCGATTGCAGGATCTATATGAAGATAATAGTGTTCACTGCATACAGGGAAATCATCTAGGCCCTCAACAATCTTACTTGAGCCATGACAGATGTTGACGATGTAATCAATACCGTCTCCGCCGGGATGGCTGACCCATTGTCCCCCAGTGATAAATTGCCATTGCGTATTTTCACGGAAGGAATCGCACATTCCTCCATGACAGCCTGCCAGACCCACTCCTGTACCGATTGCTTCTGAAAGGTTTTCGACATACTTATCATCGATCTTACCCATGGTCCAGCAAGGAATAATCAAATCCAGTTTTTTTAAATCTTCAACATTAGAAAGGCAATCCAAGTTATCTTCAATCTGTACCTCGTAACCATTTTTCTCAAGTAATCCAGCGAATCTTTTTGACACTAGCTGAGGTTCGTGCCCGTCCCATCCTCCATAAAAAATGAGTGCTTTTTTCAATGGTATTATCCTCCTTCAAAATCAAATTTTTACTAAATAACTATAATTTTATATGTAACAGCGTATACCTGACCCGATTTGTTCTGATTCAAATACCTTTTCAATTACTTTCATCACTCGTAAGGCCTGCTCTGGTTTTACAATTAATTCTTCCTTTCCTTCCATAACTTTTATTATATTATTATAGTAGTCACTCCAATCGGAATTAACTTCAGGTAAATCAAATACTTCTGTTGTATAGCTTGGCCTTGGTGCCATGGTGCGGGTTGGCCCAGCTTCCGTATAGACAATATCATCGGACCAAGTCATCTCGGCATCTTCTTTTAATTTAACAATTTTTCCTTTACAATCCCAATCCTCAATTACTACAGTACCTTCCGTACAGGAAACATGCCAGCGGGGAAGATTGATTAGACAATTGGTTGACATTTCACACAAAGCAGAGATACCATTCTCAAAACGAAGAAAAATCTTAATGTTATCATCTACATCATCCGAATATAAATTAAAAAGATGTGCATCTACCGATACTACTGGAAAATCGATTAGATTTAACAGTTGGTCTATTAAGTGAACACCCCAATCTAGAACCATACCACCACCATTGATTTTATGACCTCTCCAGCCATACATCGCACGCCTTGAGCCCTGAACACGGTTTTCAATAAAATAGGGTGTACCGATGCTACCTTGCTTTAATATATTTTTGATAATAACAAAATCCTTATCCCACCTACGATTTTGGTGGATGGAAAATACTTTGCTACTATTTTTTGAAACTTCAAGTATTTCTTCCAGCTCAGCCACATTCATGGTAACAGGCTTTTCAGAGATAACATTTTTACCGGCACGGAGGCATCTTATAATATAGTCCTTATGGGAATCGTTTGGAGTTGCGATTGTGACCAGGTCTATTTCCTGATCATTTAATAATTCGTCAACATTACTATAAACATATAGACCTTTCTTTAGGGCTTTATCACATGCCTCTTTTCTTATATCAAAGATTCCTTTGACAATAATATGATCCATCATGGATGATACATTATCAGCATGCCAAGCCCCCATACCGCCGTATCCTATGACCACCATCTTATACTTCATAAATATCTCCTCCAATATGAAATGCTTATATGATAATGTAATTGTAGCATGGCATGTATTATAATTCTTGACATATCGCATCTATTAATGGACAATTATTGCAGTAGATATATTCAATTTATAAAAATTCAGTTCTAGAAAAAGAGAAAATCTCTCCGATTTTCATGTATATAGTTTATAGGCAGTGGGAATGAGAATAACATAGAAAAGAGGTATTGTATGAAACTGTTTTATGAAAATAATTCTGACAGATTTATCTTTCAAACCGTTAAAAACATGATATTTCCAGCCCATATGCACAGAGGTATCGAAATTTTCATGGTAGAAGAGGGAGAAATCCTGTTTACTGTTGGAAACTATAGACAGCTATTAAAAAAAGGGGATGTTGGTATCGCATTTCCTAATCAGATTCACAGTTATGACACCGACCTACTACAGAACTATAGTGATGGCATCCTAATACTATCCCCTGCAGAAATGAGCGGAGACTTCCTATCTACCTTATTAACTACTCATCCGGTTCATCCATTTGTCATGGGAGAGAACCTGCATCCTGATATTACATATGCCATACACTCATTGCTGCAAACCCATCCCGATATTTCCTCAAATATTCCGGTGATTCGTGCATATATCCAGCTGATTTTAGCACGATTGCTTCCGCATATGGAGCTAGTTAAGAATCGTGAAGCACAATCTCAGGATTTGCCTGCTCAGCTGATTAATTATATCTCTGATCATTTTACCGAACCGATTAGTCTTGAAATCTTGTCAAAGCAGATGGGGG
>JAAYQP010000029.1 GCA_012519195.1 Clostridiales bacterium | reverse complement strand
TACCCTGATAAAGGTCCAGATAATCATTGATTCTTTTAGCCGTCAAAAGATAATCCGTACCAAACTCATGTATAGAAGTAAAAGGTGATGTTTCGCTATGATCATTCCAGGTAGAGGGATATAAAAGTATTTGCTTTCTGGGAAGGAATTCTTTCCGATCCCTAGCCATAAGGGAAACAACAGCTGCTAGATTACCTCCAGCACTATCACCAATCAAGGTGATCTTTTCCGTAGGGATATTAAATAAAGTTGAATCTAAAAATATCTCCCTAGTCACCGCGTAACAATCCTCTGGTGCTGATGGGAAGGGATACTCCGGCGCCAAACGGTAATCCACCGAAACCACAATATGCTCGGTTTGATTGGCCATATTGGCACAGACATTACTATAGCTGTCGATATTTCCAATGACAAAGCCCCCGCCATGGAAAAATATTAGGACACCTTTCATATCGCAATCTTCCTTCCCCTTGGGAAGAAAGATCCGAACAGGAATATCATGATCCATACTGGGGATTTTATGATCCCACATTTTATAAAGCGATTTTAAATATGGGTGTGCTGCATTGTTCATCTGTCTTTGTATCTTATAGGTCTTTTTTACATCCAAATCGGGATAGGACAATGCCTTCAATGCCATTTTCATAGCCTTATTAATCGCCATAAAAACCCCCTATATAAATTTATATTAACTTAGCGACTTAGTCTTAATTTTATAACTTAACCTATGCTTTGAATGATTAACTTCTATTATAACAGTAGCGTTAAAAGTGCGCAACAGACTTATTACCTTAAAAAACCCATTGAAAAATTGCTTGCAAAAATAGTAAAGTACGATACAATAGTAAATGGCGATTATTTTTAGAACGTAAGTTATTTAGGAGGTTTTTCATGATACAGGCCAGTAATGTAACACTAAGGATTGGAAAGCGTGCATTGTTCGAAGAAGTAAATATTAAATTTACTGAGGGCAACTGCTATGGATTAATCGGAGCGAATGGCGCCGGTAAATCTACCTTTCTTAAAATATTAAATGGACAGATTGAACCTACGAAAGGTGAAATTATAATAACTCCGGGGCAGAGACTTTCTTTTCTTCAGCAGGATCATTTTAAATATGACGCTTTTGAGGTGCTTGACACTGTTATCATGGGAAATCAGCGTTTGTATGACATTATGAAGGAAAAAGAGCAAATCTATGCAAAGGAAGATTTTACAGAGGAAGACGGGATCCGCGCTAGTGAATTAGAGGCGGAATTTGCCTCCATGGATGGATGGGAAGCAGAAGCAAATGCGGCTTCTATACTTAATGGACTGGGCATTGAGACGGAATACCATGATAAGAAAATGAGCGAACTTAACGGCAGTCAGAAAGTTAAGGTTCTTCTGGCGCAAGCACTCTTTGGTAATCCGGATATCCTTCTTCTGGATGAGCCGACCAACCATTTGGATTTAGAAGCGATTCGTTGGTTGGAGGAATTCCTAATTAATTTTGAAAACACCGTTATCGTAGTCTCCCACGACCGTTACTTTTTAAATAAAGTCTGCACCCATATCGCAGATATTGACTATGGCAAAATCCAACTCTATGCTGGTAATTATGATTTCTGGTATGAATCCAGTCAATTGATGATTAAGCAAATGAAGGAAGCCAACAAGAAGAAGGAAGAAAAGATTAAGGAGCTGCAAGAATTTATCCAACGCTTCTCAGCGAATGCTTCTAAATCTAAGCAGGCTACCTCAAGAAAAAGAGCATTGGAGAAAATTGAATTGGATGACATCAAACCATCCAGCCGTAAATATCCTTATATTGATTTCCGTCCTAGCCGTGAAATTGGAAACGAGGTACTAACCGTTGAAAATATCTCCAAAACAATCGACGGTGTTAAAGTATTGGATAATATTTCCTTTATCGTAGGCCATGACGATAAAATTGCTTTTGTTGGTCCTAACACCTTGGCTACTACAACCCTATTCCGTATTCTTGCAGGAGAGCTAGAGCCGGATGAAGGAAGTTATAAATGGGGTGTTACAACCAATGTTTCCTATTTCCCTAAGGACAATACTGCCCTATTTGCCGGAGATGAAACCATCGTAGACTTTCTGATGCCATTTTCTCCGGAAAAGGATGTAACCTATGTCCGTGGCTTTATGGGTAGAATGCTCTTTTCCGGTGAGGAAGGGGCTAAGAAGGTAAATGTGCTCTCCGGAGGGGAGAGGGTCCGAGTAATGCTATCTAAAATGATGCTTACTGGTGCTAATGTATTGCTCCTGGATGAGCCGACCAACCATCTTGATATGGAGTCAATTACTTCCTTAAATAATGCTTTGATTAAATTCCCTGGAGTAGCCTTATTTACCTCCCAGGATCATCAGTTTGTTCAGACCACAGCAAATCGAATTATGGAAATTACTCCAAATGGATTGATTGATAAAATCACTACCTATGACGAATATCTGGATAGTGATGAACTGGCTAGAAAGAGACAGGTTATGCAGTTTAACATTAAAGATGATCTGGACGAAATACAATAAAAACACGAAAACCTATTTAAATTTGTACCGACCCCCAAAAGCTAGACCTAAAATCTAACGATTGGAGATCGGTACATCTAAAGTAGGTTTTCTTTTTTCTATTTCTATCGAATTCTTTCTCCATCAAAGAAAAAGATACCTTCCCCTGTTCCCACCTTATTCCCCTTTAGAAGCCAATCCGCATAAGCTCTTTGTAGGGATGTGTCTCTTGGTAAATCTTCCGGCTTATTCTTATAGTCCCGATAGAAGATTCTCCACAGCTCCATACCTTCTTCATCGATCTTTGAAGATACAATCGCAAAATCATTCATAAATTTTCGAATATTCGAGCCTTCCGGAAGAATTTCTTTATTCTGGGGAAAGAGAAGCCAAGAAAAACAAACAAAGGGGATTGGCTTTTGAGGAAAATGCTCTTTAAAAAACTTTGCAGCCTTTCGTTAGGAATCAAGGCAATCTTCATAAAGCAATGGTCCACAGGAAGGGATATGAATATTAATTACCGTATCCCCTTTCTTTACTTGGTATCCATCTTTTTCATAGGAGTAAGCCCATGGAATTAGTTCAAAGTGTAACCGCCCGAGAGCAAATAGATCCATAGTGAAGAAACCCTTTTCCCAGTCTGCTACAAAGCTCCCCCAGATATCATACATCTTATGGCATTCAAAGAGCTTCCATTTTAAATCACACATAGAATCATAGAAAATCTGATAAGAGATTCCTCTGTCTTTGTATCGTTCTCTTAAGTGCTTTGATAAACAGATTAAAAACAACAGATGCACTGTATATTTATGTTCCCTTGACAACTCCGCCGCTTTCTCAAGATCTAACCAAGCTTGATTATAATCCTTTAATTGATCCCTAAAATATAAATCAAGATGAGCTTCAAATCGTTCTCTTGCATCCTTCTGCATCATGATACTTTCATATGCTTTTCCCAAAGCTTGTTTCGCTTTCTCTGGATATTCGAATTCGTCACAAAATTCTAGTATGTAATTATACATAATCTTTCCATCTCCTTTTCGCTGAAAGATAAAAATCCCTTATTGAATTTAAGATTATCATATAGAATATTTCTTCCCCAATCAATAGATTATTCTATAAAACACTAGCTTTCTTATTACAGTAACTAAATAATAAGCCATGAATATTATAAAAATAAGAACACATGAATCATGGGAGTAATATCGTGTCTCCTTTGCAATTTATCGGATTATTAAATCCCAAGACAATCGAGCGTGAGCGTGTCTACGTTGGATAAAAATCATACGCTATTAGAATACCTAAAATCTGATATATAAGGTATTCATAAATACAGGGCTGCCACAATAATAAATGTGACAACCCATTTCCAATTTAAATTATTTGAAAATTATTCTGTAACTATGTTAGTGTTTGATCTAGATTCCCCGGAATTTTTGATAGCGCTGTTCTAGTAAGGTTTCTATAGGTAAATTGATTAGTTCCTTTAATTCTTTTTCCAACATAGCTTTTATATTGCTAGCAGCCTGATCATGGTCATTATGGGCTCCTCCCTGAGGTTCCTCAATAATCCCATCGATAATACCGTATTCCTGCAAGTCCTGTGCCGTCAGCTTCATTTCTTTTGCTGCTCTTTCCGCTTTGGAAGAATCTTTATAAAGGATACTGGCAAACCCTTCCGGTGATAAAATTGCATAGATTGCATGTTCCAGCATATAGACTCGATCCGCGACGCCTAGAGCCAGTGCTCCTCCACTTCCCCCTTCTGAAATCACAACAGAGATTATTGGAGTTTTTAAAAGCATCATCTCCGAAAGATTAGTGGCAATCGCTTCTCCCTGCCCTCTTTCTTCTGCTCCTATCCCACAGAAAGCTCCTGGCGTATCAATCAAACAAATGATTGGCCGATGAAACTTTTCCGCCTGTTTCATTAGCCGGAGTGCTTTACGATACCCCTCAGGATGAGGCATAGAGAAATTTCTCATAATATTTTCCTTTGTATTGCGTCCCTTCTGCTGTGCAATAACAGTGACCGGCAGATCACCAAAGGAAGCGATACCACCGACAATCGCATGGTCATCTCCATAATATCGATCCCCATGTAGTTCTAAAAAATTATCAAAAATCCGGTCGATATAATCAAGCCCGGTAGGTCTAAGTGACATACGAGCAAGCTTAACCTTTTCCCAGGGTGTTATCTCCATATCGTCTCCCTTTCCTCTATCATATTCCGGTGTTTGCATGGAGCTTTAGTATCATCCCCAGCGTACTTTTCAACTGGTCTCTTGAAACAATATGATCAACAAATCCATGCTCCATTAAAAATTCAGAACGCTGAAATCCTTCCGGTAACTTCTGCCCGATGGTCTGCTCAATTACTCTTGGTCCTGCAAAGCCAATCAAAGCCCCCGGTTCTGCCAATATGATATCTCCCAACATAGCAAAACTAGCTGTTACACCACCGGTTGTCGGATCTGTAAGAACAGTTACATATAGTAATCCTGCTTGACTATGCTTTGCTATAGCAGCACTAACCTTGGCCATCTGCATCAACGAGAAGATCCCTTCCTGCATACGGGCTCCTCCGGAGGCGGTAAATACAATAACCGGGAGGCCTTCCTTTGTTGCCTGTTCAAATAGTCGGGTTAGTTTTTCACCGATAACTGTCCCCATACTCCCCATAAAAAATGCTGGTTCCATTACTGCAAGCATAACCGGGCATCCATCTATTTTTCCTTTACCAGTAACAACTCCGTCCTGCATGCCAGTCTTACTCTTGGTATTCTCCAGTTTATCACGATATCCAGGAAAACTCAGAGGATCTTCCGTACTTAAGCTCTTATCAAACTCCTCAAATTCTCCCTTATCCGTTATAATTGCAATGCGTTCATATGTAGATAATTTGAAATTATATCCACATTCATTACATTGATTATAATTTGTACAGAGGCTTTTGGTATAAATCATATTACCGCAGCTTGGGCATTTGGTCATAATCCCTTGAGGCACATTCGGCTTTTCATCCTCAGGAATATCCCGGATCGGTCGTACAATTTCCTGAGGTCTTGCCCTGTATATTTTGGAGATTGCATATTTTTTTGATTTAAATGGATTCATATTCATACTACTTCATTCCCTCTAATAAACCGGTATTATAGTTTCCGGTAATGATTTCTTCACGCTCTAGGAGCGCATACTGAAATTCTGCATTCGTCTGAATTCCATCGATCACCATTTCTACCAATGCCCGCTTCATTCGATCCATTGCTTCTTCTCGAGTCTTACCATAAGCAATAATTTTTGCCAACATAGAATCATAGGTTGGCGGTATGGTATATCCCGGGTAAAGAGCGCTATCTACACGGATTCCATAGCCCCCAGGGAACAAAAGATTATCTACTCGGCCTGGACAGGGTAGGAAACCACGATTCGGATCCTCTGCATTAATCCTACATTCAATTGCATGCCCACGAAATTCAATGTCCTTTTGATGGAAAGGCAATGTTTCTCCGTTGGCAATACGTATCTGTTCCCGTATCATGTCGATGCCGGTAACCATCTCAGTAACAGGATGCTCAACTTGAATTCTTGTATTCATTTCCATGAAATAATAATTTCCCTGGCTATCCAAGAGGAACTCAATGGTTCCAGCATTAATATAACCGGAAGCCTTAGCCGCTTTCACAGCTGCATTCCCCATTTTCTCCCGTAGTTGCTTAGTCATAACCGGCGAAGGGGATTCTTCCATCATCTTTTGATTTCTTCTTTGTACAGAACAATCCCTTTCCCCTAGGTGAACTACATTACCTAGGGAGTCAGCAAGGATCTGAAATTCAATGTGCTTTGGATTCATGATCAACTTCTCCATATACAGTCGATCATCACCAAAAGCAGCCTTGGCCTCAGCCTTTGCGGATAAAAATGCATTTTCCAAGTTGTCCGGATGATGTACCGCTCTCATACCTTTGCCCCCACCACCAGCTGAGGCCTTGATCATTACCGGGTAACCAATCTCATCGGCAATCCTTAGGGCATCCTTAACTGTTTCAACCTCTCCGTCAGAGCCCGGTACAACCGGCACACCAGCCTTCTGCATCGTTTTCCTTGCCATAGATTTATTCCCAAGAAGATCAATGGTATCCGCCTTAGGGCCAATAAATGTTATATTACAATCCTCACACATTCTTGCAAAGGAACTATTTTCCGATAAAAACCCAAATCCAGGATGGATCGCTTGTGCCCCAGTTAATACGGTGGCACTTATAATATTTTGCATATTAAGGTAACTATCCTTGGATTTTGCAGGTCCGATACAAACAGCCTCATCGGCCAGCATAACATGTAAAGCCTCTCGGTCTGCCTCGGAATATACTGCCACAGTATCGATTCCCATCTCTCGACAGGTACGAATAATCCGGACAGCAATTTCCCCTCGATTGGCAACCAATATTTTACGAAACATCGTAACCCTCCTTAATCTTGGTACGATTCTAAATTCTTGATCGATTTACGAATAATCCTTAGTATATATCCTATCCCCTGACCATAATTACTCGATAGCAAAGGTGAGAACCGCCTGAACTGCTACCTGGTCATCTACATAAGCAATAGCATTACCTACTCCGAAGGAACCCTTATTCTTAATAATTTCAACTTCTAATCTTAATACATCGCCAGGTACAACCTGACGTTTGAATTTCACCTTATCAATGCCTCCAAAATACATGATTTTCCCTGTATTTTCTTCCAAGCTTAGCATTGTTACAGCTCCCGTTTGTGCCAGTGCTTCCAGGATAATAACACCGGGCATAACCGCTTTCTCTGGAAAATGTCCAACAAAGAATGGTTCATTCATTGTTACACACTTCCTACCAACTGCCCTTACCCCTGGCACAAGTTCATCGATCCGATCAACTAATAGCATCGGAGGCCTATGGGGAATTATTTTTTGAATATCATTAATATTAAGCATATGAATTCCTTTCCACAATGTTCAAGTTTTTTGCTAGTATACGCAGTTAGAAGTTATCTTGCAAAGCCTTATACTTAAGACTTATTGAATAATAAATAAGGGTTGCCCAAACTCCACCATCTGCTCATTATTAACAAGTATCTTAACTACTTCACCGTCATAATCACTCTCAATTTCATTCATCAGTTTCATGGCCTCAATGATACATAAGGTCTGCCCTTTCTTGACTTTATCACCAACCTTAACAAAGGGTGGCTTTTCCGGTGAGGGTGCTGCATAAAAAGTTCCTACCATAGGAGACAAAACCCGATTACCTGGTTCCTCCTCCAATTGAAATTCTCCTAGATTAGTTTCTGCAACTATCTGATTCTGAGTCACAGCCGCTTGGGCAGGTGGTTGCCCTATAAACTGAGGTGTTATTGCTGGTACTTCGAGTACCGTATTCTTACCGGTTTTTTCCAAATAAAGACGAAAACCTTCCTGTTCAAGCTCGATCTTAGTTAAATCCGTCTTATCCATCTCTCTAATTAGTTCTATTATTTTTTTATATTCCACTACTGTACCTCCATGTTTTTAAAGATTAGGGTCGCATTGTGTCCCCCAAATCCTAAAGAATTGGACATAGCATAGGATACCGTTTCTTCTCTTCCAACACCGGGAACGTAGTCTAAATCGCATTCTTCATCCGGTACTGATAAACCAATGGTTGCCGGTATAAAGCTATCGGAAATTGCTTTGACACAGGCCACTGCTTCCACAGCACCTGCAGCCCCAAGCAGATGTCCAATCATGGATTTTGTTGAGCTTACCGGTATCCGATAAGCTTCCTCTCTCATGGCTGTTTTTACTGCTGCCGTCTCATATTTATCATTAACCGGTGTGCTGGTACCATGGGCATTAATATAGGAAATCTCCTTCGGTGTAATACCTGCTTCCTCCATAGCCATGATCATGGCTCTTGCAGCACCCTCTCCATCCGGAGCCGGGGAGGTTATATGATAGGCATCGGAAGTTGCTCCATATCCTACTACTTCAGCATAAATTTTAGCACCTCTAGCTAAGGCATGCTCATATTCTTCCAGCAATAGGATACCTGCTCCCTCTCCCATAACAAAGCCATCTCTCTCCTTATCAAAAGGAATAGAAGCTCTATTGGGATTCTCGCTGGTTGATAATGCAGTTAACGAGGTGAATCCTGCAATCGCCAAGGGAGTAATCGACCCTTCCGTACCACCAGCTAGTATGATATCGGAATATCCGTGTTTAATACTTCGAAAAGCTTCCCCGATACAATGACTTCCCGTTGCACAGGCGGTTACTACATTAGTACAGACCCCTTTAGCACCATATTTGATGGCAATATTTCCTGCAGCCATATTGGTAATAATCATTGGAATAAATAAGGGATTGATTCGTTTTGGTCCCTTCTCCAATAATTTCTGTTCTTCTTTTTCAATATTATCAATTCCACCAATACCGGAACCGACTATGACTCCAAACCGCTCACGATTTACTTGATCTAGCTGAATGCCGGAGTCCTCAATTGCCTCTTTGGCTGCTGCCATAGCAAACTGAGAGAAGCGATCCATTCTTCTAGCTTCTTTAAAATCCATATATTTCTTAGGATCAAAATCCTTTACTTCTGCGGCCACTTTAGCAGTAAAACCATCCGTAGAAAAGGAAGTAATAAAGTCGATCCCGCATTTTCCTGCCTTTACATTATTAAAAAATTCTTCAACGCTATTACCGATTGGAGTAATGGCACCCATACCAGTTATCACTACACGACGATTCATCTTGTTCATCCTCCTTACTGCTACATTACCATGCCGCCATCTACTTGGATCACTTGGCCTGTAATATAGCTTGCTGCTTCTGATGCTAGGAAGCATACCACATTGGCAACCTCTTTCGCAGATCCAAATCGGCGAAATGGGATATTAGCAATGCTGGCTTCTTTTACTTTATCCGATAGAACACTGGTCATATCCGTTTCAATAAATCCCGGTGCTACCGCATTCACATTAATTCCTCTGCTAGCAAGCTCCCTAGCAGCTGCTTTTGTAAGGCCTATCACACCGGCTTTTGAGGCCGCATAATTTGCCTGGCCAATATTTCCCGTAAGACCGACTACAGATGACATATTAATAATTTTACCGCTCCTTTGCTTAAGCATCACTGTGGATGCATGCTTAAGGCAGAAGAAGGTTCCTTTCAGATTTGTATCAATCACTTGATCAAAATCAACTTCCGAGATTCTCATCAGCAGATTATCCTTCGTAATCCCTGCATTATTTACTAAGATATCAAGTTTCCCATATTCATTAATAGCTTCATTGATCAGCTTTTTTGCTTCTTCTTCTTGACTGATATCTGCCTGTACTGCAATCTCTTCGCCACCAATATTCTTTATAGCCGCTAATAATTCTTCTACCTGGGCGGCGCTGCTTCGATAGTTAATTACTACCTTGGCGCCTAATTCAGCCATTTGTAAAGCAATGGCCTTGCCGATACCTTTTCCGGCTCCTGTCACTACTGCAACTTTCCCATTCAGCATAATTCTTATCCTTTCTAAACATTTCCTCCTAGAGCAGAAACGGTTGCTTCTAAGGAAGCAAGATCCTCTACATTATAGATCCCCAGCTTACGGTCGATTTTCCGTACAAAACCAGATAAGGTTTTGCCAGGACCAATTTCGATAAAATTCTTAACTCCATCTGCAACCATTCTTCGAATCGTCTGTTCCCAGAGAACACTACTCATAACCTGATGATATAGTAGTTTCTTCACTTCATCGGAGCTACTGATATACTCTGCATTAACATTACTGATAACAGGGGTATTCATCTCCCCGATCCTAATGTCTTCCATCTCAATTCTTAATTTCTCTGCCGCCGGCTTTAGCATAGATGTATGAAATGGTGCACTTACCGGTAATTCCACAGCTCTTAAAGCACCTTTCTCCTTAGCCAAACGGCAAGCCTCATCAACCGCTTTGTTTTCGCCGCCGATTACGATCTGACCCGGGCAGTTAAAATTGGCCGGCTCAACAATACCGAAACTACTGGCTTCTTCACAGGCCTCAACTACCTTTTCCTGAGATAATCCAAGGATCGCAGACATTTTGCCAATTCCTTGTGGTACTGCTTCCTGCATGAAACGTCCTCTCTTTTGAACCAAGGGCACTACCTGGGATAAAGTAAATACCCCGCTGGCTGTTAAGGCGCTGTACTCCCCAAGGCTTAGCCCGGCCATAACACTTGGAACAATATGATATTCTGCTAGTACACGATAGGCTGCGATTGACATAGTCACAATTGCCGGCTGAGTATTTTCCGTTAGATTTAGTTCCTCTTTTTCACCATGGAAAATCAACTGTGCTAAATCCATGGATAGACTCTCACTGGCTTCTTCAAAGGTCTGCTTGCAGATTGGATAGCGCTCATAGAGTTCTTTGCCCATTCCAATATATTGTGCCCCTTGCCCTGCAAATAGAAATGCTGTCTTTTCCATGGTTACCTCCATTCCTTATTGAGTAGTTTCTCAGCCTCGGTAAACATTTCATGAATGATTTCTTTACAGCTTTGCTCTTTATTGACTAGGGCAGCAATCTGTCCCGCCATGACACTACCATAATCCACATCGCCTTCTACAACCGCTCTGGCCAAAGCACCAACACCTAACTGCTCGATTTCATCCAATGGTGCATTCTTGGCTTCTAGTTCCATATATTTTCTTGCCAATTTATTCTTAAGGATTCTTACCGGATGCCCAGTAGAACGACCGGTCACTACCGTATCGATATCCTTTGCATTTAAAACCTTTTGCTTATAGTTTTGATGGATATTACATTCGTAAGCAGCAAGAAACCGGGTTCCAACCTGAACGCCTTCTGCTCCTAACATAAATGCTGCTGAAATACCTCTTCCATCAGCAATTCCACCGGCAGCGATTACCGGAACATCAACTGCATCAACAACTTGAGGCACCAAGGCCATGGTAGTTAATTCACCGACATGACCGCCAGCTTCCGTTCCTTCCGCAACCACTGCATCTGCTCCACTTCGAACCATTCTCTTAGCGATTGCAACGGAAGGTACCACTGGGATCACCTTGATCCCATGTTCCTTCCACATACTCATATATTTCCCCGGTGTCCCTGCCCCGGTGGTAACAACCTTGACTCCTTCCTCGCAAACCATCTTTGCAATCTCTTCTGCATTAGGACTTAGTAGCATAATGTTTACGCCGAAAGGTTTCTCTGTCATTTCCTTTACTTTTCTAACTTCATTTCGTATATAATCAACTGGCGCTGTTCCACCAGCAATAATACCTAGGCCACCTGCCTCTGATACGGCAGCTGCCAAAGAAGCATCCGCTATTCTGGCCATTGCTCCCTGAAATATTGGATACTCTATATTTAATAGCTCACATACCCGTGACTTCATAATCAAACTCCTTACCTTAAAGAGGTATATACTTATGAATTTCTCCCGACAAATATAACTAAGGAAACTTAACTTTCTGCTCATGATATCATTGCCGGGAGAATTTTTTAGTAATTACTTATCCTCATTTCTGCTTTTCAGATAATTCTCAATATCACCAATTGTTTCAATACTCTCCGTATCTTCCGTAGGAATTTCAATACCAAACTCTTCTTCCAGTGACATAATAATCTGGAAGAGATCCAGAGAGTCCGCATTTAAATCATTTTTCAAGGATGTCTCTCCAGTTAACTCTGCTACATCGACACCTAGCTGCTCTGCTACTACTTCTTTAACCTTATTGAAATCCATAATGTAAATCCTCCTTATTTTAGGGAAGGCTTATCCTTCCATATTGATTCGGGTTTTCCCAAATTGTTTTATATGACAAGTGACTTGGTTTCCCAATTCAACTTACCAATCGATTAAGATTGCTCCTCCAGTCATTCCTCCACCAAATCCTACAAGGATGATCGTATCACCACGA
Source organism: Clostridiales bacterium (assembly GCA_012519195.1). Taxonomy (GTDB): domain Bacteria; phylum Bacillota; class Clostridia; order Lachnospirales; family Lachnospiraceae; genus Mobilitalea. The sequence continues at coordinate 4,304 of JAAYQP010000029.1, read as the reverse complement.
TGAAGTTCCCCTGTCTGAACCAGTTCATCTAATGCGATTCCGATCGAAGCGGAGGACGTGTTACCATATCGTTCTAAATTCATAAAGAATTTTTCAATCGGTAACTTACAGTTCTTTGCAACTGCTTCAATAATTCGATAATTGGCTTGATGGGGAATGATATATTTGATATCTTTCCCTTCTCTATTCGCCTTCTCTAACACGGTTTGAATCGTATCTGTTACATTTCGAACAGCAAATTTAAAAACTTCCTGCCCTAGCATTCTGATGCTTGGAGCTGTTCTTTCCTCCAATGATTCTACATAAGGGTTTGATAGGGGTACTGCCTCGCAATAAAGAAATGCATGCTTGCTACCATCGCTATTTAATGTGGATGCAATAATACCTCTCCTATCACTGGTAGCGGAAAGAACAGCGGCACCAGCTCCATCCCCAAATAGTACACAGGTAGAACGATCCTGCCAATCAATTATTTTGGAAATGGTATCAACTCCAATTACCAGTGCCTTTTGATACATCCCTGTCTGAAGAAACTGCGAAGCCGTTGTTAGGGCATATACAAATCCAGTACAGGCTGCATTTAGGTCGAAGGCTGCTGCATTTTCAGCCTTGAGCCTCCCCTGAACTTGGCAGGCTACGGAAGGCATACAGTAATCCGGTGTTATTGTGGCACAGATAATTAAATCAATTTCATTAGGATCGGTTTCAGCGGCTTGAACAGCCCTCAATGCAGCTTCATATGCCATATCCGAGCTTGTTTCCTTCGTGGAAATCCTTCTTTCTTTAATCCCTGTTCTAGATTTTATCCATTCATCATTCGTTTCAACCAGTTTTGCTATATCATCATTGCTCATTATGTTATCCGGTGCATAGCTTCCGGTTCCAATGATCCTTACATGCCTCATGATAAGTCCTCCTATAAATACAACAGAAGCTGCTGTGCAGTATTCTCATCTTTTTGAATAAATATCCTTTAAATGCTGATTCAATTTCCGAAGGCCAACTAAAAGGATTTCTTCCTCTTGGGGAGTAAAATCCTTCATAATAGCCCGAACCATGTCTAAATGGAATTTTTCATGAACACGATACGCCAGCTTACCTCTTTTCGTCAGGCTGACATTTACGATCCTTCGATCTGTATTGCTTCTACTTCTCTCCATATAGCCCTTCTTGATTAATTTATCAACCGCGATAGTCAAAGTCCCCATCGTAATCTCTAAGGCCTGCGCTATTTCCGACATAGTTTTAGAACCGTACATTCCTACTGCAGCAATTGTATGAATCTCAGTAATCGATATATCTCTGAAGGCACCTTGCTTGATCGAGTATTCCTCAATACGATTAATATCATCGTAAATCTCAACAAGCATATTATTAATTTCCTTCATTTTCTCTTCCACGTAATTCACCTCAATTATTATTTTGCCTGACAAATATTTTGATAATCAAAATATATAGCATTATATAATATTTGTCAAGAAAAAAATTGCGCACACACAATCAAGATGATTTGGCAAGCCATTTCACTTGCTATAAAGAAAAACAGCGAAACGTTTCTTATCTCTTACGTTTCGCTGTTGACTATTCATTATCCTGTACAATTTGATTGCCTATATGCAATTATATCTCAAATAGTAATTCACCGTAGGTAGGTACTGGCCATAGGTCCTTATCAACAATTAATTCCAAAGCATCTACTGGAGCTCTCAACTCCTGCATAGCAGGAACAACCTTATCTTTAAAGAAATTCGCAGATTTCACTCCAACCTCAATTGTACTCGCTTCCTCCATCAGATCCTGCAGTTTCTTTAATGCCTGATCCACCTCTGTTAGTAGCTTGGAGGTCTTTTTTAGTAGATCCGTCTGTACACTTATATCGACATCCGGTACGGCTGCCTTGATAGAATTAATGGCATCTGCCAATCTTTTTGTATATTTAATGATGGTAGGTATAAACTGTACATTTACCATAGAAATCATAGTCTTAGCTTCTATATTAATTGCTTTTGAATAGGATTCATAAAGGACTTCTGCCCGGGAATGAAGTTCTGACGGTGAAAATACATTATGCTTACTAAATAATGCGATCGATTTTTCTGAGTTAATCGCAGGGATGGCATCTACCATGGTTTTAATATTCGGTAGCCCTCTTCTCTCCGCCTCTTTGACCCATTCCTCAGAGTAACCATTTCCATTAAATACAATTCGATGATGATTTGTCACTGTTTTTTTTATTAGATCATGGACTGCTAAATCAAAATTTTCTGCTGTCTCTAGCTCATCCGCCATTCTACAAAGAACATCTGCGACAATCGTATTTAATACGGTATTGGCCAAGGCAATCGACATCGATGATGCCACCATACGGAATTCAAATTTATTTCCAGTAAAAGCAAAGGGTGAGGTTCGGTTACGGTCTGTTGCATCCTTTCGAAACTCTGGAATTGTATGAACTCCGACGCTTAGCCTTCCCCCTTCTTTACAGCTTCTTGCCTCTCCTGTTTCGATTAATTGAATTAGTACATCCTCTAACTGTGTACCAACAAAGACAGAGATGATCGCCGGAGGAGCTTCGGCCGCACCCAATCTATGGTCATTTCCAGGATTGGCTGCTGAGATCCTTAGAAGATCTGCATGCTCATCTACCGCTTGTAAGACAGCGGATAAAATCAATAAGAATTGGATATTTTCATGGGGTGTCTTGCCTGGATCCAAGAGATTCTTACCCGTATTGGTAACCAAAGACCAGTTATTATGCTTACCGGAACCGTTGACCCCAGCAAAAGGCTTTTCATGGAGTAGGCATGCCAAGCCATGGCGGTTGGCAACCTTTTTCATGCATTCCATAATTAATTGATTGTGGTCGGAAGCAATGTTGGCGGTAGCATAGATTGGAGCAAGCTCATGCTGTGCAGGAGCTGCTTCATTATGCTGGGTTTTTGCCGTAACCCCCATCTTCCATAACTCAATATTTAATTCCTTCATAAAGGATGCCACTCTCTCTTTAATACTGCCATAGTAATGGTCATCCATCTCTTGGCCCTTCGGAGGCATGGCTCCAAATAAGGTTCGTCCGGTAAAAATAAGGTCATTTCTTTTTAAGTACTTCTGCTTATCAATGAGAAAATATTCCTGTTCTGGACCAACATAAGTGGTTACCCTCTTCACATCGTGATGGCCAAAAAGCTTACAAATTCGAACTGCCTGTGTACTAATTGCTTCCATGGAACGAAGCAGAGGTGTTTTCATATCCAAGGCTTCTCCAGTATAGGAGCAAAAAGCGGTAGGAATACATAAGGTTACCCCTGCAGCATCCTCTCTCAGAAAAGCCGGTGAAGTACAATCCCAGGCAGTATATCCTCTTGCCTCAAAGGTTGCTCTTAAACCTCCGGATGGGAAGGAGGAAGCATCCGGTTCCCCTTTCACCAATTCTTTGCCCGAAAACTCCATTATAACCTTACCATTATTGGTCGGACTGATAAAGGAATCATGTTTTTCTGCCGTAATTCCAGTCATTGGCTGAAACCAATGGGTATAATGGGTTGCTCCCCGTTCAATCGCCCAATCCTTCATTGCATTCGCAACGATTTCAGCAATACCTGGATCAAGATCTTCACCATTTTCAATTGTTTTTTTCAGGGCTGCATAGGTTTTCTTTGGTAAGCGTTCTACCATAATTGCGTCATTAAAAACATCAATTGCGAAAATATCCGTAATTCTTTCTGACATAGATTCTCCTCCATCTGTTATTCCAGATACCATTCATCTTTACCGGTTTCTTCCCCTGGGCCTTGCGATTCCGGCATATATTTTTTTAAGACACGCTCCATTAGTAAAGATATAAGATAGGTAGCTGCTGCTGGTAGTACAAATAATAGGATAGGAATGAAGAAAATTCCTAGTGCACTAGCAGCGATAATCAGCATCATCCCAATCGTTGAAGGTAGATGCCGGATTGACATAAAAGTTGCAGCTTTAAATATCTGTTTTATTGTCATTTCAAATCTAGATAGAATTGGATATATATAGATTGAGATACATAACATCATTACCGACATAGCAATAAAGATACCAAAGAGTGCAGAGCCTAAACGAAAGCTCTCCTGGTTAATCCATGCCCATAATAAATCAAAGCCAAGAAAAAAGGTAACTAAGGTCAGTAATATACCTATAATTGCACCTTGTTTAAAATTTAATTTAAAGGACTTAAAAAATTCACGAATCAAATATCCTCTTTCTCTGCGAATAACCTTAACGGTTGCATAATATAGGGCAGTATTGGCGGGACCTATCGTAAAAATTGG
>JAAYQP010000229.1 GCA_012519195.1 Clostridiales bacterium | reverse complement strand
TTGTTGAGCCATTAGGCGAATTTGAAAATGATCCAAACTTAACGGATAAAAGATTTCCCGGAAATCCCACACGTTCTTATCGATCGAAATATCCATTAAAGATAGTAGCTGAATTGGGTTCTTGGGAAAGGCATTCCGAGGAAGAAATAAATAACATGCTTGCTTCTTTAAAAATGTTGCGTGAAGAAGGTAAAAATGTAATATACGATTAATTCAGATGGATTTCAGCGAAGTAGTATTGATAAAATATGATTCACATTATAAGTTTCAAAAAGGCTTTCGAATGAAAATGAACTGACCCTCAAAAGTTAGATTTTCTAGGTCTAACTTATTGGGGTCACATCAAAACAATTTCATTTGAAGCCTTTTTGTATTCTTTCATACGAATCTCAAATTTTATCCGTTCGCTTGTACTTCTTATATAAATAACTTATTCCCACAATACAGATAATCAGACCGAATAGTGCAGGTTTTAGAATAGACATGCCTGCCTCACCGCTAAAGACAACACTCCAAATAATTTTTAGAACCGCTGCCCCAATGACAACAGCTATAAGCCATTTCCAGTTTCTTTTCCATGCTGCGATCAAAAGCATAATGAAAAAGAGTGGCACCGCTAAACTCATAACTATTTTAGGGGCGGTCCATGTACCTTTCAAGTAATCCCTTTCAAAAGCTAAAAATTCTATCACTAGAGGATTGCTGCTTGCTGGAGCAGGAAACCAGAACATACTTGTAAATAGAGCGAATATGGAAGCAAAGATACCAGTATAACTTTTCTTAAATGCAAATATTACCATTGGTATTATAAATAAGGGTCTAATATACCAACTTAATATATTATGATGTCTTTCAAATGCCCAGTGAAAAAATATATCATTGGTTAAAAATAATAAGATAAATATTATTGTTGCAACTGCAAATAAAATTCCTAACATTAAATCTATTTTTTTCTTCATGATAAGCCTCCTTTATTTAATTTTTTTCTGAATTCCATTAAAAATGATACTTAAAAGGGAATCTACAAAATGATTTAACTCTTCTTCCTTATTTTTATATCCATCGTTACCAAACTGACCAAGCATATATTTAATAACTGCACTATTTAGGGATTGGAGTAGCAAACTTAAGGCGAAAGAATCGACATAATCGTCTATTTCTCCTCTCCTTTTAGCCTTTTCAATCAATTGTATAAATAGTGCTTCTGCTTGTTTATCTCCTTCTTTTATCACTGCTGCTTTCGCTGTTCCATCATTTTCTTTGGAAAACTGCTCACCTAAGGCAGCATATTGAGGATGCATTTTTGCAAATTCCATACCTTTAAGAAAAAGCAAACGAAACTGTTCGAATAGTGTTAAGGTATGAAATTCAGCTATAGCAGAGGAGAAAAACTTGATTTTTTCTTCAATAGCTAAAGTCATTATATAAACATACAATTCTAATTTATCAGTAAAGTACTGATAGAAACTTCCTTTGGCAATCTTAGATTTCTTACATATTTGATTTATACTGGCGGAATTATAGTTGGATTTCGAAAATTCCTCCATAGCGGCTGTTATGATTAAGTTTCTTTTGTCATTTGGTAAGTTAAAAAAGGTTTCTTGTGGCATATGCTACTCCTTTCGAAAATAGGCGACCATACGGTCATATTGTTAATTATATTGTAAGACCAGGTGGTCACATTGTCAAATATAATTTGAAAGCTTTATAGCTTCATGCTTTAATCAACTTTAGTGAAATTATTTGTAGAAAAAAATATCCATGATAGAAGATCTACTTTGTGTTAAAATAAAGGCATTAATCGCGGTTTAGTTTTATTCTGAATTTAAAAATTTGGATTTACTTTTATTGATTTATTTATATATATGTTATATATGTAGTTACAGGAAAAATACAGATTGCTATGTTATCCTTTTTATGGAGGGATTTTTATGACGATACGAATTTTGCTTGTTGAAGATGATGAGCATATCTGTAATACAGTTAAGGCCTTTTTAACAGAGGCGGGATTTCAGGTGGATGCTTGCATGGTGG
>JAAYQP010000228.1 GCA_012519195.1 Clostridiales bacterium | reverse complement strand
GGCTTGAACAACCTTATTATAACGGAAAGGTGATTTTTTTGTATAACAATCGTCGCGCACCCGCATAGCGGGTGGTTTATATTTCGCACGCTTTGCGTGCTCAACAGGGTCACGACCCATAATAAAGACAGCCGCCATTTTGGCGGCTGTATCATCTGCTATATCAATAACGGATATCCTTCTTTACAAACTCCGGTATCTCGCCTGCTTTAAAATAATATGAATTGCTAATATGGTTCCCATATTCATCAAGATGAATCGTCACCATTACCTCAACGGAATCCTCCACATCGATAAAGACATGATTATTCCAATAATAATCGTAATCTACTAAAGATGGGATCATCTCTTCTATGGACGCTAAATCGGAATAGTTTTTGGTTCCCTCTTCCTCTATGTCTGTATTCACTGCCTCCATTGTTGGAATAGCAATCGCAGTTTCATAGGCAGCTCCATTTATGATAACCTTTGCTTCTTCAAATTTAATATTAAGATTACGAACGACGATCTCCCGAACATCCTTTGCCTCCACAACCCTCGTGCTATCAAAACCATGATCTTTCAAAAAAGTGATCGTATTTGCAAAGGTTGGATAGACATAGTAATTGCTATTATAATTTTTAATTTCAAAAGTTAATTTTGCAACCGGTTGAAGATGAGTAATATCATTGAGTGTGAGATTTTTAAGATCTGCCCTATACAATTCTAGTAATTGTTCTTTCTTATTCACATCTAGGCTAAATTCCTTATTTTCAAATTCATTGTGACAGGAAACACCTTCGATACTAGTAGCTTCCCATTGATAGATGGGATAATGGCCCTTCTTAAAATCCATATCTGCATAGACATCTTGCAAAAGCTCATAGGTTTCCTTCACCGGAAGCATATACTGTCTATAGATTTCCTTCCCGCTGTTTAACCTATATTTCACTTTATAAAGATAGTATTTTGCGTCCTTAGCACCATACTCTGTTATTTCATAGAGGGATCTAACTTCGTTCTTTCCCTTATTATACTTCTTAAAATGTTCAATACCATACTTTGCCAGCTCATAAGCAGATGTAAAATCCCTTATTTCCATACGGTTTAATTCATAATTGTTATCGTATATATTTCTATTTTTTATAGAATCGAACTCAAAATATCGTATATGGTCATCCAATCCACCGATATCTACGCTCATAGATTTAATATCGCTTTTCTTAGGTAGGTAAGTATCATAATGAAATAAATCATAACGGAAGATGCATACGATGATACCTACGACTACGGCGGAAGCTAATAGATAATATTTTCCATGAAAAGCCTTACGAATATCAAAATGATAGATGATTTCGATAATCCCGTGGCTGACAATTAAAGAAAATATTAAGCCAAATAAAAACCATGCCATATTGCCACCACTTGCAACATCCATAAATAGGATCCCGCCTACTAAAGATACGGGAATTACCAAGGCAAGCTTGATGATCGGTTGTGACACCCGAAATGCCATGGCCTTTCCAGCAGCCTCAGAAGGACGCTTCTTGTAAAGAAAAAGCGCTGTCAGGACTAAAACCAAGGTAAAAATACTTACCATTACAATCGTACCAAGGACATCTCTGCCACCGCCTTCCGCGATCCTACCAGCGATGTTGATATAGTTCCCCAAGGGGGACATATTAATAATCCTATTATCTGAATTTTCCGTAGAAAAATAACTTATAAAAAATTGACTATGATACATTTCCTTAATTGCTACAATTAGCGAACCATATAAATAAAAAACTGCAGTTCCCAGAACACTAACAACCAAATTACCGGTTAGCATTACGGCAATAATCGCTATCGTATAAATCAGACAATAGTAAAGAATATTCACTCCAAAGGCTGTTAAGGCTGCAAGAAACACTTCTAGTTGCAGATATTGATTGACACCTAATATGATGAAGCACAAAATTAAGCTTATGATATAGGGAACTAGATATATCAGCAAACCGTTAAGATATACTACTGCAAATAATTTTTCTCTTTTTACGGGGATACTATGGTATAGATCTACCTTCTTCTTGGAGTGCAGATAGAAGAAACCACTGATACCACAGATTACTGCGCATCCTATGGTGATTAATAACACCAGCTCATTGGCCGGCCCCATGAAGCGAAGGACTCTTTCATGGATCCATTCCATAAGATAGATATCAGATCCCATCTGGTTACTTCGATAGGTAAAATCGCTAACCGACATGGCACAAACCACGGTAAATAAAAGAAAAAATGCTAACATGGAGAGTGCGATCGCCCAAATTCTTCTCTTCATATCTTCTTTTAGTAATTTAAGAAATGAGTTTTTTAATGTCATAACCAACCACCTCCGTTTCACTTATAAAGATCTCTTCTAAGGTCAGTGGAAGTATCTCTGCAAAGATCGGAGTTACCCTATCAAATAGACGATCAATCTCTTCACGATTTCCTCTAGCGGTAATAGTATAAAGGGATCCCCTACGCTCCTGCTTTAATATTTCCAATGCCTCTATCACTCTAGATGCATCCTCTTCCGATTTAAATACACATTGGATCTTGTGTATATTTAATTTCATATCATATAAATCTTTTGAAAAGAGGATTCCGCCCCTATGTAGTAGGCCTACATGATCACAGATATCTTCCAATTCCCTAAGATTATGGGAAGCAATCACCGTTGTTATATTACGATCTGTTATCTCCTTGGCGATTATACTCTTTACCGCCTGGCGCATCACAGGATCCAATCCGTCAAAGGTTTCATCACAGAATATATACTTGGTATTGGCACAAATACCACAGATCACTGATAACTGCTTTTTCATGCCTTTTGAAAAGGTATTAATCTTACGATTTGGCATTAATTCAAATTGCTTCATTAGAGAATCAAATCTGTCACCATCAAATCCAGGATAGATTACTTGATAAAAATTCTTCATATCCTTTGGTGTTGCATTGCTAAAATAATGTTGGTCGTCTGAGATATAGAAAAATAGTTCCTTTGCTCGAATATTCTCATAAACATCCATCCCGTCGATTTTAATTTCACCCTTATCCGGTTTTATGATACCACATAGCATCCTTAGTAAAGTACTTTTGCCTGCTCCATTGGTTCCTACGAGGCCGAAGACATTTCCCTCTTGAATGGTAACCGAAACCTGATCGACCGCTTTAATATGATCAAAATGTTTACTGATTTTGATAGCCTCAATCATTATGCTCCTCCTTAAATCCATCTAAAATCGCATTAATTAATTGCTCTTTCCCTACACCATATTCCCTCGCTAGTTTTGCTAATTGACTAGCAGCGTCTAAAACCTCCTCCTTTTTCCTCTGGACCAATCGATCCGTTACCGCTACGAAGCTCCCTTTTCCCTTAACCGAATAGGTGTAGCCCTGACGCTCTAGTTCCGTATATGCTTTCTGGATAGTATTCGGATTAATAGATAAATCCATTGCTAGGTTTCGAACGGATGGCAACTGGCTATCCGCTTCAAGAACACCTTTCAGTATCAACTCTTGAAACCGTTCTACGATTTGTTCGTATATTGGTCTACGATCCTTATAATCAATAACTATCACATGCTACTCCTTTCATAAAATATTTTCTGT
>JAAYQP010000227.1 GCA_012519195.1 Clostridiales bacterium | reverse complement strand
AGAATGGTTATGTACAATTTTCAATGTGCTGTAGTCAGTTAATATGTAGCTCTTTAACAGAGCAATACCTATCACATATCAGGATGTTCGCTTTTTTGAAATAAGTATCACTTAAAGCTTGTTGATATTTATTTGGTATTATCACAATAAAGACAGTAGGTTATATCGTATAATCCATTATCTTATCAGTGAATAATTGAAATCATCGTTGATATGCTTTAAGTATATATATATACAATTTTTAATCCACGAAGCTCTCTATTGACTTTATCAAGTAAACACATTAAAGTTTTGAACACAAAAAGAACAGGAAACTCTCTATTCTCAATGCTTTTAGAAGATTTCCTGTTCAGTCAGATTTTCTTAAATTTTTTTTAAAATATTAGATGTTTTTTATTTCTTCGTATTTTTTTCTGTTCTTTTCAATGAAAGAATATCTAGTAGATGCCCTTTCTAATATATTCATATCCTTTTCTAATTCACCTTTAATATCATTTAAATACTTCAAGCCATCCTGTATCCCTTTAACAATGTTCTTGCCACCGCCTGTTGCCACAAACACTCCTCTTTCTTCAGTTGAGAAAATTTCTGCAATGACACGGTTGATCTCAGTATCGTTTAATATAGTAACTGTCTTTTCATATTCGAATGTTTTAATATGATCTAGAATTTTACTAAACCCGTTAACCTGAGGCTTTAGCCATTTATTGTTTCTTCTCCCAACTTTTATTGGTATTAATTCTAGTATATCATTACTAACTACTATAAAATATAAAACATCTTCAACAAACGGTTGCATTGGCTCCCTCTGGATCATTAGATAGTCTACATACAGTATTTGTAAGTCGCTGTCTTTTCGTTTTACATATATTTCATTTATAGCATCGATATTATCAGCATTGGGCCAATCTTTCCTTTTGTTTAGTATGTTCCAAAAGAAGGTTTCTGATCTAGGAACAATTATTTTCTCACCATGATCTAAATTGTGGATAATTATTTTCTCATCTTCAATTTTAACTCCAACTTCAGTTAGTCTATGATACAGATCATGTTTGGTCCATTCACTTATGGGTTTGCCGCACTGTTTTAGAAATTGTTTCACAACATGTTCATAATTAATTATTCCAGTTATTCCTTCTTCTAGATACCTTTTTAACCAATAGTTGATTTTATATGCAGGGTATCCAACACTTAAAGCCACCTCCTGAACAGAAATTATCTTTTCAGATTTAGAGCTTGTGGCTGAATTTACAATTTCATACAATGCTTTGAATTTCTTATCTTTTTCAACTATCTTCATGTACTTTTTTAATTCTAGTTTTTGTTCTGTTGTATATTTATTTTTGGTTTTCATCAAATATCTGATCCTCCGAATTTCTACTAGAATAATAGTAGTTCTTCTGTGTAACAATTAACCACACAATGACCTTTATTGACATTGTATGGTTAGAGCCTTCTCACCCTCTAACTTTATGTGTTTTGCTATATCTACGTTATCGCGAAGTCTTTGTATGAAGATTTTTCTGCCTTTTCAGTCCACTTCTGGCAGATAAAACAACTGCATCATATCTAGACTCCACTCTTTTTAAATTAGTGATAACTCTCTGCTGAGATTCTGGTGTCCAGTAAATTTTTAGTTTATCCTTTGAGCGTGTTATAGCAGTATAGAAAATATTATGTGTAATCATCTTATCTATTTCTTCTGTTATTACTACTTTAACAGAATCATATTCTAACCCTTGTGCCTTATGTATGGATACTGCATATGCAATTTGGAATGGAACAATAGCTTCGGAATCCTCGTCATCTTCGTCTGTATTAGTTGCTTTAATAACAGTTATTTGAACTACTGATTTACCAGGGGTTGTTGATTTAAGCAATTTAATATCCAGCTCATCTGTATCTAGCTCAGTTAATGCTCTATCAATTTCAATAGAAAAAGTGATTTTATCTTCTGCAACAAGGATATCCACGATTTTTCCCTTTAAATT
>JAAYQP010000028.1 GCA_012519195.1 Clostridiales bacterium | reverse complement strand
TATCCATTAATCTCGTATAGTTATCCAGCTTTTCCTTTAATCGTAAGATACCGCTCCGATTCATATTGACACCGGTACATCCACAACTTTGTCCTAAGACTATACTTCCAGCCTCTCTTTTGCTGACCTCAGGCCTTGTTCCGATCATTAATCTTGTTAGCTCACATACCGCTTCCCTACCGGTTTGCTCAATCGGAGGTGAAAATGTAGTGATTGGTATCAGGCAGGTTGCCGATTCATCAACCGCATCATAACCTGTAACAGCGATATCCTCCGGTACATGGATCCCATAATTAATTAGTTCATTGGTAAGCCCAATCGCCATATAATCATTGATACACATAATTGCATCCGGCTTCTTAATCTCTCCGGATGCTATTTTTATAGCAAGCATTTCACCAGCAAAGTAACTAAAATTGCCTTGATAAGAAATCCTGCTCTCATCAACCGGCAGATTGTGCTTTCTAAGGGATGCTTTATATCCTTCCACTCGGTTTTTTGCAACTATGGAATTGGGATTCGCAGCTAGACAAAAAATATCTCTATAACCATGATGCTCTATCAAATGATCCACGATCTGCTCCGCAGAATCGTAATCATTTGTATAAACACTTGGGAAATATTTTGAAGCTTCATCGATATATAATATCGGACATTTACATTTTTCCCCTAGCATATCTTCAATTTCCTCCGACAAATTCTCAATTGCTAGAGTTTGTGCAGCAACAAGAATACCATCAAAATGTTTGAAATTTATTAGGTTAAAAATGTTCTTTTCCCCGATTTTATATTCGCGAAATCCAGAATTCTTTATAAACGTTGAGAAAATCGCAATATCATAATCCAAAGCATAGCATTCCGAAATAATTCCTTTTAGAAGCTTATGTTGATACAAACCTTCAACTTCAGAAATAATAACCCCTATTAATTTTCTATTTTTCAATTGAAAGCCCCCTATTTACAGTAAAAAACATATGTCGATGAACCTTGGTTCATATAACTTAATTATACACTTTTCTGGTATGATTTTATAGTCCTAATTTCCTATACTTACATATTAATTTAATTGTTTTTCATCTTCTTGAACGAGGAATAAGTGCTATTAACCCTTGAAACATGTCCCTAATTATAACATAGCTACCCTAATTTTTCTGAATTATAATCATCATTAATTAAACTTTATCTCAGAAAAATGGCAGTTATATTTGATTCTATAGATAACCTGTACTATAATGGGAGAATATTTGGGACTTCTATAGTATTAATCGATATAGAATGAAAAAACCTCAAAGATACAATGAATGGAAGGATTTTAAATGAGACTTAATTATGACACATATTACGGAACTTTTCTAAGGCGGCCCAACCGTTTTATAGCATATGTTGATTTAAATGGCGAGGAGGTGGTATGTCATATTCCAAATACAGGACGGCTTAGGGAGCTTTTAATCCCCGGAGCACAGGTCATGCTCTCCTATCACCCTTCTCCAAATCGGAAAACCCAATATGAGCTGCGGATGGTAATGAAAAATTCCTACTGGGTCTCCATTGATTCCCAGCTTCCAAATGCCCTGGCCCAGGAAGCAATTGAATCTGATCTAATAGAGGAACTTATGGGTTATACCGAGATTAAAAGGGAGGTCACATTTCAAAACAGCCGTTTTGATCTCCAGCTGCTTGGTGAGGATATCTGCTATGTAGAGGTGAAAGGGGTTACCCTGGAACGGGATGGTTGGTGTTATTTCCCTGATGCACCTACGGAACGGGGAAGAAAACATATTGATGAATTAATAAATGCGAAAAAGGAAGGATATCGTAGTGTCCTTCTATTTGTAGTACAAATAGAAGATGCGAGAGGCTTTAGCCCCAATAAACTAACGGATCCCTCCTTTGCAGAAAAGGTAAAAACTGCTTATGAAAGTGGTGTAGAAGTCTTGGCATATCATTGCCACATTTCTCCTCAGGAGATCTATATTGTCGGAAAACTTCCTATCCTTTTATAGCTCAGTCAAGAGATGGCCTGATTTCCTTTCCAATCCTCTTTTATTCTAGGCATTCAATCAGCTGTTGCCGATTTATGATCTTAAAGCTACGCCCATAATAATCAATCAAACCCTCATCTTTCATTCTTGCCAGTTCCCTGCACATGGAGGTTCGAGATACATTAAGATAATCTGCTAACTCCGTGCGGTTGAGCATGATTTGAAAGATGTTGCTACCTCTTTCATTTGATTCGTTAATTAAAAAGCTCGCTAGCTTTTCCCTCATCCCCTTCAAGGTTAATAATTCCAGTTTGCGGTTTAGGTTAACATTTTTTTCTCCTAATACCACCATCATATTCTGTATTAAACTAATGTGAAAAGAACAACTATTACCACAGGATTTTGTAATCCTTTCATAAGGGATAAAAAGCACTTCTGCATCCTCCTTTACCCGAACGGTTACCGGAGAAATCCGCTTTGCCGTGCACACAATTCCCTCTGCAAACATATCCGATGCTTCTAGAAATGCTACAATATGCTTGTTTCCAGCCAAATTCTCTTTCATAATCTCTACAATTCCGGATAAAACAATTCCTATATAATTAATTTCATCCCCTGCAAAGAAAATATATTCATCCGCTTTTAAGGACCTTATTTTAGAATCAAGACATTTTAATAGATGTCCAAACTCCATATCTTTAATGTTTCTAAATAAAACACTTTTCTTTATAATAGGATAATATTTTTCCATACCTACCCTCCATTCCTTCATTTTATATTTCATTAGTTATATATTGAAAAGCCTTCTTTAAGATATTCGATTTATTAACTCCTACTTTTTACCTTCTATAGGAATATAAATAGGAAAGAAATTGAAAATTTTTTAATGAATAAATTAAAATTGTAGCCACTGCTACACTTTTATCTTTTTAACTGTATTATACTCACCTTAATCCAAGAAAGTCAATAAAAAACCATAAGAACTACAAGGCAATATTGCCTTCATGGATTAAAAAGTATTGGCAAGTAACTCTTGTCATTAATTATAAAAGAATAATAAAAAGGAGAGAGAAAATGGAAAATAAGATGTTTTGTTATCAATGCCAAGAGACCGTAGGATGTACCGGATGTACCAAGGTCGGCGTATGTGGTAAAGGTCCGGACCTAGCAAGAATGCAGGATTTATTAATCTATGCAACAAAGGGTTTAAGTGCAGTTGCCACTACTCTTAGAGCACAAGGAGAGGAAATCTCTGCTCATGTTAATCACTATGTTACAATCAATCTGTTTACAACAATCACAAATGCTAACTTTGATGATGAGATCTTCTATCAAAGAGTATTTGAGACTCTAAATATAAAGAATGAATTATTAGATAAGGTTGCAGATAAGAATACTCTGCCGGAAGCAGCCTTATGGACTGCTAGCACAAGAGAAGAGTTAGATCAGAAGTCCCTATCTTCAGATGTCGGTGTTCTTGCTACAGAAAACGAGGATATCCGTAGCCTTAGAGAGTTAATTACTTATGGACTAAAAGGTTTAGCTGCTTATATGAAACATGCAAATGAATTAAATTATGACAATGCCGATATCAGTGCATTTATGCAGAAGGCCTTAGCAGCTACCTTGGATGATAGTTTAAGTATTGATGACTTAATTGCCCTTACTATGGAAACTGGTAAATGGGGCGTTGATGGCATGGCTCTTCTTGACTCAGCAAATACTGGAACCTATGGTAATCCAGAGATTACTAAGGTTAATATCGGAGTTGGCAATCGACCAGGTATCTTAGTATCCGGTCATGATTTAAGAGACTTAGAGCAATTATTAGAGCAGACAAAAGGAACCGGCGTTGATGTTTATACCCATTCCGAGATGCTTCCTGCTCATTACTATCCTGCCTTCAAGAAATATGATAATTTCGTAGGAAACTATGGAAATGCATGGTGGAAGCAGAAGGAAGAGTTTGAAAGCTTTAATGGACCAATCCTTATGACAACCAACTGCGTTGTTCCTCCAAGCCAATCCTATAAGAACCGCTTATTTACTACAGGAGCTGCCGGAGTTCCCGGATGCGTTCATATTGATAGAGATGAGAATGGACATAAGGACTTCTCACAAATTATTGAATTAGCAAAGACCTGTCAAGCTCCGGTAGAGATTGAAAAGGGTCAAATCATCGGTGGATTTGCCCATAACCAGGTATTCGCACTTGCTGATCAGGTAATTGATGCAGTAAAATCAGGTGCTATCAAGAAATTCTTTGTTATGGCAGGCTGTGATGGTCGTCAAAAATCAAGAAACTACTATACAGAATTTGCTAAGGCTTTACCAAAGGATGCGGTAATTTTAACTGCTGGTTGTGCAAAATACAAATACAATAAACTTGATCTGGGTGATATTAACGGTATTCCTAGAGTATTGGATGCTGGTCAATGTAACGACTCCTACTCTCTAGCTCTCATTGCCTTAAAATTAAAAGAAGTATTCGAGCTTCAGGATGTAAATGAACTTCCAATCGCCTATAACATTGCTTGGTATGAGCAAAAGGCAGTTATCGTACTTCTATCCCTACTTTACCTTGGAGTTAAGAATATCCACCTAGGACCGACACTTCCTGCATTCCTTTCCCCGAATGTAGCTAAGGTATTAGTAGAAAACTTCGGTATTGCAGGAATTGGTACCGTTGAAGATGATATCGCACTATTTACAGCATAATTTTCTACAACATATTTTAGAGAATATTTGTTGCTTCTTAAATGGCTTTAATAAATAACAGCTGCTTAGGTAATTCTATTAAAAATTGTTTTAATTGGCAAAAGAAAGGAATCGAGGAATGAGTGCATTTTTAGGCCCAATACATTATTGGTTATATAATAAAATACAATTACAACAGGCAATCGTGGATGAGATTTGTCAGCTTGGGGGACAATATTCTCTGGTACTAGAAAATGATTGTGATAGAAAATTTGGCATCTTTGAGAATAAGCCCTTGGAAGAAATGATTGACCACGGTAATATTCACGGGTGGCTACAAGAACGGGTATCCCAGGTAGAATATAAATATGCCTACTGTGTAACCAATTTAATAAAAAAGGATCCCGCTTCTTTTGATCAGTTAAAATCTATTCTTAAGCAAAAGGGCAGAGAAATCGGAAGATCCATTTCTGGAAATCCCATCACTATGCCGCAACTATACAAAGTGATTACCGATCATCTTTTAGATGGTATGCCCTGTGACCATGCAAATAGCATTACTCAGCAGGAAGAGGATTGCATCATCTGGAAGAGGAACCTCTGTGTACATGAACCCTATTGGAATGAATTAGAGGGAAATATAGAAAACTATTACATTCTTAGGGATGCTTGGCTGGAAGGCTTGGCAGAGGAATGTAACATAAATTATCAGAGATTAGATACCGTCACTTATTGTATCAGAAAGGAAGTTGCCGCTTGAATAGCATAGAACTTATGATTGAAGAGCACAAAAACATTTTAAGAATGTTGGCAGTTGTGCGTAAAGCATCCTATGATATCCTTTTAGGAAAAGAGATCTGCTTTGAAGATTTTGAACAGATGATTGATTTTATCCGTAATTATGCCGATGTCCATCATCATGGGAAGGAAGAACAATTTCTCTTTAAGGAAATGGTAGAACACCTTGGTCCCCTAGGAGATAAATTGATTACCCATGGAATGCTAGTAGAGCATGATTGGGGTAGGTTATTCATCCGAGAGCTTAGCAGTGCATTGGATCGGGTAAAATCCGGTGACGACATGAGTAAAATCGACGTGATTGCCAATGCTGTAGGCTATGCTAATCATCTACAGAGACATATTGAAAAGGAAGATAAGGTCGTATACACCTTTGCACAGCGTCAACTTCCTAAGGAAATCATGGATAAAATCGAGAAAGACTCTGCTACTTTTGAAAAGAATGCAAACGATAAAAATATCCCTTCCAACTATCTTACGATACTAAAAAATTTAGAACAAAAATACCAATAACGTATACCCCCATATACTTTATTTTGAGTCACAGGTGATCTTCCCTGTGGCTCTTTCTTATCTTGACTTCTCATTATTATGTCAGTAATATAGATATATTCACAATAGAAACTTGAGAGTTCCCTACTAGTTTAGCATTTTTATTCACATTACAAAAGGAGAATTTTATGACACAAACGATTGAAAAAAAAGAGAACAAGATGGGGATCATGCCGATCCATAAGTTACTGATTAATATGTCGGTGCCTATGATGATCTCCATGTTAGTTATGGCTTTATATAATATCATTGATAGCATCTTTGTTGCACAAATTAATGAAAATGCACTAACCGCTCTGTCCCTTGCATTTCCGATTCAAAACTTCATGATTGCTATTGCCAATGGTACCGGTGTAGGTGTTAATGCCTTACTATCCAGAAGCCTAGGCGAAAAAAATTATAAGGAAGTAAACGCCTCTGCTAGAAATGGAATCTTCCTATCCGTCATTGCAGGAATTCTATTTGCATCACTTGGATTTTTCCTTGCAAGGCCTTTTATGACATCCCAGACAGATAACCTTGAAATTATTGAATATGGGACTACCTATCTTCGGATTGTTTCTATCTTCTCCATTGGTGTTTTCTTGGAGATAATGTTTGAACGTATCCTACAGGCTTCCGGCAATACCTTTTATAGCATGATTACGCAGATCACTGGTGCTGTTATTAACATTATCCTAGACCCAATTATGATCTTTGGCCTCTTTGGATTCCCAAAGATGGGGGTAGCCGGTGCCGCATTAGCAACTGTAATTGGTCAAGTTCTTGCCGCAACCTTGGCTCTCTATTTTAATATCAAGAAGAATCCTGAGGTTAATTTAAGTTTTCATAGATTTCGTCCTTCTATTAAAACAGTGAAACGGATCTATGGGGTTGGTGCTCCCTCCATGCTTATGCAATCAATTGGATCGGTTTTAGCCTTTAGTCTCAATAATATATTAATACAATTTACAACCACAGCCGTATCGGTTTATGGAGTCTATTTCAAGCTCCAAAGCTTCGTATTTATGCCTGTATTCGGCTTAAGCGGTGGGATGGTTCCAATTATTGCTTACAACTATGGTGCCAAAAATAAAAAGCGTATCATAACTACAATGAAATACAGTATAAGCGCTGCAGTTCTTATTATGCTTTTCGGTTTAGCTATCTTTCAGATCTTCCCAGCGCAACTGCTTTCCCTTTTTAATGCAAACAAACCCATGATGGAAATTGGTATACCTGCACTTCGGATTATCAGTCTTCACTTTGTCTTCGCTGGATTTTGCATTATCACTGTCTCCGCCTTCCAGGCACTGGGAAATGGCCTTTTCAGTTTAATTAATTCCATGACTAGGCAGTTAATCTTCCTCTTGCCATCCGCCTATCTGTTAGCCAAGTTATCCGGACTAACGGCCATTTGGTTTGCCTTTCCAATCGCGGAGATCGCATCACTATTGATTTGCATCATTTTATTAAAAAAGATCTATAATGATAAAATCCGACACTTAGATGACTGATTGAAATCCGCATCTCTCTTTATAAAGATTATGAATAAACAAATGTTCTGTATTTTTATTGGACCTTTTTCAATTTACATGGTATAATTAAGGCTGAATAAGAAAGCACAAATTGCTTGCATTATTTGAGTGAAGCGACAAGATAGAACCATGTTTTTTGTTCATGATACTTCAGAAGCGGATGAATCCAAGGGGATGACAGCATAGTAATTTAAGGAGTTTTGAATGAATACTAGTAAAGAACAGTATATTAAAAAAATAGTAGATACCCATATCCGCCAATTTGTGGATAGCCTAGAAGCCAGATATAGCCAGGAGGTTAAGGATCCACTTGGTGTCATAAACGCTAAGAAGAACAATGCATTTATCTCCCAGTTAGGGGAGGAATTTATGTTTTATTCTGCCTTTGTTCGTTCCTTTGACAGCTCTTTCGGCAAAGTTCTAGAGAACATGGGAAATGCCATTGCGAAGATTTCTTATACGGTAAAAGGAAGAATCGAATCCTACCTGCTTCCACAGCAAACTCAGCATATCGATTATCTTATGACGGCCTATGAAAAAAGAGATGCAAAGCCCAGCGTCCAGGACTATCAGAATTTTAATTGTCTGATCCCCTCCAATGTCGCTAGCTTTCTTACCTCCCATGAGACGGATAATTATTTTTATGATGAGGAAAAGCGATGCCATTATCTCATTGAATTAAAGGCTGGCGGTGATCTGGATAACAAAAAGGCCAAGTCTGAAAAGATCGCCTTATTAAATGAATTTTTCATTCTAAAGAATGCCTTGCAGAACGATGAGACGATTAAGATTTATTTTGCAACCGCTTATAATAAGTTTGGAGAAGGTGCACCTTGGCATCAGGAAAGAGTTCAAACCTTTTTCGCTGAGGATGAGCTATTAATTGGTAAGGATTATTGGAATTTTGTATGCAATGATCCTGACGGATATCAAGTTATATTTGACCAGTATAAGATTAGCTCTGAGTACATGAAGAATGCACTAGAACGGATCAAACATTTGTATTTTCATTAACTTGCTAAAGAGCGTATGAGCACTTTGAGAGGAGATTTACCCCTTATGATAGATGTAAACACCATAGATAACTACCTGCTGATGCATGGTGACTGTATGGAAAAATTAAAAGAAATTCCTGACGGGAGCATCGATCTCATTCTATGCGATCCGCCTTATAATCTGGCAAAATACTCGACTGGTAATATGAAGTTTGACTGGCGTAGTGAGATTAATAATGATGTAGCTAAATGGGATTTAAAGGAACTATCTCCGATCGATTTTTTGGATGAGTTTAAACGGGTTCTCTCTCCCACTGGCAATATCTTTATCTTTACCAGCTATAACCTAATTGGAAAATGGCATGAAGTATTTGACAGTGAATTTGATACCTTTCAATTCATGGTATGGCATAAGACGAATCCAGTACCTAATATTCGTAAGTCCTCCTTCCTAAACAGCTGTGAATTAATTGTTTGTATGTGGAATAAGGGACATACCTGGAACTTTACCAAACAAAATGAAATGCATAATTTCATTGAAAGTCCCATCTGTATGGGGAATGAACGTTTGAAATCTCCCAAGCATCCAACACAGAAACCCCTTAAAGTCTTAGAACATATTATTAAAATTGCCAGCAATGAGAATGATCTGGTTCTTGATATGTTCATGGGTGTTGCCTCCACCGGAGTTGCGGCTCGAAACTTAAATCGCCGTTTTATCGGTATAGAGATTGAGGATGAATACTTTGCAGCCTGTGAAAAGCGAATGAGGGAAGCAGAAGAGGCACAAAAAAACAAGCGAAAAAGCGAGAATGAGAATACCTAAATTTAAATGAGAATACTTAAATTTATTTTTAGAGAAAGAACATACTATTAATTCGATATTTATTTATGAAAAAAGACTTTTACAAAATGGTTTCATTATAGTGATACTATTTGTAAAAGCCTTTCTTTTTATAAAGTACTTAATTAGATTCCTTAATCAATACCCATTGATGCGTATTAATGTGATATTTGATCTTTATCATTTGCATACAACTCCCCCGCAATATATTGCAGCAAAAAAGAAGAGTAGGAATCCCTCCATATTTCTCCTCCTTACTATATACGATGCTCTGAATCTTGTAGGTCTGCAAGAGATGATTTTCATCCTCTAATCGGATATAATTGGGCTTAATCTCTCCCTGCACATTAAATGTTGCAATCACATCGACAGGTATACGAAACATTATTTAATCCCTTCTTTATAGTTTGGTTTCCGCTTTTCCGGAGAGATACCACCTGCCATATGGTAGATTGGGCTGTTTAAAAACACTGCCCTCATAATCGAATTATCCCCATATCGTTCCCTTACCTGATCTACTGCAGTATCTAAATCTGCCAGTCGATCGTATCTGGTCATATCAAAGAGATTCATCTGTCTGGGAGAGTCTCCATTGATCACCTTACTTGTGTGAATCCCTAAGTGGCGAATCGGTGTGCCATCCCATAATTCATCAAATAACTGGCAGGCCGCCCGGTGAATTTCATTGGTAATATTGGTTGCAGTCAGCAAGGTCATCTGGTGGGACATATGACGAAATTGGAAGTCTACAATACTCACAGCAACTACCATTATCCTTACAGAATCTGCCCGTAATCTGCTACTCACCTTCTCCGCAAGGGAAAGCAATACCATCTTGGCAATATTGGCATCCTCCACATCAAAGGCGATTGTTGTGGAATTGCCATAACCTTTATTCGATGGTGCTTCATTTGACACCAGGGATACGTCATATCCATTGGCAAAGGCGTAGATGATCTCTCCATGCTTTTTTAAATGGGCCCTTAAAATATCCAGATCTGCCCTAGCCAACTCCCCAATCGTATGAATTCCTAAAGTATGAAGCTTTCTTTTGGTCGCTGAACCAACATAAAATAGTTCCTCTACCGGGAGACACCACATCTTCTTCTCAAGCTCCTTAGGGAACAGGGTATGAACTAGATTCGGCTTCTTGAAATCAGAGGCCATCTTAGCCAATAGCTTGTTTGAGGAAATACCAATATTGACAGTAAATCCAAGTTCTCTATAGATCTTATCCTTAAGTAAGTTAGCTGCAACTACAGCAGATCCGTAGAGTCCGATCGTACCTGTCATATCGCAAAATGCTTCATCAATAGAATACTGCTCCACACAGGGTGAGAATTCTTTTAGTATCTCCATCAATGCTTTTGAACTAGTTTCATAAAGATCATAATGGGGCGGAACTAGAACCAGCTCAGGACAGAGTTTCTTTGCATCACTAATGGTATCCCCTGTCCTTATACCAAATCTCTTAGCAGGAATAGATTTTGCCAGTATAATTCCATGACGCTTTTTTACATCCCCTCCCACCGCAGAAGGTATCATTCGTAAATCCGTCTTCTCGCCAAGAATATGGAGTCGATAAACGGCTTCCCAACTAAGGAAAGCCGAATTGACATCAATATGAAAAATGATATTATCCATACATATGTTCACCCCTAAAACCAATTATAACAGAACAAATGTTCTGTGTAAAGGGTGAATATAAAAATGGGGCAGTTACAAAATTGAATTGGGTACACAGATATATTCTCACACACCGACAGAAGTACACCTACTGTGATTTGTATTGTCACATATCGAACATGAAATGTTCGCTTATGACAACACAAATCACAGCAGGAGTTCTTCTAACGGTGCATTACGAATATATCTGTGTACCCTTATATAATTTTGCAACTGCCCCATTTTTACTTCAGACCGCTTCCATAATTAACTGCGGTGGAGTCCTCTTTAAAATTGCATTGGTGGCATCGTAATCGAAAATCCATGTTTCTATTTCATCCCTTGGTATTACTAAGGGCATCCGATGGTGTACTGCTTTCATCGAATCATTTGCTTGTGTAGTAAGTATGACAAAACGCATCTCGCCCTGATAAAAGGAATAAAGTCCAGCCATATAAAGTGCATTCGTTCCTTCCTGTCGGAATAAGAACTTTTGCTTGCTACTATCCCATTCATAGAAACCAGTGGAGGGAATAATACACCGCCGATTTAATAGGCTATCTCGAAATGTTCTTTTCTCAAATGCAGTCTCTGATCTAGCATTAATTATAACTCCCTTTTGATCAAATTTGGGAAACCCCCAGTTACTGATTACAGGAGAAACTCCCTGGGGTAATCGAGAAGATGCTTCCAGGGACAATTCTGCAGATGATCCCTTATCTTCTCTAATTAAGATTGGGACTGCGTTCGTCGGAAAGATTTCACCTGTTTTAACCTCTTTTCCATGAAACTTTGCATTTACTTTCTCCAATATTTCCTGTATCTCTTCACTTTGTTCTACCGTAAAATTATATCTGCCGCACATAGAACCTCCCTTAGAATCGCACATTAACATGAACCAATACGAATTAACCTAATACTATCATGGAAAATATACGTTTACAATATCCACGAATTAGGGTATCCCCTTTTTCCAATACTATTAGTGCTTAAAAAATATTAAAATTTTATAAAATGCTATTTGACATTTTACTATTTTAGTTTATGATAGAGTATGGTGTATTTTTTTTAGTTAAAATAATTTCAAAGATCGCACTTAGGTAAGACTATATAAGATAATGAAAACCTAGTGAGGAAGCACAATCTTTCTTGTGGCTTCCATGATAAGAAGATTTTAAACATATTTTTTGTACATGATACATTAATACCGAAATACAGGAGGATGCCAAATGAAAATCGGTTTTGACCCACAAAAATATATTGAGGAGCAATCCAAATATATATTAGAACGAGTGCATAATTTTGATAAACTATATCTTGAATTTGGTGGCAAACTAATTGGAGACAAACACGCGAAAAGAGTGTTACCAGGTTTTGATGAGGACGCTAAGATTAAATTACTTCAAAAACTAAAAGACCAAGCTGAGATTATAATTTGTGTTTATGCTGGAGATATTGAACGCAATAAGATCCGCGGAGATTTTGGCATTACTTATGACATGGAGGTATTGCGTCTCTTAGATGATTTACGCAGTTATGGACTGGAAGTTAACAGTGTAGTAATTACCCGCTATAACAAGCAGCCGGCAACCACTGTATTTATTAACAAACTAGAACGCCGTAATATAAAAGTATATACCCATAAAGAGATTCCCGGTTACCCTGCAGATGTAGATACCATCGTTAGTGAAAATGGTTATGGCATTAACCCCTATATAGAAACCACAAAACCTATTGTAGTGGTTACAGCACCAGGTCCTAACAGTGGAAAATTGGCGACCTGCTTAAATCAACTTTATCATGAATATAAAAGAGGTAATATTGCAGGATACTCCAAATTTGAAACCTTCCCCGTCTGGAATCTTCCATTAAAGCATCCGGTTAATATTGCTTATGAAGCTGCAACGGTAGATTTAAAAGATGTTAATATGATTGATAACTTTCATTTTGAGACCTATCAACAAATTTCTGTTAACTATAATAGAGATTTAGAAATGTTTCCTGTTGTAAAGAGAATTATTGAGAAAATAACCGGAAAAGAATCAATCTACCAATCTCCAACAGATATGGGTGTAAATCGGGTAGGCTTTGGAATCATTGATGATGCCGTAGTATCTGAAGCCTCTAGGCAGGAAATTATTCGCAGATATTTTGGAACAATCTGTGATTTTAAGAAGGGACTTTTAGATGAAGAAGCCTTAACTCGCATGAAGGTAATCATGGAGGAAGTACAACTAAAACAAGAAGACCGTCGCTGCGTTCTTCCAGCAAGGGAATATGCTGCAAAACTAAAGGAAAAAAGCGGTGATAATGAAACAAATGCTGTGATTGCCTTTGAGATGACTGATGGCAAAATCATCACAGGAAAAAGCTCCTCTACCATGGATTGCTGTTCTGCCGCTATCTTAAACTCCATCAAATATTTGGCCGGTATCAGTGATGAAATCTATCTTCTTTCTCCACTTATCTTAAGTACAATTCGAGATTTGAAGGAAAAGGATCTTAAGAGCAAAATCACCTCCCTTAATGCCAGTGAAATTCTTATCGCATTAAGCATTAGTGCCGTTACCAATCCAACTGCACAGTTGGCTTACGAAAAGCTATCACTGCTACAGGGTGTTCAAGCCCATTGTACCGTTATGCTAAATAAAAATGACGAACAAATTCTAAGAAAACTTGGTATTGATGTAACCAGTGACGCGATCTATCCATCTGAGAATTTATATTATATTTAATATTAGCAAGAATGATACTTCATAATTTAGTTTCTGTTTCATTCCACTTGTCCCCATGGTATATATCCTTAGACCTCTAATATAATATTAAAAACGGGATAAAGAAGATATGCCAAATGCTAAACAGACTGCAAGTAATTGATGAAACAGTATTATTCTTTATTCAAGAACATTGGAAAAACCCTGTGCTAGACCATGTGATGGTATTCTTTACCTCACTCGGCAACGCAGGGTTTCTTTGGATTACTATTGCTATTCTTTTGTTATTTTCAAAACGCTATCAAAAATGTAGTGTTCTTTTACTTACTAGCATTTTCTTCTCTATGTTTCTTGGGGATGAAATACTAAAGCCATTAGTTGGTAGAATACGCCCTTTCGATAAATTTCCCACCATAGAACTATTAATTAAAAGCCCCGGCTCTTTCTCCTTTCCTTCTGGCCATGCAATGGTGGGCTTTTCTTCAGCAACCGTACTATGCTATTGCAATCGACGCTACGGCCTCATCGCTTATGTCCTTGCTTCCCTAATCGCCTTTTCTAGAATTTATTTATTCGTACACTATCCCAGTGATACCCTAGGTGGAGTTATACTTGGCATTCTTACCGCCTTCTTAACCATTTATATTTTAAATTTAGTTTACTCTGGAATTGAAAAATTTCATAAGAAGCATCTAGGCTAATTCAATCATTCCTTTAAGGAAATTGTATTCCAGGCTTCACTATTTACCACAATGTCATATTTTGTAGACCATTCAGAGTAAAGATCTGCGAACATTTTATTCCTTCGCTGTTCGATGATATTTTCCTTTACCTGAATGGTCGCATCTTCATTAAAATCAGATACACAGTAAAGGATATGCCAGCCGTAATCGGTGGAGATAATCGGGCTAACCTCACCGGTTTTAAGAGTAAAAGCGGCCTGCTCGAAAGCATCACTATATTCCTTCGGTCCTTCTCCCCTACCAAAGGTATATTCAATCACCTCTGCCTCGGAATTAGCCTCTGCAAGAGCATAAAAGTCATCTGTTTCCTTGGCTTGTGCTAAAAGGTTTTCTACCTTTTGATATGCCTGACTCTGTTCCTCTGCAGTAAAGCTTGTCCTATTATTAATTAAAATATGTTGAACCGTAATCTGCTTGGCGATCGCATCTGGGACATTGGTATCCACGTTGATGGTTATGGCTTCAAACACTTTATTCGCCAGTAAATTATCCGCATAGATTTCTTCCAAAAGAGATTCTGTAATAAAATACTGATCAATATCCTTGGTAGTAAGTCCCTGATAATGTTCCTTTGCATAGGCCTTTGCATCTGCCTGTTCCTCTTCAGAAAGAATCATACCAAGCTCCTTGGCCTGATCTTTAATGATTTTTAGCTCTGTAATCTGCTTAATTACTTCATCCTTTAGAACACTATCAAAAGTTTTTCCATTTCCATAGATATCTACATTCCAAATATCTTGTCCATATTCCTTTTCATATTTTTGTTCCGCTGATTTCAGATATACCATAGCTTCATTGTAATAGACTTTGGTATCCCCTACCATCATCATAAGTTCTCCGGTGCTTAAGTTCTGATCCTCCTTGCTATCCTCGTCTGTTACGATGTTATAATAGGAGATCTCCTTTACCAGCTCTGTATTGACATCATAGGATATATATAATTTCTTATTCTGTCCTAAATAGAAATAGGTGATGGAATTATTATCTGAATTAATGGTCTTTGATATCTCTTTCCCGAAAATCTCTTGAAGCAAGGGCTCTGCTTCCGTAAGCTTCATACCAATCTTTACCCCACAAATCATATAATCTGTTTCATTATTTAATAAGGTCAGGGAGTTGATTTTTTCACCAGGTGCGATTACTTGAACCACACCTTCCTTGATATATACACCGTTACTATCAATAACCAAATCTACTCCGGTTCCTTTTTCAAAAGAGGAAATCTCACTACCAATATAACTGGTTAATTCATAACGCTCCTCACCGTATCTGCATGCAGAAAGCACCAGAAACATCATTAATACCGGAACTAAGATTTTAAATTTATTCCTCATTCTCATATCCGTTCCCTTTCCTTGTCTATTACATCAATCTATGGAAAAGCCTACACTTTTCCATCAATTACTCAACTATCATTAACAAAGTAAATTTATCCTACTTTTTCCATTTCATTGTAGATTGCCCCTAATCCCTTGTCAAGGCTTTACCTAATAAACTACAGCAGAAGTTGTTTAAAGTCCTCTAATAACTTTTTAAGACTTTCAAAAATCGTAATATTATCCATCTTCCCTTTAGAATTCGTAGATAGCCGATAAACAAAATATGGATTTGTCTGTGGTATAAGTTTCAAGCTGTTCTTATACTTATCCAAAAGAACTGGAAACTTATCTACCGCTAGCTTGGCCTTTGGATACATGGTCAAGGTCACTTCATTTTCCTTCTGTGTAAGGCTAATTACATAGACGCTATGACAGATGGACTTAATTAGAGCAATATTCAGCAGATTATTAACTGCACTTGGCATATCTCCAAACCGATCTAACAGCTCTTCCTGCATATTCATTAGCTCTTCTTCATTTTCAATCTCAGCTATTCTCTTATAGACATCGAGTTTCTGAACCTCATTCTTAATATAGGTGGCCGGTATATAGGCATCCATCTCCATGTCCACGGTAGTTTCAAAGGTTTCTTCCTCTGTCGTTTCCCCTTTCATGTATTTAACTGCTTCATTGAGCATTTTACAGTATAAATCATAGCCAACAGCCTCCATATGGCCACTTTGCTCAGCTCCCAATAGATTACCTGCGCCACGAATCTCTAGGTCACGCATAGCAATCTTAAAGCCAGATCCTAGTTCTGTAAACTCCTTAATCGCATGGAGCCTCTTCTCCGCCACTTCCTTTAGCATCTTATCTCTGCGGTACATTAAAAATGCATAGGCTGTTCGATTGGAACGCCCCACACGGCCGCGAAGCTGATAAAGCTGGGATAGACCTAAGCGATCCGCATCATCGATGATCATAGTGTTTACATTGGAGATATCCATACCGGTTTCGATAATTGTTGTAGAAACTAAGACATCGATTTCACCTGAGATAAAATCATACATAATTTTCTCTAATTCCCGCTCATTCATCTGCCCATGGGCAAATGCTATATTGGCTTCCGGTACTAGTTTGGCTATATTATTTGCCACCTCATCGATTCCGTTAACCCGGTTAAAAACATAGTAAACCTGTCCACCTCTAGATAATTCGCGATTTATTGCTTCTCGGATAATTTCATCGTTATGCTCCAATACATAGGTCTGAATTGGAAGACGATCTACCGGTGGTTCATCCAGAATACTCATATCCCGGATACCAATCAGGCTCATGTGAAGAGTTCTCGGTATCGGAGTAGCCGTTAATGTCAGAACATCAATATCCTTCTTTAACTGCTTGATCTTTACCTTATGAGAAACCCCAAAACGTTGCTCTTCGTCTACGATCAAGAGGCCTAGATTTTTAAATTTTACATCCTTTGATAATACTCGGTGGGTTCCCACAACAATATCAAGGCTTCCCTTCTTTAGCCGTTCCAGAGTCTTCTTTTGTTCTGATGCAGTCCGAAAACGAGATAACACATCCACACTGATCGGAAAATCCTTCATCCGTTGTACCAGAGTATTATAATGCTGCTGAGCTAAAATTGTGGTAGGTACTAAGAATACCACCTGCTTTCCATCAGATACCGCTTTGAAGGCTGCACGGATAGCAATCTCCGTCTTACCATAGCCTACATCTCCGCAGATTAGACGATCCATAATCTTACTGCTTTCCATGTCCCGCTTGGTCGCCTCTATGGCATTCAGTTGATCCTGGGTCTCCTCATAGGGAAATGCCTCCTCAAATTCCTTCTGCCAAACGGTATCTGGACTAAATTGATAACCTTGCTTTTGCTGTCTCATTGCATAAAGCTCAACCAGCTCCTTAGCAATCTCACGAACTGCGCCTCTTACCCTCGCCTTAGTATTCTTCCATTCAACAGAATTTAACTTATTTAATTTCGGTTTTCTTCCCTCAGAACCAGAATATTTCTGCATCACATCAAGGCCTGTTGCAGGCACATACAACACGCCTCCGCCACCATATTCAATTTTTATATAATCCTTTGTAACCTTTTCTACTTCAATTTTTTCTATCCCTCGGTAGATGCCTAGACCATGATTTTCATGAACCACATAGTCTCCGGGAGTAAGATCGGTAAAACTTTGTATCTTCTTACCTTCATAGCCTGATTTCTTACGTTTCTTTTTCTTCTCAGTAGTAAAAATGTCACTCTCTGAGATGATGACCAACTTAATTAAAGGGTATTCAAAACCTCTTCTTAGGTTTCCATAAGCGACCATAATCTCGCCGCTTTGGATCTGACGATTCATGTCCTCATTATAAAATGCATTTAAGTTAAAATCCCGTAAATCCTCACTAAGTCGCTTCGCCCTTGTCCTGGAACCGGATAGAAGAATCACTCGATACTTGTTTCTTTTCCAACGTTCTAGATCTTTAACAAGGACCTCAAAATTGTTATTGTAGGATGCCACCGATTGTACCGTAAAGTCATATTTTCTTTTCGGTGCAATTAGATTGTTTTTTGCTTCCATGGTACTAATCAATATGGTATTTTTCCGTGATAAAAGAGTAAGGATTTCCTTATATCCGAAGATGACATCCATCTGTCCCGGAAGAATGTATCCCTTCTCTATTCGACCAACCATACTTTCCCGGAATTCCGTTTCCACAGCCTCTCCCTTTTCTACCAGCCTACCTGGTTCATCAAGGAAAAAGATGGTGTCCTCATTGCTGAAACAATCAAAAAAGCTCACCGTATGATCATAAAAATAATTAATATAACTTTCCATAGGCACAGAGCCTTGGTATTCAACTAAATTCTCCTTAAATTCAGCGATAATTCTTCGTATTCGAGCGGATTCCTCTGTCTTAAACTGCTCCCGCAGTTTCTTAACATACTTCTTCTCTTCCTCCTCCAGTCTACTTAAGCCTTCTCTCTTGCGGTTTTCATCCAGTATAATCTCCGCTGCCGGATAGATTACCAGCTCTTCAACCTGCTCAATAGAACGTTGGCTGCTGATATCAAAGATACGAATCGAGTCAATTTCATCGCCCCATAGTTCAATACGATATGGCGCTTCCTCTGTCAGGGGAAAGATATCGATAATCCCGCCTCTTATGGCAAAATCTCCTGGATTCTCAACCTGTCCCTGTCTTTCATAACCAAGATGGGTTAAAGCTGCACTAAAATCCTGGATATGAATCGTTGAATCCATATTGATTCTTATAATTCTTTTTTCCATCATTTCGAGAGGGAGCAAACGATCCATACCCCCATCAAGGGTAATGATAATCGTTGCACTTTGTTTCTCCAAAAGGCGGCGTAGAACTTTCAGGCGATCTCTCACAATCGCATTGCCATGAATATCAGCACTATAAAAGATAATATCCTTCGATGGATAGAGGAATACATCTTTATCGTACAAATGATAATCTTCATAAATTTCTTTGGCCTTTATATCATTATAAGTGACAATTACCTTATAACGAAAATCTTGACCCAGTCCATAAGCCAAATGACATTTCTGCGAATCAATACAGCCGGTAACCTGTACCGGCAGAGTTCTTGCTTCATGTTGGGCAGTTCTATTTGCAGAGATGCTTTGCATTATATTATCCCTGATATCATTAAATTCCTTTAATTCCTTCAGTGGTTCTAGAAAGGTATTCAAGTTATTTCCTCCTAAAGCTTAACGTTTTCAAAGATGATCAGCATAGTAAACCAAAAGTCTTTTCTTAATATTAACTATTAGCAAATCAGAAATGTTATGCCCTTTATTTTTTTCTGTTGTATTGATTCATAGCAGCCTCAATACCAGAAGTAATCATCATTCTACAAGCATCCGAAGCATCCTTTAGCGCTCCCCTAATAGCCTCCTGTTCCTCGTCCCGGAATCTTGATAATACATAGTCTGCCAAATCCCAATCTTCCGGTTTATCCCCAACTCCAATCTTAATTCGAGGAAACTCTGTAGTACCCAAATGGCTAATGATACTTTTTATTCCGTTATGGCCACCGGCACTTCCCTTCTTCCGAATTCTTAGCTGACCGACATCTAAGCTAATATCATCATAAATTATGATAATATTTTCTGGGTCTACCTTATAGTAATCCATGAGTTCACGAACACTTTCCCCACTTAAATTCATATAGGTTAGTGGCTGTGCAAGAATTACCTTCTCACCTTCAATATAACCGCTACCACAAATCGCTTTATGTTTTTTAAAATCCATAGGAATCCGATAATCATCGGATAGCCGCGTAATAGCATCCCATCCAATATTATGTCTCGTTGCCTGATATTTAACTGTTGGATTTCCTAATCCGATTATAATGTACATCGCTTTCAAGCCTTTCTTTACTCTTTGACATTTATAATTATTAATCTATACTTAGTGTACCCTATTCTATAATAAATCAAATCGTAGATATTTCGTGATTTATAATCACATGTGCTAATATTATAATTGGTTTCGATTGGTTTGACAACTGTTTACTAGGCTCTAATATTATGAAATCATAAAACGACCCTTTTCTCTGTATAAAGCTTTTGAAAAGGGTCGTTTTCATAATCATTATTTTATATCTTGAATTGTGAAATTTCTTCCTTTAATGTATCCGTACTTTCCTTCGTCTGTTGAATCTTCTCCATAACATTATTTGATTCACTATTAGCTTCCGCTACTCTGGAGGCAATATCAGTTGTTCCACTAGCACTCTCATTGGCTGCAATTGCCACACCTTCGATAGCATGTGCTATATTATCAATAGCAGCTAATAATTCTTCTGAGGTTGCACTGAACTCATTAACCAAATCATCAACATAGTTAGCATCCTCACTATATCTAGATGCAACTTCTAACATATACTTATAATCCCTATTAACATCTGTAGATACAAAGGTTAGGAGGCCGTTAGCACTTTCCGTAAGATTATCTACAGAAGTTACTACCATACCTGTTACCTCACTGATTTTCTTTGCAGCGATCTTAGATTTCTCTGCCAAATCCCTTATTTCATCTGCAACCACAGAAAATCCTCTGCCTGACTCTCCTGCTCTAGCCGCCTCTATCGCTGCATTAAGCGCAAGCAAATTCGTCTGCTCTGTTATTTGCACGATGGAATTTGTAAGCACAGAGATCTGCTCAACCACCTTAGAGTCCTCGATTGCTTTTTCCAACCGTTCTTTTGTATTAACTAATATAGCTACTGCCTTTTGCTGCGATTGATCTACATTTTCTTTTGTTTTTTCTGCTCGATCACTAATTTCCTTAGCAGCCAAAGCTCCTTTTTGAGAATTCTCAGCGATAGATTGTGCCGCCTTTTCAATTTCCTGAGAGGTTGCTGACATTTCCTGAGAGGATGCTGCTGTTTCTTCCATATTGGCTGCTAGCTCTTGAGATGTCGCTGACACACTCTCTATATTGCCATTCAGTTCTTCCATTTCTGCCATAATAATATTAACTTTTGACTGAATATTATCGGATTCCTCTGCTATACTCGATACAAGATGTTTTAGGGAATCCTTCATCTTTTGTATACTGTTCGCAATAATTCCGATTTCATCATTTCTAGATAGAATCTTGGCGTCCACATCCACTAAGAAGTTCCCCTGTGCAATCAGATTCAGATATATAGATGATTTCTTAATTGGATCCGTAATTCTGCTCGATATGATAGATACTAGGATAATGCTGATTACGATCAATATAAGGCAGAGTACAAGATTAAAAATTTCTGAATTTAAAATAAATGACATTGCATCTGCCTTTTCTTCAACGGTTATTACAGCCCAGTCATCAGAGGTGCCTGGAAGAGATATGTTTTGGTAAGCGCTAATTACCGCTACACCATCATTGTTCTTATAAATTTTTGATCCCTTCTGGCCATTAAGAGCATTTTCAACAATTTGTTTTAAAGCATCCGGTACTTTTATTTCCTGCTCCTCTGTAACCTGATTCCCATCGGCATCCAGCATGACATCTCCGCCTTCAACTCTTTTAAGAACCGTTTTTTTCATTGTTTTATAATTATATAGCTCTGAAACTTGCTTCGTATCTGGATGAGCAATAACAACTCCTTCTCCATCTACAATTAAGGCATATTGACTACCTTCACTATATTTCTCAACTTGATCCTGAAGAGCATCTAATTTAAGATCAGCCCCCATGACACCAATTATATTACTGCTATCATCATAAATCGGCATAGCAATTGTTGTAACTGCAACATTAGAGTTTAAAGTATAGTATGACTTACTTACAAAGGATGATTTATCTTTCATAACCTCTTGGAACCACCAGCGGTTAGATCGATCCCCCAACTCTCCACTCGTTCTTGCCGTTTGCATTCCATCCGTACCCTGAACATAGAGCAGTTCAAAATAGGGATGCCGCTCAATCACATCGAGTAATACTTGCTTCTGCTCTTCTGACTGGAATCCTTTAATGTCATTATTCATTGCAATTTGTTCCGTTATTGAATAACTCTTATCAACAAAAGTTGTTACCTGATCAGCGATCAGGCTTGCTAAAACCTGATTGTTTTTCTCTAACTCTTTACTATATGTTTTATTCATATAGATAGAATTGAGAATAATGGATGTTAAAAATGGTAGTATAATAAGTAATAATGTGTAAAAAATTAGTTTTTGCCTTATCGATTTCATATAACTCCCTTCTTTTATTTGCTTGACTCACACCAGTCAATTACAAGAATCTTTGATTTAATTATCAAATAATACAATTTTTTACGTTGATAATCCTTTTTTGGTATACCGATGTAATTAAATATAATATCATAGGTGTCAGGTTGCGAAAAGCAGAGGATGATTTCATCCTTATCATACATTCCGATAATTTCTCGAGCTTCTTCGAAGGACATGTTCGTACATTTGAATTCACCTTCATTGAAAAGGGTGTTCATATTGCTGTTATCCAATAGCAATAATGGATGATTCGAATCTTTACTCTTCATAAGACTTCTTCCCTCCTTTGTTTCAGTATAGGAAAATAATGGGCATCTGTCAATACTAGGATTTTAAATTTAAGGTATAAAATAACAGAAAAAAACCTTGAACAGAATGTAGAATTCTACCCTTGGTTGGGATTTTTATCCTTTCCTTCGGTATCGATCAATCTGTTCAAGGTTTATAAGAAATATCTATTGGTTAAATCTACTCCCCATTAAAATATACCCTTTAGATTTTCCTACTACAAATTCCACATGGAAAAGGAATTATAGTTGATTAACTGTCCTTTTTACATAGCTTGTGTGTAAATACTCATGGGCTTTATGGCTACCTGGCTCCCCTAGGTATTCCTTATAAAGCTCCTTGATTGCAGGGTTCTCATGGGATTTTCTCAAGGGCATACTAGCATCCAAATCGTAAAGAGCTTTTGCACGAGCTGTCTTGATATCGGTAAAGTTTCTTACGTGAGCAGGCTGTATAGGTTGGCCTCCACCATTAACACATCCGCCGGGACAACCCATGATTTCGATGAAGTGATAGTTCTTTTCACCAGATTTTACTTGATCAAGCAGTTCTCTTGCGTTAGCCAGACCGGATGCAACAGCAACATTAATATCCATTCCGGCAACATGGTAGGTTGCTTCCTTAATTCCCTGGGTACCTCTAACCTCGCTAAAGTCAGGATCAGGTAGCTCTTTACCGGTTAATGTTTCAACCGCTGTTCTTAAAGCTGCTTCCATAACACCGCCGGTTGCACCAAAGATAACAGCAGCACCGGTGGATCTGCCAAGAGGATCATCGAAATCTTCATCCGGAAGAGATTGGAAGTTAAGTCCCACTCTCTCAATCATTCTTGCCAGTTCTCTTGTGGTAATAGAAATATCCACGTCTGGAAGACCTGCTGCACTTTGGTCCGGTCTGCCAATCTCAAATTTCTTAGCAGTACATGGCATAACGCTTACCATTACGATTTTCTTAGGATCCAGCCCCATTTTCTCTGCATAATAGGTCTTTGTTATAGCTCCAAACATTTGCTGAGGTGATTTACAGCTGGAGAGGTTATCAATCATGTCTGGATAGTAGTGCTCACAGTATTTGATCCAGCCTGGTGAGCATGATGTAATTAGTGGAAGAACTCCGTTATTTTTTACACGATCCAGGAACTCTGTTGCCTCTTCCATAATCGTTAAGTCTGCAGCAAAGTCTGTATCAAAGACTTTATCAAAACCTAAGTGACGAAGAGCGGAAACCATTTTTCCTTGAACATTGGTTCCGATTGGAAGTCCAAAGGCTTCTCCAAGAGCTGCACGAACAGCCGGAGCTGTCTGTACGATAACATATTTATCGGGATCTGCAAGTGCTGCGAATACTTCTTCGGTGCTGTCCTTTTCGGAAAGTGCACCGGTAGGACATACAGCGATACATTGTCCACAGGATACACAGCTGGTATCGCCTAAAGGCATATCAAAGGCACAGGAAATGTTCGTACTAAAGCCTCTTTCATTTGCACCGATGACGCCGACAGCTTGCGTATGTTCACATACAGCAGAGCAGCGTCTGCAAAGAATACATTTATTATTATCACGATACATATGAGCAGCAGAATCATCCACCTCAAATAGGTTTCTTTCTCCCTCATATTTTAATTCATTATCTACATTAAGATCATTGCAAAGTTTTTGAAGTTCACATTTTCCACTACGGACGCAGGATAGACATTTTCTGTCATGATCCGAAAGAATTAGTTCCAGAGTATTTTTTCTAGCTTCAAGTACTTTCGGGGTATTTGTCCAAACTTCCATTCCCTCGTTAACCGGATATACACAGGAAGCAACTAGGCTTCTGGCACCCTTAACTTCAACTACGCATATACGGCACGCACCAATTTCATTGATCTCTTTTAAAAAGCACAGGGTTGGTATATCAATATGGGCAAGTTTTGCAGCTTCTAATATAGTGGAACCCTTTGGTGCTTCAACTGAGATACCATTTATTTTTATATTAACTGTTTCCATTATAACCTCCATCTGCATACTGAAATACGCGTACTATTATTTCTTAGAGATAGCGCCAAATCTACATTTTTCTACACAAGCGCCACACTTAAGACATTTACTCTGATCGATTACATGGGTTTCCTTTACCTTGCCACTAATTGCACTGCTCGGACAAATTCTTGCACAAAGGGTACAACCTTTACATTTGTCAGGGTCAATATGATAAGATAGTAAGGCCTTACATACACCTGCAGGACATTTCTTATCAACCACATGTGCAACATATTCGTCTCTGAAATAACGTAATGTAGAAAGGACAGGGTTAGGAGCTGTTTGGCCCAATCCGCAGAGGGCGTTTTCTTTTATGTAATAGCAAAGCTCTTCCATCTTATCGATATCATCCATAGTGGCATTTCCTTCGGTTATTCTCTCTAACATTTCATAGAGACGTTTGGTACCGATTCGGCAAGGAGTACATTTACCACAGGATTCCTCAACGGTAAACTCAAGGAAGAATTTTGCGATATCTACCATACAGTTATCTTCATCCATGACGATCAATCCACCAGAGCCCATCATGGAACCGATGTTGATGAGGTTGTCATAGTCAATCGGTACATCCAAATGATCAGCGGGGATACATCCACCGGATGGACCACCAGTCTGAGCTGCCTTAAATTTCTTACCATTTGGGATACCACCACCGATTTCTTCAACAACTTCGCGGAGTGTTGTACCCATAGGAATTTCAACAAGTCCGGTATTATTGATCTTTCCACCTAATGCAAATACCTTGGTACCTTTTGATTTTTCTGTACCCATGGAAGCAAACCACGCCGGTCCATTTAAGATAATCGGAGGGATATTTGCGTAGGTTTCAACGTTGTTTAATAGGGTGGGTTTTTCAAATAATCCTTTCTCAGCAGGGAACGGAGGACGAGGACGAGGTTCACCGCGGTTTCCTTCAATGGATGTCATTAGGGCTGTTTCCTCACCACATACAAACGCTCCTGCACCAAGTCTAAGGTCAATATCAAAGTCAAATCCGCTATTAAAGATATTTTTACCAAGTAAGCCATATTCTCTAGCTTGTTCAATTGCGATATTTAAGCGTTGAACCGCAATTGGATATTCTGCACGAACGTAGATAT
The DNA here is from genome assembly GCA_012519195.1 of Clostridiales bacterium. Classification (GTDB taxonomy): domain Bacteria; phylum Bacillota; class Clostridia; order Lachnospirales; family Lachnospiraceae; genus Mobilitalea. The sequence goes on along the minus strand of JAAYQP010000028.1, from coordinate 3,705 downwards.
AACCTTGATTAGCTCCAACAGCATATCCGGCGATTGCCATTGCTTCTAACACGACATGGGGATCTCCCTCCAATACGGAACGATCCATGAATGCACCGGGGTCTCCTTCGTCTGCGTTACAGCAAATATACTTTTGGTCTCCCTCATATCCTTTCGCAAATTTCCACTTTAGACCAGTAGGGAAACCGCCGCCTCCACGACCTCTTAGACCACTGTCTAGAATTACCTGAATTACCTGATCCGGTGTATATTCTGTTAAAACTTTACCTAAGGCTTCATATCCATTCGTTGCAATGTACTCATCGATGCTCTCTGGGTTAATTACACCACAATTACGAAGAGCAATTCTATGTTGCTTCTTATAGAAGTCGGTTTCGTTTAGGGATCTTATACCTTCCTCTGAAATTGTCTCATCATAAACAAGACGAGTAACAACACGGCCCTTTAATAGATGCTCGCTAACAATTTCAGGAATATCTTCTTCCTTCACCATGGAATAGAAGGTTGCTCCTGGATATACAATCATAATAGGTCCTAGAGCACAAAGTCCATGACAACCGGTCTGAACTACGGAGATTTCGTCGGATAGACCGTTTTTCTCGATTTCTGCATTTAATACTTCAATAATTCTGGGGCTTCCCGAGGAAGTACATCCGGTACCACCGCAGACTAATACGTGTGAACGATACATTTTATGTCCTCCTTCGGTTTAGCCGACAACCTCGGCTATTGTATATTTTTTAACAATGTTGCCTCCAATTAAGTGCTGATCAACAATTTCCAGTGCTTTCTCAGGTGTCACTTTAACATAGGTTATCTTCTCTTTCCCTGGTTCCATTACTTCAACAATCGGTTCATATTTACAAAGACCAATACATCCAGTTTGAGTAACTGTAATATTTGTCAGACCTTTGGATTGAACGGTATCGGAAAGAGTATTTAGTACAGGTCTGGCTCCACTGGCAATTCCGCAGGTAGCCATACCAACAACAACACGGATTCGATCATTATCTTCAGAACGAAGTCCCATTTGTCCCCGCATTGTTTCGCGAATTGCTTTGAGTTCCTCAAGAGATTTCATAAAATTACCTCCTATCATTTATTAGTTACAGATCATTCATGGTCAGATGTAAATCATACGGTATATTCACCATTCACATCCTTCTGGTTTTCCTCTAAATATTCCTTGATATAGTTTGAAACTTGCGGTGTATCCAAGGGGATACCATCAAGAATTTCTCGGAGTTCTCTAGTATCCAGATGAAACTGCCGATCATCAAAAACGTAGGTATAGAGGAAGTCGATTTGTCTGTTTGCCATTATTAAGGTATAAATTGTGCTGTTCATATCACCTAGGGGCATGCGATCGATATGGGATAATCCGAATATTGCTGTTACTCTTGTTCCTATTCCAGGTTTCGATTTGATTGCAAAGCTCCCACCGGTGCTTAATGCTGCCTGCTGAAAAAAAGGAATTCCCAATCCCACTCCTCTGGTGGTTCTAGTGGTATAAAAGGGATCTTGCACCCTTTTTAGTTCTTCCTCTGTCATACCGCAGCCATTGTCTGCTATTTCTATTGAAAGTGTGTCTGATTTCCTATGTATGCTTACTGTAATCTCGATTAGGTTGGCATTTGCTCGAATTGAATTATTAACGATATCCAATACATTAAGAGATAGTTCAGTCATAGGATTATTGGTACTTAGCGAGAATGCCTTCTAGATCATCTACAGTTATTTTGCCATATACATCTTCATTTACGGTTAAAACTGGGGCAAGGCCACAGGCACCGATGCAACGACAAGATTCTATAGAGAATTTTCCATCTGGTGTACATTCACCATCAGATATTCCAAGAAGTTCCTGAAGCTTGTTAAAGAGATCTCCGGCTCCTTTAACATAGCATGCTGTTCCTAAGCAAACGGAAATCTTGTATTTTCCTTTGGGATTTAGTGAAAATTGTGCATAAAATGTTACGATACCATAGATCTTCTCGAGAGGTACATTTAGTTCATTGGAGATAATGGTCTGTACTTCAATCGGAAGATAGCCATAGATTTCTTGAGCCTGCTGCAATATGGGCATGAGTGCACCCTTATCATTTTTATGCTCATTAATTACTTTTAAGAGCGCAGCCTCTTGCTCCTTTGTACCTGCAAAGGGGACTTTGTTTTTTTGCGAATCCATTGTTAAACCTCCTTGTATTAAAATTGTGTCACCACAAACATTGACATTATAGCATAAGTATGTTAAAAAATCTACAAAAATAATTAACAATGCATATATTAATTGAAAAAATAATTATATTAAATTTTCATAAAGAGTCAACAAGGTTGGTAATTGATACTAATTTATATAAAAAATGTATTGTAATAAATGATAGTTATACACAATAGTTATAAATGATAGTTATACATAATTAATGAACGATATCATATTAGTATATTATTCCAAATTGCTAATAGAACCTTGAAATGATTCCAGTGATTTAACAACTTTTATTGTATTTTTTGACAAATAATAGTATAATCTATGTAGTTTAATAGCATCGTTATGATTTAAATTATATGCTACATTTGTGTATAGAAAGGTAAAAGATAGATGGAAAACACGATAACAAATCAGGAGCAACTATTACAAGCAATACCCGGCGGTATTGCTAAATTGGCAATGGATGCCTCGCTAACCATAGTATATGCTTCCGAAACTTTCTATTCCTTAATTAAGAGCGCAACAGTGCCAGTATCCGCTAAGACCCCTATCACATTACTTAGTATCGTATACTCTGCAGACATTATCTATGTTACGCAACAGTTGGCAACGCAGCGGGGAAGAAAAGATCATTTAATTAATTTTAATTTCCGTACTCTACAAGAGGACGGTAGCTTTAAGTGGGTAATGATCAGCGGAAAGCTTACAGAAGAGGTTTATCAGGTTGATTCAGAACCAGTACCGGTTTATGCATGTATAGCGGTAGATATCACCGAGTATATGATTAAATATAAAAAGCTCGAACAGACAAATGATTATATGAGAGCAATTACTGAAATGTCAAAGGACCTTTTTTTTGAATATGAGATTGCAAATGATAAACTTATTTTCACAGAAATATTCCGTGAAATTTTTGGAAAGGATTATGAGATCTCTAAATTTCGCAACAGATTGGAAAAATCAAAGATGGTTCATCCAGATGACCGGCCAAAAGTAATAGCATTATTTAACAGCATGATGAATGGTAAGAAGCAGGTTAAGTTTGAACTGCGTATGATTCCAATGGACGGAAAGCTTAGATGGTATGAATGTTATGCCTCCATAATCTTTGATGAGAATAAGAACCCTTATAAGGTAGTAGGTAAGATATCACCGACCTGCTCCATGAATCAAGAGGATGAGACAACGCCAAAGTTACAGATCGACACATTGACAAAGGTTTATACCAAAGCATCCGCTGAACGATTGATTAAAGAAGCAATTATCAAGGAAAGCCCGGATGCATTATCGGCATTATTCTTGATTGAGGTAAAAAATTATAAAACGATTAATGAGATTATAAGATATGTTCAGGGAGAGGATGTGCTGACAAGGATTGGGGAACTATTGAAGGTGCATTATCGTTCCTCTGATATCATAGGAAGGATTGGGCTTAATCAGTTTGTGGTTTACTTGAAAGACATTCATTCCTATAAGAATGCTTATGATAAGGC
>JAAYQP010000226.1 GCA_012519195.1 Clostridiales bacterium | reverse complement strand
TAAATCTATCAGATGACTTTAATTATGAATCTGAGTTTGAGAAACTTCTCCGCAATATTTATAATAAGCCGCTATATCGCAAACCTGCAATTGGAACAAAACCAGAGTGGCTTGAAAACGAAAAAGTTGAATTATCGTCTATACGCGATTTGATAAAACAAACGAGAGGATATACTGGTGGGAATTCAGCTAAAGCTGATTTTTTGATGAGGAAAAGTGCTGACGAATTTACCAGTGCGTTGATGTCTTATATTCCATTAGATGAAAAACCTTATGATGAGGCATTATTGATTCTGATTGATGAGGTAAAACCATTAAGAGACTTATTTATTGACTATATTGAAGCTTTAATATATGCAGATTTAGATGTCGGTTCAATAATTCCAATGATGATTGAGGAATTTTATAATACATCCCGTGATTCAAATGAGCATAAATTTAATTGTAATAGATTAGAGTTTCATGATTTTTTTCTTTGGGAGCTATTTGTTTGCATAACAGCAACTTTATTGCATCATGAGCGTTATAAAGAACTCAATAAAATTTTAAATCATACATACTATCTGCGCGAATCGACTTATAGTGAGAGAGTCAAAGAATTTAATTTTTGTAAGTTTAGAACTTATTCCCGAACGATTGAGATGGTTTACAAACCGAAATCAACAGATCCAAAGGTTCATACATTGGCAGGAGAAATACTTCTAAAGAGAGAAAAGAAACCAATAATAACCAGGATATCTTTAGCAACTTCAGATGTAGTCTTATTTCAACTTTCGTTAGTCTTTGATTTAGTTAACGCCGATGGGGACTCTTTTTGGTTTCCATTAGTTTATTATGCTGTTGATGTTCCCCAGCCAATTTGGTCAAAGCTACTATCAAAAAGTTATTGTACAAAAATAATGCCATTGTTTAGCGTTTCCTCAATTGAAGAGCTTAAAGAAAAAATTAGCAAATGCAAAATTGAAAAGAAGATTCGATACAGTGGCTCGTTTGAATCAGCACCATTAATATTAAATAGTATAGAACTAGATAAAATTGGTACAGTTGCTTAATAGATATAGTGCGATATAATGCACAAAAAAATGCACAAATATCTAATGTTTTATAATTTTTTAAAATACTTAATAAATGTTATATATAATTGAAATGCTGATAAACAGCATATTTTAAAGAATAATAATTATTATTAACGGAGTGGGGTTACATCTGGAAATCGTGTGTGGGCTTATACCCCACCGAGGGTTCGAATCCCTCTCTCTCCGCCACAGATATAGTAGTCTTTGCATCAAGAGTTTTCTTGTCAATTAAGTAGATATAAAACGGGACATTTGTTGTTTTTTCATTCGCTTGTAAAGCAAGGTATGTTATATGCACCATATCGGCTCTCAGGAATGGGACGCTTGTGTTCCTATATGCGTCCGGGGGAATAATCCCGAACCTTCTTGCGTCTTCGATAGTAGTCTGGTAGGTAGTGTTATCCCCGTATCCCATAGCTCTTAATACAAATGCAAGGTATTGTTGAGCAGTTATCGGTTCATCTGAACTGAAAGTTGTTGCTGACGTGCCATTTGTATACTTCTTGTGATATGCCCATGCGACATATCTGTTACCCCATTCAGGGACATCTTTGAATGGATGTGTATATGTGCATGATAGCGCTTCGTTCTCTTCGCCCATCATTCTGACAAGCATAACAAGACCTGGCCTTTTGCAATTATGAGGAATTTACTGTTGCAAAAGTGGGGATTTCCCGTTTGCAACTTTGTCCATTTTTATTATGCAACAAACAAAT
>JAAYQP010000225.1 GCA_012519195.1 Clostridiales bacterium | reverse complement strand
TGTTGCTCCGATCGCATATTGCAAGCAAGCTTGCAATATGCTCACTACGCTTTCATTATATCATAAATAAATTCATCTGTCATATCACTTTCCCCATAAAAAGTATGCTTTAGAATACCTCTAGTTACTGTTCATACCCTAGCCTAGATGATGATGTGATTGCGGCAAATGTTTCCTAAGCGTAAACTTAAAGAAAAATCGAAAAAGTGCCCATATTCTCAATGAATACGAGCACTTTTACTTTACTCCTTACTTTCTGTAATTAATCGCCAGCTTTGCATAGAAATCTTCCATGGTGAACCGGGAATCTAAGGTATGGTAAACCCGGATCGGCCGGTTATTCTGCTTGTAGATGTAGTACATCTCCTTAGAAAACTGAGGGGCTGGTATCCAGTTATAGTTGCCCCGGTTATTCTCCTCTAATAGTACGGTTACCGTCCCCTGATCGCCAAGTCCCCAGCTTTCCCCATGGGGCCATGGGATATAACCGGTAATCCTATGATTAAACTCTACCATCTGGGTGAAGAGGTAGCTACCGATTGCTCCGCAGGGCTGAACCCGGTATTGGAGTTCAGCCAGGCTTACCTGGATTTGCTTATAAACATTCTCCGGTATCTGCCACAGAGGCATGGATGAACCAAATACCACATTAGCCGCAGGAATATCCTGAAAAAGATTAAATTCAAAACCACCGGATGGATATGGGCCGCCCCCAATCCAGACGGCGGTCATGCGATCACAAATCGCCGGCTCTTTAAGGATAGCTGAGGCCAGATCAGTCAGACAGCCCTGGAATACGCAGTATAAGGGTCTTGGATCCTCCCTCATTGCTTCCTCGATGATAAAGTCTGCTCCTTCGGACGGGACAGGAGTAGTCTCACTAGTCATTGGAACTTCACTGCCCGGATAGACTTTGCCGGCATATTCTTCTGAAATACCCATAAGATCCAGTACCTTTAGCACTTCATCATAGCTGGCCTGCATGGTTTCCCGTTCTCCATAGATGGAGTGATTTGCCTCAAAGTGGCCGGCAATAATACCCTTTACCACAAACTGGGGCGTCATCAGATGGTGAGCCAATGCAAACTGGTCATCCGCCTCATTCTTGCAATCCGTGTGTACAATAACCCGTATCTTCTTATTCTCTGGAACCTGATAAGCATAGTCAAACATAGTTGTCTCCATTGCCGCTCATACGCGATTATTTAGCTGATCAACAATTTTCTTTAAATCTTCAACCGTCATATCCCCACCACCGAAGCTTAAAGCGCCACGGATTGGCATATACTTCATCATTGCCATCATCATGTCCTTGGTTATCGCCTCGGAAGCAGCAGTACTTTCCTCCTTAGGCTCATCTGAGAATAATGCGCTTCCCTTCATTAATTCGCTAATAAACGGCTTTGTATTGGGATCTTCCATTAAGTCTCCAATGGTTGTATCGAGCGTATAATGGACCGGAAGTTTAACCGTTGACTCTACCTGAATCGTTTTTGTGAAGACAATATCTCTTGAAGATTTACCAATGAGCAGCTCAAACTCACCGGTTTCTACGTGCCAATCGTGGATCTGGGTATTCCAGTAGGCAAATGCTCTTTTCCCCAAGGAAAATTCTACCGTCTTTGTTTCCCCAGGCTGTAATTCCACCTTAGCAAAGTCTCTTAATTCCTTAACCGGGCGAATTACGGTACTTTCCCTATCGGACACATAGAGCTGCACAACCTCCTTACCAGTCCTGCTGCCGGTATTGGTAACATCTACCGTAACCTTGACGGTTTCGTTATCTTTGATGCTCTCTCTATCTACCTGCAAATTGGAATAGGTAAAGGTTGTATAGCTTAATCCATGACCAAACGGGAACAGGACATCCATCTTCTTCGTATCATAGTAACGGTATCCCACGAATACACCTTCCCGATACTCTACCCTATCCTTCTCTCCTGGGTAGAATAGGTAGGATGGATTATCTTCAAGCTTTAGTGGGAAGGTCTCCGGGAGCTTTGCACTAGGATTAATCCTTCCGAATAATAGGTCAACACATGCACCACCAACGGCCTGGCCGCCAAGATAAGCTTCTACGATACCTTTTACCTCGTTAATCCAAGGCATCTCCACCGGCGAGCCGTTATGCAATACAACAACCGTATTGGGCTGAGCCTCGGCTACTTTCCGAATTAGTTCGTTCTGGCAATTGGGCATTCTCATATGGCTGCGATCAAATCCTTCGGATTCAAAGGCATCCGGAAGGCCTGCAAAAATCACCGCAACCTTTGCTTTCTTCGCTGCCTGAACTGCTTCTGCCATCAGCGCTTCATCCACTTCATCCTGATCATCGTTAAATCCCTGTGCATAGGTTACATTCCTCATGCCTGCTACAGCATCACAGGCAGAGGTTACCTTATGACAATTGATATGGGAACTTCCTCCTCCCTGAAAACGAGGTTCTTTTGCATATTTACCGATAAATACAATATCCTCATTTTCTTTCAGCGGAAGAATTCCATCATTTTTTAGAAGTACTATGGTTTCCTCTGCAATCTTTCTTGCGATCTCATGATCCTTATCCCGGTCGAATACTGCATTCGAATCCCGATTCTCGGTAAAACGATAGACAATATTAAGAATTCTCTCACATGCTTGATCAACAACGGATTCTTCCAGGGCACCATTCCTTACGGCCTCAACGATGAGCTTGTCATTTACTCCGTTAGAGGAAGGCATCTCCAGATCCATGCCGGCTTCCAGATCTTCTACCCGAGCGTTAACTGCACCCCAGTCACTTACAACATAGCCATCGAATCCCCATTCATCCCGAAGAACCTTCGTCAGATACTCTTTGTTCTGAGCAGCATATACCCCGTTGATCTTGTTGTAGGAGCACATAACTGTCCAAGGCTTCTGCTTTGCTATTGCTCCCTCAAAGGCTGCAAGGTAGATCTCACGAAGAGTCCTTTCATCCACTTCCGAACTAGAGGACATTCTTCTGGTCTCCTGATTATTGGCAAGGAAGTGTTTTATGCTTGTTCCTACGTTTTTGCTCTGGACTCCTTTAATCATTGCACCGGCAATCTCTGTTGCAAGTAAGGGATCCTCTGAATAATACTCAAAATTTCTTCCGCAAAGGGGGGAGCGCTTTATGTTCACTGCCGGTCCAAGGATTACGCTTACGCCTTCTGCCTGACATTCATTACCCAGAGTCTCACCCATCAGAGTAATGAGTTCACGGTTAAAGGATGCTGCCGCCCCACATCCTGCCGGAAAGCAAACCGCCTTTATACTATCGTTAATTCCTAGGTGGTCGCCTTCCTGGGCCTGCTTTCTAAGTCCATGAGGTCCATCCGATACCATAGTTCCTGGTATTCCCAGCCGCTTAATTGCTTCCGTATGCCAAAAATCCGCACCGGAGCACATCGATGCTTTCTCTTCTAGAGTCATTTGTGAAATGATCTCCCTAATCTTGTCCAATGTCATAATCTCATCCTCTTTTCTATTTAATATTTATGCTCACGTTTATAGCATTATTGCGATGTTCCCGGGGTCAAAAGCCGCATTACCTAAAATATTGTGGCGCAGTTTACACCGATAAAGCAGCTAAAAAAGCTAGCTTTGATTGCAAAATAATGCTATTAATGCTTATACTAATTATACCCGAGATTTCCCAATTATTAAAGCTAATCTTTTACTTTTCCTATAGTTTTAATCTACAATAAACGTGTGTATTGTATGAGGTTCAATCCTTGCGGAAAATGACCGATCCCCATGATCAAACATAAACTCTCTTGCCTGATTCATATTGCTTCCCACGATAATCACCAGCTGACCATCTGGATTCTCAAATACAACGCAATTAGAAGCCCAACGACCCCCAGTTTCCAGCACCTTAGCACCTTTTTTTACAAAGTGGGAAAAATGCTTCATCAGATAAAACTCCGGCTGATAGGTAACCTTCAATGTCTCCTCATTCACGGTAACCAGGGAATTCTGTGTCCATCCCCAGGTGCTGATTCCACCTTCCGGTAAAGCCATATTCCAATACATATAACCTTCCACATTATGATGAAAATAGTGCCACATCAAACGATATACATACTCCATATGCTCCCAGGTATTTCTTCCATCACCGCATTCACTTTCCGTCTGCATATAGCGAAGCTCAGGATAGCTAAGTACCGTCTGCTCAATGACATGCTTGCCGCCCCATTGAAAACCTAGCCCAGTTATATATTTTCTAGCCTCCTTATCGCAGAGGATCGTGTTTTCGAACTGATCATAGTACTCACTAAACGGCGCACTGCCTGGTCCCATCATAAAATCGACGAAAGGACCATTAATCGTGCCTACCCATATCTCTGTATCCATACCACTCTTTTCAAAGGCAGGGCCCAGGTAATTCTTAATAAAATCTCTCATCTGCTCCCCAGACCATAAGCAGGAAGGAAACTTCTGGTCTGCCATAGGCTCATTTTGAACATGGACTTTCCCTACTTGAAGTCCTTCATTTTCGTATGCCTGAACAAATTTTACAAAATACCTTGCGTAGGCTTCCAGGACTTGATCCTCCATGCGGAGAGTTCCATAATTATATACTTTCTTCGTTTTCATCCAGGTTGGCGGACTCCAAGGTGATGCAAATAGGGTGAGCTCCAGCTGCCTTTTCATCGCCTCCTTGATGTAAGGTATCGTATACGTTTTATCCCGATCAATATTAAAATGATCCAAAGCATAATCATTATCTACTTCATCACAGCTATACCATGCCAAGCTGAAATCATTAGCCCCGATAGGTACGCGTCCAATCGTGAAGTTACTATTTTCTTCCATAAATAGCTCATCAAAAAAAGCCTTACGATCTTCCCCACTAACCCTTTGAAGAATATCCCATGCAATCTCATTAAAACATCCACCAAAGCCTTTGACCGTTTGCTTCTTTTTACCGGTTAATTTAAGGGTATCCTCATAAGTTTTCGTTTCAACACTGCCGGTTTGCCAGCAAATGTTCTCACTGCTAAATACATGCTTAATTCCCATCGGTACTCTCCTTTTGCTGATATTTCTTTCTAAATTCTTTTGAGCTACAGGTCATTTTCTCAACCTTTGACTGCTCCTACTGCTATACCTTTCGCAAAATATTTCTGAAGGAAGGGGAAGATGGCCAGAACCGGAAGCACACCGACAAAGGCAATCGCCATACGGACAGAGGTCATCGGTAGTTTACTCAAATCAACATTGGCACTTACATTGGTATTCTGACTAAGATACTGAATATTACTAATCATTTCGTTCAATAAGCTCTGTATTCCCCAAAGGTCACGGTTATTAACATAGTACAGGGCATTTGTCCAATCATTCCAATAGGTCAAAGCTGCAAACAAGCCCATGGAAACCAGAATTGGCTTACCAAGAGGCAAAACGATATGGCGAAAGATTGTCAAATGACCGCCACCATCAATCTTACATGCCTCATAAAGTGCTGTGGGAATACTATTCTGAAAGAATGTCCTAATCATAATAACATTCATTGCACTTAGCATGAATTGTGGCACAATTAATCCCCAGAAGGTATTCTTAATGTGGAATATACTGGTATACATCAGATAGGTTGGTACCAATCCGCCGTTAAATAGCATCGTAAAAAACACGTAAAAGGATAGAAACTTTCTACCTGGCAGACCCTGTAAGGATAATCCATAGGCCAGCAGCGAGGAAAATATCATATTTAAGGATGTACCAACAAAGGTGATCAGAAAGGTCATACCATAGGCTTTCATTATCTTGGAACCACTCTTTACCAGGTAACGATATGCTTCGAGGCTTAACTTTTTTGGGAAGAAGGAATATCCATATTGAATTAAGGTAATCTCTTCCGTAATTGATGATAAAAACAGAAGGATAAATGGCATAATCATAAATACCGCCATTAGAATTAGAAATATATGGACAAAAACTTCTGCAACTTTTTGCTTCTTACTTGTAACCATTTTATATTATCCTCCCTACTAAAATAATGCATTTTCAGGACTGACTTTCTTAACAATCAGATTGGACAGCATAACTAATACAAATCCTACGCATGACTGATAAAAACCTGCAGCTGATGACATACTTACATTTCCTAAGGTTAACAACCCCCGGTAAACGTAGGTATCGATGGTTTGTGTTGTCTCATAGAGCATCCCTGAATTCATGGGTACCTGGTAGAATAGGCTAAAGTCGGAATAGAATATTCTTCCTATGCTAAGTAAGGTTAGTGTAACAATGGATGGAATTAATGCCGGCAGGGTTATATGCCAAACCTGAGTAAGCTTATTCGCACCATCCAGGGATGCCGCCTCATAATAAGAGCTGTCAATTCCGGCAATTCCGGCGATATAGATTAATACACCATAGCCCACACTCTTCCAGAAGTTAACCAATATGATGATGAAAGGCCAATACTTTGCCTGTGCATACCAGTTAATTTCCTTAATTCCCAGCGCAGGTAGTATGGAATTATTCAACATACCATTATCACCGCTTAGGAAGGCAAATACGATATAGGATACGATAACGTAAGACATTAAAAATGGTAGTAATACGGAGCTTTGATAAAGCGTCTTGGCTTTCTTTGCCCGTATCTCACTGATTAGTATGGCGATCAATACACCCATAACGGTATTAACAATAATAAAAGCAAAGTTATACATCAGGGTATTTCTTGTAATCGTTAATGCATCCTTTGTTTTAAATAAAAATTCAAAGTTAGCCAGACCAGCCCATGGGCTTTTAAAAATACCTGTAGTGAAGTTTACCCTCTTAAAGGCAATGACCAAACCCGCCAAAGGCATATAGTTATTGATCAGTAGGTAGATTAGTCCAGGCAGCATCATAAGGTAGACAGGAAGCCACTCCTTTTGAGGGTTCAGCTTAGGGATTTCTAATCCTAGAAAAATATCGGCATAGTTTGGTATGTATTTACCGGCTATGCCGATTTTTCATTCTTGGTGGATGTG
>JAAYQP010000224.1 GCA_012519195.1 Clostridiales bacterium | reverse complement strand
GTCTTAATGTAATTTTAATTTGAGTAACTCTATCCATCTTTTGTTCCTCCATTATTATAATTTACTAAACTATAACAAATTTTGATAAACATTTCAATTAAAAATATCATCCTAGATAAGATGTATTGGATTCTACAACGGGGCTATCTTTGAATACCTATACAAGAAGTATAATTCTTTACAGGCTTTCTCCCGTTCAATTGAAAGGCATCGTGGGCATTGATATACTCAATGGCAACCTTAAGGCTCCTAGCGTCTCTGTGTCTGTGATATTGATTATGGCTGTTGTGCTTGTGGTATACTTTGAAATTTCTAAAGGTTGGATATTCCACAACATGGATACCCCAGAAGTGCTTTGTATTCTTTGATTGCAAGTAGATGGCAAAGCACCCCATCTGCAATACATTAAAATACCGGGTGTCAATAGATTCTAATTCAGTTTTACTAATCATTTGTTCTCCTTGATTGTTATATTGTAAGGCGGGAAACTTTGTCCAGAAACGGACTGCGAAAGTTTGATGCAATAAATGTATGTGATAAGAATATCAAATTCGATTTACTTTAACAAGAGTTGTATTTAATAAAAATTTTTAAATTATTTGTATAAAGTACCATAAGATGGTTGATAAATGGTATATAATTGGATTAATGGTGGTACAATTGATAAAAATTTGGTAGAATTTATCTATTAGGTGCAAGAATATATATTTTATAAGGTAAAAGGTGGAAATATGTATCGGAATACCAAGTTTACTAATATAACTGAAATCGAGAGAGTTAATCTATATAATGAGATATGGGCAGAACCAGTGCAGACTGTAGCAAAGCGATATGATATGTCGGATACAGCGTTAAGAAAGCACTGCAAAAGATTAGACATTCCATTGCCTTACAGGGGATACTGGGCTAAATTGGAGAGTGGCCAGAAGATTGAGAGAACGAGACTTCCTAAGGTTACTAAAGAGGTAAGTAAATATGTTAGAGAATACTTAATAAAATATCGTGATGATTTAGATGATATGTCTGATGAGGAGTTATTATCATGCAATGAATTTAATTTATTGACGGATGAAACGGTATTATATATTAAAGAACAGTGCGATAAAATAAAAGTTTCCGGGCAGTTAAGAAATGCCTGTAAGGAAATCCTTGATCATATAGAAGAAATGGAAAGACGTAAGAAGCGAGATAGAGAATTAAGATCAGCAGTTAAAGGGACGCAATATTACAATAATATTAGAAACAAGTATGGTGATAATAAATCGGTATTATCAATAAATGTAGCAAAAGAAAATATTAATAGAGCTTATAGGATTATTGACGCATTAATAAAAGCTCTTCCGAAATTTGAAGCAAATATACAGGTAGGCGATAATCATAGAGTTTGGAATGAACCTATAGAGGATAAAGCTAGTATAAGTATTTTAAGATCACATTTCAAAATATCAATATATGAAAAGAAGAATGACTTGGTTATGGATGTTGATGGTAATATGAAATATTGCGATCAAAAGGACAATAACCTTGAGAATCAATTAGGTCAAATTTTCTTAGACATTATGATAGAAGGTAATAAGAGGCGGGCTAAGTGGCTAGTTGAGAGAAGAAGAGAACATCGAGAATGGGAAGAGCAGTTACATGTTTGGGAAGAAGAAAAGAGACAAAAGAATCTTAAAAAGTTAAGAGAAGATAGGTTAGAGGAGATGGACGTCCCCATATGAAACATTGGCAACTATTGTATCTGGTGGGACATCTGGTAATTACGAGGCGGAAGCTTCAAATAGTCATGGAACAGCAACTAGATATCGTATCAGTGTTACAGATACTTTAGATGCGGTTTCCGCATATGTGGTTAGTAATACAGTCAGAAAAAATAGT
>JAAYQP010000223.1 GCA_012519195.1 Clostridiales bacterium | reverse complement strand
TTATTTTTTATGTCCATCTGAGGTTGATAGTATAATTCAAATTCATTTCTTTCAATCGCTTTCCGTAGTTCTGATTGAATTTCGATTTTCTCCGTCAGCTTTTGATTCAGGGAAGGATCAAAGTATGCATAAGTGTTCTTGCCATTTTCCTTAGCAACATACATTGCTGCATCACCGTTTTTCATTAATACTTGGGAAGTCTTCCCATCCTTTGGAGCAAATGCTATTCCAATGCTGACCGTGATAAAATATTCCTTCGTAGATAAAACAAAAGGGAAACTAAATACATTCCTGATTTTTTTAATTTTATCTTCTAAAGCTGCCATATCCGTTAAATTCTGGGTCAAAACAGCAAACTCATCACCACCGATTCTCGCAAGAAAATCATTTTCATCCAATACTTGCTTCAATCGATAGCTTACGTCAATTAAAAGTTCATCCCCATAGGAATGGCCTTGTATATCATTGATATTCTTAAAATTATCAATATCAATATCCATGATGGCTATAATTTCTTCATTACGAAGGGTAAGCATTACATGATCCAACATTTCAGTAAATGCAATACGATTCGGTAATTCCGTTAGATAATCGGTATATGCTAACCTTTTCATATTCTCTTTATTCTTATTCAGTTCTTCATATCGAATCGATAGTTCCCTAAGGGAATCCTTGGCAGCTTCATATGCTGCTTCTTTCGCCTGGTTACTTTCCAAGAGTCTTTGCTTCTCTTCTTCTAGAAGAAACTTTGCTTGTTTTATCTTATTTAGGCGAACAATCAGGAAAATAAGCTGGAAAAATACTGCAGATGCCGTAATAATCAAGGCTATTCCGATTGTTCGGTTTATCACATAATATCCCATAAGTCCTCCAATGTATTCCCCAGCATATATGTTATCTATTTGGATTGCAAATACTGATCAATTCCCTTCGCAGCCGCTTTACCAGCCCCCATTGCTAGAATTACGGTTGCTGCACCGGTTACTGCATCGCCTCCGGCAAATACCCCTTCCTTCGATGTGCTACCATCGTCTTCATTCGCTACAATACATCTATATTTATTCGTTACTAAACCTTCCGTTGTAGAAGAAATCAGGGGATTCGGACTCGTTCCCAATGCCATGATAACAGTATCCAGTTCAATTACAAATTCAGATCCAGCCTTTTCAATCGGCTTTCTTCTTCCAGAAGAATCAGGCTCACCCAGTTCCATCTCTATACATCGCATGCCACTGACCCAGCCACTATCATTCACAAGGATTTCCTTAGGATTCGTCAATAGTCTGAATTTCACACCTTCCTCTTTGGCATGATGCACCTCTTCCACTCTTGCAGGTAACTCTTCCTCACTTCTTCGATAGACGATGGTAACGTCTGCTCCTAATCGAAGTGCTGTTCTGGCGGCATCCATTGCAACATTTCCACCACCAATAACCGCAACTTTTTTACCTGCTATAATCGGTGTGTCATAACTAGCATCAAAGGCTTTCATAAGGTTACTTCTGGTAAGATACTCATTGGCTGAAAATACACCATTGGCATTCTCCCCCGGAATCCCCATAAACTTTGGAAGTCCAGCCCCTGAGGCGATATATACCGCTTCAAAGCCCTCATCTTCCATAAGTTCATCTATGGTAATTGATCTCCCTATAATAACATTGGTTTCAATCTTTACACCCAATGCCTTTACGTTTTCAATTTCAGCCTTTACAACGGTTTCCTTAGGTAATCTAAATTCTGGAATTCCATATACCAAAACTCCCCCAGGTTCATGAAGAGCTTCAAAAATTGTAACTTCATAACCCATCTTAGCTAGGTCGCCAGCACAGGTAAGGCCGGAAGGGCCAGCGCCTATTATAGCAACCTTGCGTCCATTCGTTTTCTTCGGTTTTGCCGGTTTCATCCCATTTTCTCTAGCCCAGTCTGCCACAAAACGTTCCAACTTCCCAATGGAAACGGGATCTCCCTTGATTCCACGGATACATCTTTGCTCACATTGGGTCTCCTGCGGGCAGACCCTACCGCATACAGCAGGAAGCGCTGAATATTCACTAATTACATTAAAAGCTGCCTCCACATCACCCTTACAAAGTTCTTTAATAAATTCTGGTATATTTATTGAAACAGGGCACCCTGCCACGCATTTTGGTTTTTTACATTGCAGGCAGCGGGCCCCTTCCTGTATCGCTTCTTCCAAGTTATAGCCCAGGCATACCTCATCAAAATTCCTTGCCCGAACTTTAGGATCCTGTTCCCTTACGGGAACTCTCTTTAAAACGTCCAATATTGTTCCTCCTTGATTCCAGATGTATCTTTTATCCTAGTCGAGCTCTATCTCTCATGGCACTCACAACCTGGATGATGATGGGTATCTCTTTCATTTTGTCGGAGTATTGCCTTACCCTCTTCAGTTTTATACATTTGGGATCGCTTTATTGCTTCGTCAAAATTGACCAAATGACCATCAAACTCAGGTCCATCTACGCAGGCGAATTTTATCTCGTCACCTACCGTGAGCCTACAGGCTCCACACATGCCAGTGCCATCCACCATGACCGGATTCATACTAACAATTGTTTTTATCCCTAGCTCTTTCGTAAGAATACAAACAAACTTCATCATAATCATCGGGCCAATCGCCACGATGATGTCGTATTGCTTGCCCTGATTATGAATTAAATCCTTAATACAGTCACATACATTTCCATTGAAACCATAGGATCCATCATCCGTGCATACATATACATTAGCCGCATATTTCTTTATCCTCTCCTCAAGGATAATGTAATTCTTACTTCTAGCTCCAATCATACAATCTACATGATAGCCATTCTCTTTCATCCATTTAACCTGTGGATATACCGGTGCGGCTCCAACTCCACCTGCTACAAAAAGTACTTTCTTATCAGAAAGTTCTTCCTTAGGCATATCAATCAGCACTGATCGATGTCCCAGAGGGCCAGTAAAATCTTGAAATGCATCTCCAATCTCATATTCCGCCATGCGCTTAGTCGAAGATCCGATCGCCTGAAATACGATTGTTACTGTTCCTGCTTCTCTATTATAGTCGCAAATTGTTAGAGGTATTCTTTCACCCTTCTCATCCATCTTTAGGATGATGAACTGTCCAGGGTAGCAGTTCCTAGACACCCTAGGAGCCTTAATATCCATTAAATAAATAGAATCTGCCAGTTTCTCTTTATTCATAATCGTATATTTATAATTGTCTTCCATTGACTTAAATCCTCTTTCTTATTACAAAGTTACCAATATAGGTAATAAAAAAACGATATTTTTTATTATAAATTAGATTATATAAAAAATCCAGTATATTTTTCGATCTCGCACTTTATTACAACTTTTTTGGCACATTTCGCCGAAAAATACGCATTCCTTTTAGTAATCCTTGATTTATGTAAGAAACAAGGCTCTAATTTATATTTTATTATATGTTATAACAAACAAAACACATCTCAATTCATGTTGTATTTATACGTTTTTTTGTATAAACATACAATATATAAATTAAAGCCAAAATTTTAGAATGTATTTAATTGTAGTACTTTTGCCTTTGCTTCCTCCAATTTTTTCAGATAAGTTCGATAACTTTCCTCTTCTAATGCTAAATCAGCACCGGTACGTCCCAGTCTGTCACACAAACTCAGTAAAGCAATATCTTGAATATCCACTTCCTTTAACAAATTCATTATGTCACCAAAAGGAAGTTCTTTAAGAACATATAACATATGCATATGATACCTTACCAAGGCACATACTCTTTTGATAAAATCTTCATCCCTTGTATAGACCCTTAAGAAATCTGAACTTATTTTAGCTCCTACCTTATCGTGATCATAGGAAGTGATACGTCCTTTCCTGACTCTTGTCGTACCCGGCTTTCCAATATCATGTAATAATGCCGCCCACATAAATGCTCTTTCGTCGCTACTGCGATGTTTCACTTTTGCCGCTTGATCAACCACCATCATTGTATGGTTCCAGACATTCCCCTCTGGATGATATTTTTTGGATTGCTCTGTTTTTTTTAATTTTAATAATAAGCTTAAAGGATATTCTTGAAACAAGGGCTCCATGGACTCTTGATTTAGGTATTTGGAAGGAAACTCATCCCTGATTAGATGATCCGTAATCTTTTCAAAAACTTCATTCTCTTTATCAATCATAGTTTTCCTTTACACTACATAGGATTCGCCTTTTTCTTACCTGATTTTGCTTTTCCCTGAATCTCGGGAACTGGTTCCACTATATTTTTCGGGATATTCATTTTTTGTCTACCTTCCGTCCCATGGGGTTTTCTTGGATCTGGTCTTCTCATGCCTGCTTTCGCCATAATAACCTCCATTCTAGTACATGAACGTCACTATAAAACTCTAACAGCTTGTCATTCTATACCTATGACAACTTATTTAAACATCATTATGCTTTATGGATTTTTTCTTTGCATTCTTATTCTGATTCATATTTTCTCTGGTAATCGGTGTCTGCCCATTGGCCTTTTTCATTCTTGCTCTTTTGTTATCCGGTTGACTATCCTTAGGCATCGTTCATCTCCTCCATACCTATAAATTTGCTCTTGTTAAACTAGACTACTTAAATTTTTCAAAGAATTCGGTACATTTATAGTATGTGAAAATGAAATTATCATATCCATGGGAATCTTCTCCGGAATTTTGTTAATCATTTTTATTTTGATGCAAGTCATCAATTGAAGATAATTGGGATAGATAGTAATTGGAAAAACGCTGATCCGCAGACAGCTCTTTTCCAAACCAAGATGGTGGAACAAAATCATTTGCAGATTTTTCATCTGGAAATTCCACTTCTGCCATAATTAAGCCACTTAGAGCACCCCCAAATACATCTAATTCAGCAATAAGTCCCTCCCACAAAGGGATTCGATATCTAGTCTTATAAATCACATTTCCTTCTATCTTTTTCTTTAAAATCAAATATGCTTCTTCTGTTAACGGTAGTTCCGTTTCATTATTAATAATAGCAGAGCCTTCCTGCTGAACTTTAGTATCTGTTTTTGATTTATAGGTCAAATAATAATTACTGTTGCTTTTTCTGATACGAAGTACAGGATTATTACACAGGTAGCCTTGTTCAATGATCAATCTCTCATTTTGTTCTAAATTGCTTGGTATTTCCAAAACTTTATATTTGCGTTCTATTTCCATGGTTTCTTCCTTTCGATTTTCGAGGACCAAATTATGTCAGTCTCTTACTAACCTTTATTTGTATATTAAAATTCATTACGAAGATACTATTTGTATATGTTCTTTAAAATCAACTAATAGCAAAGTTACGCTAGTACTGATCTATTATTTTTAAGAAAGGAGTAAATGGTAACGAACCAGTTCGGTTCTAGCCAAAATTTAAATGAAAAAGAATTTTGCCAGTAATTTTATTACCTGTGGATTCTGTGGCTGGTGCCTTGAATGCCTTTGGACCGGACTAGCTTCCATCAAAAGTAGAAAGGACAAAAAATTATCCTGTCATACTTCTGTTTGGATGTTTCCTATCTATGGTATGGCCGCTTGTTTATCCCCTCTCTGTAAACGTTTAAAGAGTAGGAACACACTGCTCCGAGGTGGCATTTATGCAATTCTAATCTATTCAGCAGAATATGTCTCAGGCATTCTATTAAAGAAATATAATGCATGTCCTTGGGATTATAGTAAAGCAAAATTTAACTACAAAGGGGTCATCCGATTAGATTATGCTCCTGCCTGGTTTTTAGCAGGCCTCATATTTGAAAAAATACTAAGTGTAGAGTAGCGGATTTTTCACTATCCGCTATTTCTAGTTATAGAGTGTACCATAATTAAAGATTACATACAATCCGTACTCTTTAATTAAGTTGGACTAGGGTTGAAAGGCCGCCAAAAAAGATGTATACTATTCCTAATTTATGAACTAACAAAGGAAGCAAGGAATGATTCAACTTGTAAAAGGAGTATGGCATGGAGAATCAAAGAAATACAAAACAAAAACAACTTATTTTAGCAATCCTTAAGGATTCCGAAAGACCATTGTCAATTAATGAAATCTATTCTAGGGTAGTTATAGAACTTCCCAGAATTGCAAAATCTACCATATATCGAAATATCGATGCCTTACTAAATCAAAATTTAATCGATAAATATTATTTTAATGATTCTGAAATTTTTTATCGCATTAAAGCAAATCGCAATGAGCATAGACATTTTATTATATGTGATGACTGTAAAAAGGTATATGACCTACCGAACTGTCCAATTCATGAAATTGAATGTGCTATGGAAGAGAAGGGATTTATTATAAAAGAGCATCAAATACAAATAACCGGAATATGTAAGGATTGTGCTAATTCCCTTCATCAATAGAAAAAAGCTAAATAATCAATCAATTCAAAAGCAGGGATGCTCTTTTTCCCTGCTTTAAAATTTGCCTATCAGTCTCCAGTTGTTGTCCCGTTGGTGGTTCCATTCGTTGTTCCATTCGTGGTTCCGTTATTTGTCGTACCATTCGTGGTTCCGCCATTTGTCGTACCGTTTGTGGTTCCACCATTCGTCGTACCATTGTTGGTACCATTTGTTGTTCCGTTGGTAGTTCCATTCGTTGTGCCGTTAGTTGTTCCATTTGTTGTTCCGTTAGTTGTTCCATTTGTTGTTCCATTGGTTGTGTCATTATCTCCTACTTTTTCATCTTCTTCTGTTGCTGAATTATTTAAACCATCATCCCGAGCACATGCGGTAAAAGCAAATAAAGCAATACAGCATAAAGCTAACACTAAACTTAATTTCTTCTTCATGAATACTCCTCCTATAATATTATTTCACTTTACTTGGTTAGTATCTCACGGTTACCTTGATTTATACACCTAAGTAAACCTGTAGAATTAATATCCATGGTCGTATGCTCTCATTTAAATCAAAATTTGAGGTTGAAAATAAGATTGAAGTTTAGCTTAAAGTTAAGATTGAAATTCTGTCATATCTTTGCGAAAGCGAAGTGGGAGATTATTCCTTTGCAAATTAAAGTTCGTCCGCTCTTTTATCGCAATATTTTCAAAAAATGCTTTCCAAAGATCCTGGTATTCTTCCTCTTTCGAAGAATATTGGTAATAAGAAGCTTCTGAATAATTGGGAAGCCCAATTAATACCCATGACTTACCAGGAAGATGCAATACAGCGATCTTACGATTACCATCGATAATGATAAATCGCTCCTCTGGTAATCGATCTGCAAAATGCGGTGCTATCAGTGCAAGAATATTATTTTTAGGATGTATTACAGAAACAAGTATCCTGTTCTCCTGCTCAGAAAAACGGATGAAACCATGCATATGATGCACCTCATTACTTACATATCGATTAATTTTATAGATCTGTCCGACAATTTCATTACTTAAATGACCGAGGATCTTAGGACCCACGGAAAATCCAAAGATTAAAAAGCGATAGATCAAATCAGCTTTCCCTTTATAATTGGAAATTCCGACTCTATAAACCATCTGATAGGCTTCATCTGAGATCTTTTCTTTGATGGAGCGTGATACTTTAGTCACTAATGTAAGATCCGTTTCGACCATAAAATATTCAGAGAAAAGTTCAAAATTGGAATAAAGACCCATATCATTTTTTTCTTGTATTTTAATATTAGCATGTCCATATCTTGAACTCCAAGCCTGATAAATTGCTGTAAAAATTCCTTCTATACTATTTTCACAAAGATAAATTCTTTGTACTTTCATCTTGAATAACCTTCCTATGAATTGTTTGAACAAAAAATTAATTAACATTAAAATTAAGATTAAAATCATCGAATAAAGTTAATTGCTTATAGGTTATACTTTGATCCACCCCATGAGGCAATTGCTTTTTGTCAGATAAAAGCTGTCTGGTTATTGTATCTTCGTCTAATCGCATTGGATACATCATTCTTCCTTTGCAAGTAATAAAATAGACTGCCCTTTTCAAAACAACCCCCATTCGCTTTAAATCCGCAAAATCAAGACTTGCATTCTTCCTGGCCATCATAATTTTTCGAACGGAATTTGTGCCAATTCCCGGAACCTTAAGCAGGGTATAATAGTCGGCCTTATTAACTTCTACCGGGAACATCTCCAGATGTCGCAGAGCCCAATCGCATTTCGGGTCAAGTAGCACATTAAAATAAGGCTTCTCTTCACTAAGTAATTCCTTTGTCTGAAAACCATAGAACCGGATTAGCCAATCTGCCTGATAAAGTCTATGTTCTCTTAAAAGTGGTGGCCCCTCTTCTGTCGAAGGTAATCGATTGTCCTGATTCACATTCATGAATGCCGAGAAAAATACTCTTTTTAAATTAAAATTTTTATATAAGGCTTCCGCCACGGACATAATCTGGTAATCACTTTCTTTCGTTGCCCCAATGATCATCTGTGTACTTTGCCCAGCAGGAACAAAGCGACGTTTCATCTTTGGTGTACTCTGGTAGAGCTGCAAACTTGTATTTGCCGAAATAACTTCCTTCATATCCGAATCGATTATATCCGACTTACCCAGTAAAATCTGTTTGTTCGGTAGCCCAAGGTACTCTTTCTCATTCTCCCTTCGCAACTGTATCTGTCGTATGGGTTTCAAGATATTCTTGCGCTTCTTATGTGGCGCTAATTCCCTCAGGCTATCGGCCGTCGGCAGTTCTAGGTTAACACTCATACGGTCTGCATACCAGCCGAGCATTTCAATAAGAACTGGATCTGCACCAGGGATTGCTTTACAATGAATGTAACCATTAAAATGATGCTTCTCCCTGAGTAATACCAGCGTTTGTAATAGAAGCTCCATCGTATGGTTTGGGCTAACAAGAATTCCAGAACTTAAAAACAGCCCTTCAATATAGTTCCTACGATAGAATTCCATTGTCAGTTCACATACCTCCTGGGGTGTAAAAGACGCCCGGACAATATCATTCGAAGAACGGTTGATACAATACTTGCAATCAAAGATACATTCATTGGTAAATAATATTTTAAGAAGAGATATGCATCTTCCATCCGCTGAGAAAGTATGGCAGATTCCACAGGCCAAACTATTGCCCATTCCGGATCCATTCCCCTTACGGTCAACTCCACTAGAGGTACATGCTACATCATATTTTGCAGCATCTGATAGGATTTCTAGTTTTCTTTGTATGGTCATATCCTCCTGAAAAATCATAATCCGTCCTCCAAATCCAAACACTTGTTCTATTGAATATTTTATCTAATCCCTATACAAAAGTCAATTCTTTTTTTCAAACACTTGTTCTGATAGTATACACATTACCCTTTTTCTTATTATCTATAATATATATAATTTTCAAAATTCCTTATATACCTAGATTGAATAACAAAATTCAAGTTAGTCGGCGAAATTCCTCTTCTACTGCAATTTCTTGTAATCTCATGCCCATATCTTGTGTAACGCATCATTTCTCCCTTCATATAATACTGTATAAGCAAAAATGGAGGAACAATATGGGCGAATTACTTAAAATCGATCATATCAGTTACACCTATCATAGCCTCGAAGGAGAAACACCGGCCTTACTCGATGTTTCTTTTAACGTTATGGACGGTGAATTTATAAGTATCGTCGGGCCAAGCGGCTGCGGAAAATCCACGTTACTTTCTCTAATTGCAGGCTTACTCACACCCAGTAGTGGTTTCATATATATCAATGGCAAGGACATCAAATCCTCAGGCAAAAATATCGGATATATGTTACAAAAAGATCACCTCCTGGATTGGCGTAATACCCTGAAAAATGTTACGCTTGGATTAGAAATACAGCATAAGCTGACGGAAAATAGTTATATTCAAATAAATGATTTATTAAATACCTACGGTTTGATCACATTTAAAAATTCCTACCCTTCTGAATTATCTGGTGGAATGCGTCAGAGGGCAGCATTAATCCGTACCCTATTACTAGAACCGGATATTTTACTCTTGGATGAACCATTTTCTGCTCTGGATTACCAGACTAGATTAGAAGTGGCTGATGATATCTGGGGTATTATTCGTAAGGAGAAAAAAACTGCCATACTGATTACCCATGATATTTCAGAAGCAATTAGTATGGCCGACCGTGTAATCGTGCTTTCATCAAGACCGGGAACAGTTGTAAAGACTTTTGATATTAATTTTACAATAGAAAATCGAACTCCTTTCGCCACGAGAAGTGCTCCTGAGTTTCGGGATTATTTTAATCAAATATGGAAGGAGCTAAATCATCATGAGCAGGAAAAGTAAAAAGGTAGTAAGTGAAGACTTAACTATTTCCGATGCTCAACGAGCCTATATCAGAAAATATTGGTTGCAAAAAAAGAAGATCAGAATCTACCAGATTATTATATTAGTAGGTTTCATAGCACTTTGGGAGATCACCACCCAATTGGATATTGTCGATTCCTTTATATTTTCAAGTCCATCCATCGTTGTTAAGACATTTATCGAGATGGCATCCAATGGACAGTTATTTTATCATATTGGGATTACATTATTTGAAACACTGGTCAGCTTTTTCCTTGTCAATGCCATTGGACTAGTAGCTGCAATTATCCTATGGTGGAATGATAGTATTTCGAAAATATTAGAGCCCTATTTAATTGTTCTAAACTCACTACCCAAATCAGCATTGGCACCGGTTTTTATTGTATGGCTGGGAAATAATATGAAAACGATCATAGTAGCAGCCATTTCTGTAGCAGTCTTTGGTAGCATTATTACCCTATATTCTGATTTTAAAGCCGTTGAATAAGATAAAATTAAACTCATCTATACTCTGGGAGGTAATAAAAAGGATGTTCTTATCAAAGTAATCATTCCTGCAAATATCCCATCGATCATTAGCCTAATGAAGGTAAATATTGGCCTTTCCCTTGTCGGTGTTATCATAGGTGAATTTCTTGCAGCGAAAGCAGGGTTGGGTTACTTGATAATTTATGGTAGCCAGGTATTTAAACTAGACTGGGTAATCCTATCCATCGTTGTTCTATGCGGAGTAGCAACTGGGTTATATAAATTGCTAGGTTATTTCGAGAAAAAATTTAGCAAATACTAAGTAAATATCATCATAGTTATGATTAAGGCTGACTCCATAAATCGATTGGATGTCAGCCTATTTCATTGTTACAAAGCAAAGGATCCTTTTATAAGTTCGATCTATTGCTGGCCAGTTTTCTATCTGCCCCTCTCCTATAATGCCAACTATAGATTTTATAAGTTCTAATTTTTAACTAAGAATTTTTTAATAAGTAACAGCAATTTATAAATTCTTTATAAAAATTCTATAAACCTTTTCTTATAATCTTATTGCCTAAAGTATTATCTTCTAGTAGAATAGAATTATAATTATTGCATGGAGGGAAATGAATGAAAGATTTTGTGATTACCGCAGATTCTAATTCTGACTTGTTAGATGAATATATAAAAGAAAAGAATATTGGAATTATTCCACATTATTATGATATTGATGGAGTGACCTATGGAGATGAAGTCAATCTAACTCCAAAGGATTTTTATGATCGCATGAGGCAGGGCAAAATGCCAACTACCATGGCCAGTAATCCTGCAGTAATCCATAACACTTTCAGAAATTACATAGAACAAGGTTATGACATCCTTCATATCAGCTTCTCTTCCGCCTTAAGCGGTGGCTGTAGTAATGTGGTTACCGGAGCAGCTGAAATATGCGAAGAATATCCCGATGCTAAAATAATTGTATTTGATACCTTAAATGCTTCCATGGGAGAAGGTCTTGCAGTAATGAAAGCCGTTCAGCTTAAGGAAGAAGGTAAGACCATAGAAGAAGTAGCCGCATGGCTAGAAGAACATAGGATGGAATTTTGTGTACGATTTACTGTAAATGATCTTGGTCATCTTCATCGTGGTGGTCGAATTTCTAAGACAACAGCGATTGTTGGTTCCATGATTAATATAAAACCTATATTACATATCGATCACGAGGGGCATCTGGTTCCTTTATCCACAGCTCGCGGCAGAAAAAAATCTTTATGCACAATTTGTAACGATATGATTGATAGTATGGGGAAATATAAAGATGAACCTGATATTATCTGTATTGCCCATGGTGATGCTTTAGAAGATGCACAGTATCTAGCTGATCTGATAAAAGAGAAGTTACCCCACAAGCAGATCATCATTAATTATGTAAGTCCAAGTATTGGTTCCCATTCCGGCCCAGGTGCCATAGGTCTCTGCTTTATGGGAGAAAAAAGATAGATTAATTAAAACTTAACGAATGTAAAAAACTCATCCTAGTAGATGTACTTGGATGAGTTTTTGATTTGACTATATTTTCAAACAAGCTGGAAATCGGACTTGAACCGACGACCCCTTCATTACGAGTGAAGTGCTCTACCGACTGAGCTATTCCAGCATAATTTGTTAAACCTATAAGTTTTATCCATAAAAAACTTATAGGTCATATACATTATTCTATCAGAATTTAATTTGAGTCGAGGCGACGGGACTCGAACCCACGGCCTCTGCGTCCCGAACGCAGCGCTCTACCAAACTGAGCCACGCCTCGAAGTTCTATTTGTGCTTTCAATATAGCCTTTCTAGAAAAGCACCGCAATAAATATTATCTAACAAAAGAACGGAAATGTCAACTATATTTTCGAACTTTTTCCCTTATGTTTCAAGTAAAAACGCAGGAAAAAATGCCGAAATAACTTTTTCCTGCGTTATTAAACAATTATATAAAAAATCGTAATCCGATTTTAATTTGTTTGTGGCTGAAAACTGTTTCCAATCCATATAATTACTATATATAGATAGAAAAAACATGGTTTATCAGAGATTATTCATCCCATTAAACCATGTTTTACTATCTTTGGTATTAGATTATGCTTATTATTAAAATATATCTATAACAAAAATTCTTTTAATACGCAGCTATAATACCGCCTTCGTTCGCATACATGGAGCTTACCCCTGCCGTTTCTACAATTAGATAGTCCTTAAAGGGAACCCTCTTTAATATTTCATCTTTAATAAATACTGCCCTCTCATAGCAATTGCAATGGGCGATTGCAAGAATACGTTCCTGAGGCTTAATCACATCTTTTTCAATTGATTTCGCCATGGAGATTAATGCGCGCACAATTCCCCTTGCCTGGTCCAGTTTATAGATGGTTCCTTCCGATGTACTGCCCATCACGGGTTTAATATTTAAGGTGTTAATGATAATCGCCTGGATGCTAGATAAACGTCCATTCTTCCGAAGCGTATCCAAACTCTCTAGTACAAACTTTGTCTTCATATTATCACGAAAATCATTGATTTTCTTCATAACCTCTTAGAAGGGAAGCTTTTGCTCCACAAATTCCTTCAGCTTCAATGCCAGTAACGTCTGCCCTACTGAAGCGGACCGGGAATCGATGATTCCAATATTCTTACCCGGATTCTCCTCCAGATATAGTCGTTTCCCAAGCTCTGCACTATTATAGGAACCGCTCAAAGCAGATGATAATGTTACTACATAAACATCACCATCAAACTCAAATTCCTTCGCATAGTCATCTGGAGAGGGACAAGCGGACTTCGGACATTTGGGACTAGCATTCATCTGTTTAAGAAATTGCTGAAGATTAAAATTCTCATCATCTCTTATCTGCTGATCTTCCACCATTAAAGTAAGTGGAACTAATTTAAAATGCGGATCTTCTCTTAAAGATTTTGGCAAATCAGTACAGCTATCTCCGATAATTCTATATGTCATACTATCATCCTCCTAAATAGATGAAAAATCTAATATAATTATCTAAAGATTTAATTATATTATACCTTCATATTGTAATCATTATTATATGGTAAATTATGTATGCCATCTCACGTAGTATTTATTACTATATCATAACATAAATCACATAGATTGCAATAAAAATTTGAAAATTCTATAAACAAGATGAATTGGCAACCAATTCACTTGTCATGAATCAAAGCTGCCATTTATGATCTAATTAATCATAAGTTAATTTATAGATCACAAATGGCAGCCTCTTTTACTAATCCTTTACCTAGTTATCCATTATTAAATTTTATTTTGCTAGAAGTAGCATGATCTCGTTGCTTCGTTGTATAAATTTCGTCATTGCTTCCGACTCTAGCGGTTTATGGCTAAGCATCGCCAAATCATAAAGCTGTTCGCAGATCATCGGGGTATGTTCTGATTTTTCATGTTCCATGATATACTGTACCAATTTATTATTGGCATTCAGTACTAGTGTTTCGTTGGAGCCAAACATATTTGGATCCATACCCTGCATATTATACATACGGAACATATCCTGCATTCTACGTCTTTCCTCAGACAGAGTAATGACGGAGGATATCTTTTCATTCCTTAACTTCTCAACCTTAACCTCCAGCTTATCCTTGCCAAGAACCTTTCTAAAGAGTTTCGTCATATCTTCCGTATTCTTCTTTAAGGTCTTCTGATCCTTCTTCTTGGTTTCTTCTTTAAAGCTATCGGTAAGATCCGCATCGATTCTCTGGAATTTAATTTCCTGATTATGATATTCCAGTTGCGTGATGAATGGTTGATCAATATTATGGGTTAATATAAATGCATCGATACCAGCTTCCTTAAACATATTGATATACTGACTCTGCTGCTTCTCGTCAGTTACATAGTAGACGATTGTCTTCTTATCTTCCTTGGTATCTGCCTGATCATCGTCATTCTCCACTTTATCCTCAGTCTTATTCTCTTGAGCAGACTTTTCCGTGGTCTTATCTTCCGCTTTTTCAGTAGAATTCTTATCCTCGGATCCTTCCTTATCTGCCTTTGCCTTATCCACATATTCCGTGAGCGTGATGTACTTGCCTTCAAGATTTTTATAGATAATAAAATCTTTCATCTTCTCTCTGAATTTATCATCTTTCAGACAACCGAACTTAATGAAAGGACTGATGTCATCCCAGAATTTTTCGTAGTTTTCTCTTTCCACCTTATACATACCGGTAAGCTTGTCTGCCACCTTCTTGGTAATATAGTCTGAAATCTTCTTAACAAATCCATCATTTTGCAAAGCACTTCTAGATACATTAAGAGGCAGATCTGGACAGTCGATAACGCCTTTTAGGAGCATTAAGAACTCAGGGATTACTTCCTTAATATTATCTGCGATAAATACTTGATTGCTATACAACTTTATAACACCTTCAAGGGAATCATATTCTGTATTAATCTTCGGAAAATACAGAATACCTTTTAGGTTAAATGGATAATCCATATTCAGGTGGATCCAGAACAATGGCTCCTTAAAATCATGGAAAACCTTGCGATAAAATTCCTTGTACTCCTCCTCTGTACAGTCATTTGGATGCTTCATCCATAGAGGATTGGTATCATTGATTGGCTGAGGTTTCTTTTCTTCCTTCTCCTCTTTCTTATCCTCAGCTTTGCTCTCCTCTGTTGCTTTGCCATCCTGATCTACAGAAGCCTCGATTACCTTATCTTCTTCTTTATTATCTTCAATCGGATCATTAGCATTTACAAAATAGATCTCAACAGGCATGAAGGAGCAATATTTTTCAATGACTTCCCTAACACGATATTCATTTGAGAATTCATAGCTTTCATCATTTAAGTAGAGAGTGATATCGGTTCCTCGATCTGTTTTTGTACCCTCACTCATCTCAAATTCAGTGCCGCCTTCTGATACCCAGTGAACAGAAACAGCATCTTTTTTATATGATAAGGTATCAATTGTGACCTTATCTGCAACCATGAAAGCAGAATAGAAGCCTAAGCCAAAGTGTCCGATGATCTGATCCTCATTGGTTTTATCCTTATACTGCTCCAGGAATTTCTGAGCACCTGAAAAAGCGATTTGGTTAATATATTCCTTTACTTCTTCAGCAGTCATACCAATACCATTATCTGAGAACTTTATCGTCTTCTCTTCAGGGTTAACTGTAACTGTGATTTTAAAATAGTTATCATCCGGAAGCTCAGCTTCCCCCATAATCTCTAGTTTTTTCAGTTTGGTTATTGCATCACAGCCATTAGAAACCAGTTCTCTCACAAAAATATCATGGTCAGAATACAACCATTTCTTAATGATCGGAAATATGTTCTCAGAATTAATTGATAAATTACCTCTTTCTGTACTCATAGAAACACTCCTTTTATCTGATATTATAATGATAAAGATGGTGCAGTTTATCATTCCCTCTGCCTGCCACCTTGGTTCTTGTATTAAATTTCCCTCAAATGATATGATAATATTGTTATATGCAATTGTCAAGAAAAATTAGCACTCATTTAGAACGAGTGCTAACAATATATGAATTTTACTCTTCGAATAAGATTCCCTGCCTGTGTAAGAAATCCTTAACCTCTTTATCCCATTCTTGCTCAAGGGTTTTATCCAAGGTAAAGGTTTTTATGGCTGTTCCAGTTATAATATGAAGCTCCCCCTTTTCAAAACGAATATTCAAATAAAGGCCTCCAACATCCTCCGGACGGATTCGTCCAGCAAGCCTTTGAACTAATTTTATGGACGATTCCATAGGCAACTGAAATACAATTTTGAAAGACAAGGGAGTTTTATTTCCCCGGATCATGGAAAATGCAATTGCTCTAACATCACTCCAAAGCGTATCACGATTCTCTCCCCTTTGTTCCAGTTCTTCCTGTGAAAAAAAATCATCATAAAATTGTCCGGATATCTTGAAATTCGTAAAAGTTATAAGCTCCATGTCTCGAAGAAGGAATGAATCAAAAACCTCTTGCATTAATAATTTTGCCATGAAAATCTTAACCTCAGGTATTTTAAGTGAAATCATAGAATAATCTCCTCTTCTTTTTCATAAGACATTTTGCTAATCAATTTATTTTCCAAGAATATTTTTATTAAATACCCTATATCTCTTATAAAAACATAATGGTACAAAAATTATTTTTTTATTTCAATGTTTGTACTAATTTGCTTTTAATTTTCTAGTATATATTTTCTCGAATAACGAACAATAGTAACATAATGTATTCCTACTTTAAATATTATAATACTCTTATCATCCAGGAGGATTGTAATCATGTATTTTGAGCCTTCAACAAAAAAAACTTATTATCGATTTCCTACTTCCAACAGAATCACAGACTACGACATAAGATTTTACTTCCCCGAGAAACCAGAACAATTCGAGGAAGATGCAAGCTTTGATGCACGATTAACGAATCGATTTACCGATGACGGAACCAACTATGATATTAAATAATTAGATCCAGCAAAAATAATATCAAAAGATGGGCGGGGTAAAAGATATAAAAGAAATATTTTATATCTTTACCCTTTTTTCCGTTATAGAGGGAAATAATTAATATTGATAAGGTTGCTAATATACTTATCCCTCCTAATAACATTCCGGTAATGATTAATAGAGAGATAGTAAGCATAAGTTTCCTACCTCGGAATATATAAAATGCTACGATTAATAGAATGCCAGCTATATGATAGTCCGTTCTTAAAAGTATTGCAAAAATACAGAAAATGACCGTAAGGATTGCATAGGTAAGATTAATAAAAATAATTTGACCTGAAAATTTCTTTTCAATCTGGCTCATCAGCGAAATCAGCAACAAACCCAAAAATAAGGTAAAAAAAACATTTTGATGATTCATCACCCTACTTAGAATTGTACTGTAAGCGCCATTCTTTATCTCATAGAGGAAATCTGCATTCCGATAAGAAGCATGATAAAAGGCAAGATCAAAGGGTATCTCTGATATTAGGGCAAAGATGCCCAATCTTGTTAAGTATTTATTGACATTTCTAGTATGATGAAAGCCTTCTATTAGCAGGAATATAAAGATTGGAAATGCCAATCTTCCAATCGAACGAAAGATGGTATACAAAATTGTATTCCCAGGAATAAATACTACCCCAATATGATCGATCAACATGGTAATAATCGCTAACATTTTTAATGAAAATGTACTCATAGTCTATACCCCTTATCATACTATTTTTAAATGCATACATGGAACATATTCGTATATTTTATTTGAGCAGATTTATTTTATTATCTTTTATTTGATCCTATTTTTAACCATGCATATTTTTATTTAAGCACTATTTAATTTATGCATTCTTATTTATACACCTATTTATTTATCCATCTTTATTGATGCACCATTTATTTATGCATTCTTATTTATGCATCATTTGATTTATACATTTTTATTTATGCAAATTTTAGATATGCATCCTCTTATTTAACTCCGCTTTCATATTATCCCCCTCAAATAGAATTAGGGCTGATAGGTTTATGGCACTTACAGCCACACAAATCACGGATGGAAATAGCACCTTAACCCATCCAAATAGAATAAATATAATCGGTATAAAGCCAAAAATTCCGTCCATAAACAGATAAACAATTAATTCTCTTACCCCGATCTTAAGGATTTTAGCTGCTACCGCCATGACAATCATTGCACCAACGCAAATAGACGGTATCACATATTCAATGGACCATCCATACCAACCCATGGAGACATCCCATAGTACGGAAAGGATACTGATTAAGCAAACTTGCCAAACAATGGTCTTGGGAATATTGTTTTTCTTTCGGATAATAAAAAATAAGCTGATCCACATACATACTATGCCTGCTGCAACAATAACAGACCAACGAGATTCCTTATTAAAAATGATATTGATAGCAAAGCTAATAACAACTGCAGCTATGGATATCAACAGAAGTATCCGGATAAATACATTGAATTCCTGATAGATGGTTGGTATCTGTGGAAATACCGTATCCTCCTTGCGATTCTGCTCCTTAAGGATCCCGGCGCAAAGAGGACAGACATGGTGAGTCCCGTTGATACTTACTTTACAATGATCGCAATACTGCATAGCATACCTCCTGATGTACCTTCCCGCATTAATTTACATCTACCATATTCGTAGCTATGGTAATCTCGACCCCTTCCTTTGACAGCATCCGATAAAAATTTTTCTGAATATCCGTTCCATCAAAAGGAGAGGCAAAGCTAACTACCAACTTATCTCCAAAAGAGCATATGCTGATCTGGGGCCTTCTTGCACTATTAAAGCAATTAAAGAGCTGAATATAAGGAGCCAACTCCTTACATATTGTAATTCTTCCAACATTGGATAGGGTCGCTGTGATTTGTTTGTCATTAATGTTATTCGCCAGTTTTAGTACCCAATCTTTTATCACCAGTGGTACAACTCTTGTAAATGCATTGTGTTCAAGCGCTGATAATTGGTCCATATGTTTTCTCAAATTATCCTCTGTTAACTCCCTTTGGAAGGATTCCTTTACTTCCTTTATAATACTCTCCAGATCATCCTTATTTTTGCCGAAATGATAACTGATATTAATGGTTCCAAAAAAATTCCTAGCTGTAACGGAAGGGAAATAGGTTCTTAAATTAACAGGAACCGATAAAACGACTGGATATTTTTTTGCACGGGCAGGCATTTCATGATAGATCGCTTTGATAAACAATGCTGTTAAGTATATGGTAAGTGTTGTATTATGATGATGGGATAATGCAAGAACCTTTTTAACGCTCATTACTCCCTCGATTACTTTCAATCGATTATCAATGGAGCGCCTACCGGCAATACGATATGCACGGGTTAATTTTACCCGTTTCCATTTCTTATCTCCCGTATAATGCTTCAAAAAGCTATCATCCATCTTCTGGGAGAATGAGGCATCATAATCAAGCTGCGGCAGCTGATCCTTAAAATCCTCTCTATATTTTATCGTAATATAGTAATACAGTAAGGTTTTGAAAAATCCAAGAGCTCCGGTTCCATCCGCCAGAGCATGATACACCTCTAGATTAATTCTTCGTTTATAATAGGTTACTTCAAATAGTAGATTACGTCTTCCGGGATTAAACAAGGAACTACAAGGTGGTTTATATTCCTCCCTAACCTCCGGTATCAAATCTGTATTTTCAAAGTAATACCAGAACACTCCTCTTCTTAAAACAGAACGATAGATAGGAAAAAGAACAAGTGTCTTATTTACTGCAGTCTGAAGAATATCTCGATCCACCTCTTCCTTTAGCTCACAGACAAAACGGAATACCTTGGTATCCTTTTCATTGGTGGTTGGCGGAAATATTTTAGCTGCATTATCCAATCTTGTCCATTGAACAGGCTTTTTTCTTGTCATAATACCACTTATTCTCCTTTTTGCATGTTAAATCTCAAGTATTCTGAGTATCCT
The DNA here is from genome assembly GCA_012519195.1 of Clostridiales bacterium. Taxonomy (GTDB): domain Bacteria; phylum Bacillota; class Clostridia; order Lachnospirales; family Lachnospiraceae; genus Mobilitalea. Next base: position 289 of record JAAYQP010000223.1, on the reverse strand, counting down.
TGTCCTTCATATTTAAGAAGCGGTTGATTAATTCATAGCTTCGTTTAACATGGACAAAGCGTTTTGGTAATGAGAAAAATCCATGTAAGGCATCCTTCATCCGATATACTTCTACATTATTGCCAAAATCATGTAGTTTCTTACCATATGCTTCCCCTTCATCCCTAAGAGGATCATAACCAGCAGTAATAATCAGTGTATCCGGTTGGTTAGATAAATCACTGGCAAGAAGAGGAGCAAAATACGGGTTATCTCTATCTTCCTCGCGCCCCTGATAAAGCTCCAGATA
>JAAYQP010000222.1 GCA_012519195.1 Clostridiales bacterium | reverse complement strand
GTTATCCAAAACGCCGTGGTTTGACAAGAGTAAAAGAGTTCTTGGAAAATGGTATCAATGTGGCATTTGCACAAGATTCCATCAACGATCCTTGGTATCCGATGGGTAACGGTAATATGATGAATATCCTTGATAATGGAATTCATTTAGCACAAATCATGTCCCCAGCAGAAATCGAAAAGGATTTGGATTTAATTACCTATAATGGAGCTCGTTGCTTAAATATTCAAGATCGATATGGACTCGATATAGGCAAAGATGCAAACTTTATTGTTCTTGATGGAGACAGTCCATTCGAAGTAATAAGAAATCGGGCTAGGGTTCTAGCATCCATTCGAAAGGGTGAATATCTATTTAAGCAAAAACCAGTAGAATTCGATGTTGCACTTGATTTAGGCGTAAATTACTAATATAATATATCCACCAGAAATTCTGGTGGATATTTTTTGGGTACAAGCAGGCAGCAATCGGATCCATTCCTTTAAGGAAGAAAAACAGGAGAGATAAAGATGGAAAAATATAAAGTTGAGAGAAACTTCTTGAAATCGAACTTTAATGAATTAAGGAATATTAAGACGGATAAAATGAAGGGATTGCCCCAGCCGGATATCGTTAAACCATATGATCCGAATTCCAGAATCATAAGCCTGCCTACTGTAAATTCCGATATTCTGAAAAAACGGGACGTATACGAATGTTTAAAGGACAGAAGAAGTATTCGGCATTATAGTGAGGAAACCATTAGCCTTGATGAGTTATCCTATCTTTTATGGGCAACTCAAGGTATAACAGGAACAAATAAAGTAGGTTTGACTTTGAGAACCGTTCCTTGTAGCGGAGCAACTCATTCTTTTGAAACCTATTTATTTATCATGAATGTCGCTGGTTTAGAGAAAGGAATTTATCGATATCTACCAATCGAACATAAGTTGTTATATATGTTTGCATTAGAGGATATTGATAAGAGATTAGATGAAATTTCATTGGATCAGCCTTTTGTACCTCATTTTACGAAAAAATCTGCTGTAACCTTTGCATGGAGTACGACACCTTATCGATCGGAATGGAAATTTGATGTGTCTGCACATAAGAAAATATTAATCGATGTTGGACATGTTTGCCAGAATCTTTATTTAGCTGGTGAATCCTTGGATATGGGTGTTTGTGCCATTGGTATTTATGATCAGGAGGCTATCGATAATCTCTTACAATTAGATGGGGAAGAAGAATTTATCATTTATCTGGCAGCCCTAGGAAAAAAGAAAAACAATTAGTTTTTAAAATCTGCATTATCAAAAAATACTAGGAATAAAGAAAGGATTTATTTATGTCTACTCATTCAGGACCCAAGGCTTTAACAGAATATATACTTCATCAAAGTAAACTTAAGGCCAATAAGCGTTTTATTATCTTACTTGTGCAAGGAATTCTTGCAGGAATCTATATCTCCATAGGAGCAATAGCAAGTCTAAAACTATCAGCAAGTATTTTAATCCCTGGTTTAGGCAATTTCTTTGGATCATTAGTTTTCCCATTAGGAATCATAGCCGTTCTCTTAATGCAGGCAGAACTATTTACCAGTGATTGTATGGTTATGATTGCAGTCTATGCAGGACGAACAAAACTCAAGAAAATATTTAGGATCTTATTTTTAATTGTAGTTTCTAATCTGCTTGGTGCAATATTAGTTGCTTTTTTAACTCATGCATCAGGAATTTTTGATCAAGCTGTAATCAACCTAGTAATTGATAAAGCTCTTCATAAGGTACATATGCCAGCAGGCCAGTTATTTGCTAGTGCCATTCTATGTAATATTATTGTCTGTACTGGTGTGTGCCTAGCTTATTCCTGCAAAGAAGAAATTGCAAAGATTACTGCTTTATGGCTTGCAATAGCTGTCTTTGCTCTCAGTGGAACGGAGCACGTAGTCGCTAATATGTATTACTTATTCGCAGGACTGTTTTTAGGTGCTGAGATCACAGCCAAGGACATACTTTATAATTTGGTTGTATCTGGCATCGGTAATTTTATTGGTGGCGGTATCATAGTATCCGGTATTAATTATATACTAGCTTTTAGAGATATCGAGAAAGTAAAAAAATAGTGGCCTAATTACAAAATGTTGGATAAGAGATAACTATCCTAATAACAAGCTTGTTTGTCATATGGATTAATATGTTGTCGTTGCCCACATAATATAAATGGAATCTGTTATTCAGGACAGAAATAAGAGTTACCAGACTAGGATTATGTTATTATCACAATACGAATGATTTTTTTGAATATAAGATGATTAAGGATACGTTCCCTTAATAGATTAGAAGTAGAATTTGGGGAGGATATTGTGATGTTTCGAAAGGCTAATATGCAGGATCTTGATAGAATAGTAGAGATATATGATGAAATTCATACAGAAGAGGAAAATGGGAATGTAACAATCGGTTGGGTAAGAGATGTCTATCCCACCAGAAAAACGGCGGAGGAATCCATATTAAAAGGTGACATGTTTGTGGAGGAAGATAAGGGGCTAATTGTAGCAGTGGCAAAGATTAATCAGGAACAGGTGCCAGAGTATTCCGATGCATCATGGAACTATACGGTAGCAGAAGATCAGGTTATGGTGCTCCATACACTAGTTGTTTCCCCTCGCATGAAGGGGAAAGGATATGGTAGTAAATTTGTAGATTTCTATGAACGCTACGCTTTGGAAAATGGTTGCCCTTATCTTCGAATGGATACGAATGCTAGAAATGTAAATGCAAGAAGACTTTATAAAAAGCTTGGATATAAAGAAGTTTCTATCGTTCCATGTGTGTTTAATGGTATTGAAGGAGTTCAATTAGTTTGCTTGGAAAAGAAGCTATAAGTCAAAAAAATTGTCAGATTATTTGAATTAAAATAAATTATTGGAATTTAGAAGGCATTCTTTTGATTATTAAATTGAAAGGGTGCTTTTTTCTATGGAAAGATTTTTTTATGTAACTTAGCTACTGGATAATGCAACATAGCTGTAATTCGTTGAAATATTAATGTATATAAATTATACTCAATTTAAAGGATTGGAGATTACGGGGAGGTGTTTACTTGAAAATAACTGTAGAATATATTGCTTCAGGTGAGGATGAAATTGTTTTAAAGTGTCGGCAACTTGACTCCAAAATGCAGAGGATCCTTAGCTTTATAGAAGAATCTATGGAAAAGATGGTAGTGCAGAAAGGTTATGAGAAGTTTTTATTACAGCCGGATGATGTATTCTATGTGGAGGCAGTAGATAACAAAACCTTTGTTTATACCAAAGATGCAGTATTGGAAACGCAAGACACTTTAAATAATATAGAAAATAAATACTACAATGTGGGTTTGATTCGAATTGGCAAATCCCAGTTGGTAAATCTAAACCATATAAAAAAATTAAAAAGTATTAGTAATAGTCGAATAGAGGTAACGCTTGAAAGCGACGAGCGATTGGTGGTATCAAGACACTATGCTCGAATGTTTAAGAGTAGGCTTGGTTTAGATAATTAGAAGGGGGCGGAAGAATTGAGGAAGATAAAGAAATGGAAAGACTTTTATTTATTTATATATGACGTAAAAACTACCGGATGTATCTATTTTGTGGCATTTGTATTTTTCTATCTTGTATATGGCTTCATAGATCCCGGCAATGCAACTACACTTGACTCTTGGACCTGTATGCAGTTTATTATTGCTTGCTTTCTCATTGGGTTAGGTCAGGGCTTAATCATACCTAAAAACGATATCAGTGTTCCACGGATCCTTTTATGGGGACTTTTGTCAATGCTTATTACCGTTGGTTTTTCTGAAGGTTTCCGCTGGTTTAATTCCTATCCCAGATGGTATAGCTTGATTTTCTATAGTGTTATAGCAATTTCATTTATATTTATGTGGCTGGCTTTTTATTGGCGTTTACAAAGAGAAACAAAAGTGTTAAATGATGCACTGAATAAATTCAAAGAAATCAATAAGGGATAGGGGGTATATCATGGATGCTATTCAAATAAATAATCTAAAAAAATATTATGGAAAATATCTTGGTATTGAGAATGTATCATTTTCTGTAAAGGAAGGGGAAATATTCGGTTTTGTTGGACCTAATGGAGCAGGCAAATCAACAACTATAAGAATATTGTTGAACTTTATTTTTCCTAGTGG
>JAAYQP010000221.1 GCA_012519195.1 Clostridiales bacterium | reverse complement strand
CTTAAGATTAAAGAGGTTTAAGCCAGTTCAATAATTAATATTAATATAAAAATGTAATGGAGGAAAATAAAATGGCAAAGAAAATTTTAGTTGAAGGTATGAGCTGTGAACATTGTGTTAAGCATGTGAAAGAGGCATTAGCCGAGCTTAATGGAGTCACAAAGGTAGATGTTAATTTATCTGCAAAATTTGCAACAGTTGAAGCATCCGTAGAGATTAGTGATGAAGATATCAAAGCTGCTATTGATGATGCAGGATATGAGGTTGTTAAGATAGAAACTTTATAGTGAAGAAAAAATGAAAGCCTGCAGTTGGGTTTTTTAAGGAGGGAGCAGGATGAAGGCAGATAAAGAAAAGATCACACGCCGATTAAAAACTGCGAGAGGCCAGCTTGATGGTATTCTTAAGATGATTGAAGACGACCGTTATTGTATCGACATATCTAATCAACTGATGGCAACCATAGCTATTTTACGAAACATAAACAGAGATGTGCTTAATGCTCATCTAGGAAACTGTGTACAAGAAGCATTTGAAAAAGGAGATTCTAACCAGAAAATCCAAGAGATTATGCAAATTGTGGATAAACTTACGAAGTAAAGTAGATTGCGAGGGATGAGAAATGAAATGGAATTATGAAGAAGGACGTATCTATAGTATAAATGAAGAAAAGGAATTGATGGCTGAGGTGACATTTATTGATACTGGTGATAAAGAGGTAAATATTAATCACACCTATGTAAATCCAGTATTAAGAGGACAAGGGGTAGCAGGAAAGATGCTAAAGGTTACTGCCGAATATTTGAGGGAAAAGGGGCTTAAGGCTACAGCTTCCTGTTCCTATGCACATAGTTGGCTATTAAAAAACAAGGAGTCTTATTCAGACATCATATCGGATGATATCAACAAAGAAGCCTAGACCGGACTTAGCGAAATAGAATGAAATAATCAGATAATAAGGGGTTCCAAGCATTGGAACTTCGGATGATAAGGGTATCCAGAGGTTCTAGTGCTAGGAACCCTTTTTTGATCCTTACAAATATATATTGGGGTCTATTTACTACATTTCTATGCTTAAGTATAAGCATTCGAAATCAAAAAACATCAAATTTATTTATAAACTTGATGCATATCAAGTTAAATTCTCTTTTTCCTTGTTATTATAAAATCAAATAATAGATTAAAAAAGAAATCGGAACAAAATACAAAATCCAAATACAATGAGGAGTCTGCATTAATTTATAGAAAGTGGGAGGGATCTTAAATGCAAAGATTTATATTAGCAAGGAAAAATCATATAACATTATTCAGTGCAATCTTAATAGCAAGCGCATTTATTAGCAGATATGCTTTCAATAATCTTGATGTTTTTATTTGGGCTTTGATTATTTCCTCTGTTCTAGGGGCAGCACCAATTGCAATCCAGGCCTATCAAGCAATAAAAGTAAAAGTTGTCAGTATTGATCTTTTAGTTACAATCGCAGTAATTGGTGCATTTTTCATTAAAAACTATGAAGAGTCAGCGATTGTTACTTTCTTATTCTTATTTGGAACTTATTTGGAACAGCGTACCTTAAACAAAACACGTGCTGCAATTAAGGAATTAACGAAAATGGCGCCAGAAAGTGCCTTAAAACAAATGGAAAACGGTGAATATGAAGAAGTAGAAATTGATGAAGTGGATGTGGGAGATATTTTACTTGTCAAAACCGGCGCAAAAGTTCCTGTTGATGGTACCGTTATCACAGGGGAAGGCCATATTAATGAAGCTAGTATCACCGGTGAAGCGGTTCCAGTTCATAAAAAGAAAGATTCCATAGTATATGCAGGAACCATTTTAGAAAATGGGACCATTCAAATTGCTGCAGATCGTGTAGGTGAAGATACTACTTTTGGTAAAATTATTGAGTTGGTAGAAGAGGCCCAAGACTCAAAATCGGAAGCAGAACGTTTCATTGATCGTTTCTCGAAATACTATACTCCAGCTGTTCTACTTCTATCGATAATTGTGTGGTTATTTTCACGGGATATGGAACTTGCAATTACTATACTAGTTCTAGGATGCCCAGGAGCATTGGTTATCGGGGTACCTGTTTCAAACGTAGCGGGCATAGGGAATGGAGCACGACATGGTGTACTACTGAAAGGTAGTGAGGTTATTAACGATTTTAGTAGACTTGATACCATGGTATTTGATAAAACAGGTACCTTAACTATAGGTAATCCTAAGGTAGCAGACATAGCAACCTATACAGATAATCTTGATGAAATATTCGGTTACCTAGCAAGTGTTGAAAATGAATCAGATCATCCCTTAGCTAAAGCAATTGTGGAGTATATTGGAGATACTAAGCTTTCTGCAGTTGAAAATACGGATGTAGTAAAAGGTGGCGGAATTATCGCTTATGTAAATGAACATAGGGTTGCCGTTGGTAATGTAGCTCTGATGGAACAAGAGAAAGTGGAATTAAATGAAAAAGTTCGTACAGATATAGCTAGGTTTGAGGAAAATGGAAACTCACTGGTTCTAACAGCAGTGGATGGTGAAGTAAAAGCTTTAATGGGTATTCGTGATCAAATCCGTCCAGGAGTAATGGAAGATCTAAAGATGCTGAGAAAATTAGGGGTTAAAAACCTGGTAGTTCTTTCAGGAGATAACCAAGGAACGGTTGATTTAGTTGCTCGGGAACTAGGGCTTACGAAGGCCCATGGACACATGTTACCGGAAGATAAGTCAGCATATATTGAAGCGTTGCAGTCAAAAGGTCAAATAGTAGCATTCGTTGGAGATGGAGTAAACGATAGTCCTTCCCTGGCGCTTGCACAGATCGGAATTGCCATGGGAAATGGCACCGATGTAGCCATTGAAACATCCGATGTTGTACTAATGAATTCGGACTTTAGTCGGTTGCCTCATGCTTTAGGGTTAACGAAAGCAACCGCCAATAATATGCGCCAAAATATTTTTATCGCAGTAGGTGTTGTTTTCGTCTTACTTGCAAGCTTATTCATGAGTGAATGGATGAACATGTCAATTGGAATGTTAGTCCATGAAGTAAGTATATTAGTTGTAATCCTAAATGGTATGAGACTCCTTCGTTATAGATTGAGGTAACAAAGACAATAAATTACCAAACCAAGATACAAATTATGGAAACAAAGATAATAAATTTAGAAAGAAACATGAAACTTGATGTAAATCAATTTAAAAGAATCAAACCTAGTGTATTCTATAAATAAGAAAATATGAAAAGGAGTGTTGAAGATGAAAAAAGCAACAATTCAATTAGAACCATTAAGCTGTCCGTCATGTTTACAAAAAATTGAAAATGGAGTTAAATCTTTAAATGGTGTGGATAAGGATAGTTTGAGTGTATTATTTAACTCCAGTAAAGTAAAAGTAAACTTTGATGATGAAAAAGCATCGATTAATGATATCGAAAATGCCATCAGTAAACTAGGATATGAAGTGAAAAAGTCTCTGGTAAAAGCATTATAAAAAATAATGAAGAAAGACAAAAAACAATAAAATAACGAAAGCAACGAAGAATAAGAAGAATAACGCCAATTACGAATCATGTAGTTGGCGTTATACTTATGGTATGGGATATTCTCGTGATTTTGTAAGAGTAATCCCTTTCATACATTTTCAAATAGAGTAAATGGATAATGGTCTTTCGGTGAAGAGTGGAAAGTAAGAGATTTCATTGTTTTTGGATGTTGTAATGTTAATGTTCTTGCCCACAAGGCAATCTGTGTCCATTCCTTTTGCTTAGCAAATGCCTTGTTGTATTTGGTATCCCCCCATATGGGAAGCTGGGCATTGGAAAGTTGCACTCGAATTTGATGATGCCTACCCGTTTTTAAAGTTATTTTAAGGAGGGATAAAGATCCGTACTCTGGTGTTTCTATAGTTTCCAATAAATCATATTCTAAGATGGCCTCCTTAGCCTTGGGAGTGTCTTTTGATACAACCTTCGACATATTGTTTTTACTCTGCTTAAGAAGGAAATCTACTAAAACCTCGTGATTGTTTTCTGGAACACCACAGACAAGGCCATAATAAATTTTTCTAATCTCATTTCTTTGTATTTGATCTGAAAGCTTTTGAGTGGCTACTTTTGTCTTAGCAAAAGCCATGACGCCACCAACAGGGCGATCCAAACGTTGAATTAATCCTACATATGGAGACTTTGCCTCCGGATATTTCGTTTGCAGATATTGACTTACATAGGTCAACATATCTTTATCCCCTGTTTTATCTCCTTGGGATGGAATCTTAGGTGGTTTTTCTACTACAATCAAATGTGCATCTTCGTATAAGACTTTTAGATTCATAATTGCTCCTTTATAATCGATTGATTCCTTAAAGCTAATATATAGTAGCATTCACAGAGGAAAAATGTCAATCTCGGTATGAAAAGTTATTATTTATATTTGATATGAATTTAAGATCTAGGCGCATTCTTTAGTAATCAAATGGATGTCTTAAGTAAGTTGCGAGTGACTTTTAAATTAAAATAATTATCTTAATTGGAGCATAGCGACGATGTATTTTAAAATCGGCCAGTAATTTTACCACTGACCGGTTTTAAAATTAGTTCTTAGATATTACTAAGATCTGAAGTGAAATTCTACGATATTATACCATTCATTAAATTATAAAATATATAGTTGTATAATTAATTTGTATTGAATCATAATAAATCTTGGAATTACTTTTCGGAGGTGTAAAATTTTGAATGAAGCTTTGGTAGTAATTGTTAGAGCTATTATAAGTTTTTTCTCTCTTCTTATTTTTGCACGGATTTTAGGCAAAGAGCAGATTAGTCAACTGACTTTCTTCGATTACATTTTAGGGATAACGATCGGTTCGATTGCTTCTGAGTTGACTG
>JAAYQP010000220.1 GCA_012519195.1 Clostridiales bacterium | reverse complement strand
TTACTTACGCTCCTCAGTCATATTGTTTCCTCCATGTCTGTTAGTCCCAGTTTATTACTTATATTAGCTCTTTCGCATCTAAATCTTTAGCAACCAGTCATTAATAAGTTATTGTTAGGCACGAGTTAACGACCTTACTGTCATAACCCCTGATAAAACGTTTACAGCTATACGAGGACCCGGAAATTCTAAAGGGTTCATTATCCATCAAGACTTTATTCCATAAAAAACCCAAACCAAAAAGATATAAATAACAAAAAACAGGAATCGATCCGGCTATTATTAATACAAGCGAAGGAAGCAGCAGCTAGTTAACCTTTCCGGTGAAAATTGTTTTAAGTCTCCACTCAATAAGAACACCGAAAAGAGAGTTAGAATTAGCGGGTGTGTGAGCCATAATTCTAAAACATGGAGCTCATGTATAAAACCACCAGATATTAGTATAAATAATCCTACCTTATGATGAATTACCACTAGTTTTATAGACACTTGAAATAACTGTATAACCAAACAATATTTGACTAGCAATAACTAATTCTTCAAAACCCATGCTAGTTAATATGTGAAACAGTTGTAGTGATCCAAGTAAGGGAAATCGAATTACGACGTTAGTTAATGCAATCAACCCCAAGGGAACTCCCCATACAACTAATTTGATGATTTTGATTCTCCAAGTTCCAGATTTGTTTAGTTCCGGAATGAATAAATCAATAAAGCCTACTACTAACCCCAGTGAAAAAAATAATAAAAATTGAGCAATATAAAAATTGGTAAATTCATATGTCTTTGTACTGAATAATTTTATCTCATTGAGAAAGGGTATAAAATAGTATCCTGTCAGAATTAAAAATATAAGAAGGATAAGATATTTACCATTTTGCCAAGCAAAATCCTTCAAACTAATAGTCTGTCTCAAGGGTTTATTCATAAACTAGTCTCCTTTGTGTTCTATTAAGAAGAACACTTATTTGGTTCTTTTATTAGATTACACGCCTCTGACTTTAGTCAGGGGTTTTTGATTCATTTTTCTTTTTTATTTGTAAATACCTATCATTATCTATAGCCCACCCTAATAGTGAAATAAGTGTTCCTGCAATAAGACCCATTATTATAGAAACTAATAATGTGTCTTCCTTTTCAAATCCGTAAAATCTCATATTCCTTGCAATAGAAATTCTGCCCATTATGATCATAACAATAGCGGATATGCTGGCATACTTAGCCACAAATTTCAGCAAGCCTTTCGCTCTTGTCTTTTGATAATATATTAAAAATTTTTCGTCGTTAACAAAAATTAAATTTTTTAATCTATTAAGTAATTTCAAATTAACCTCCATAGCCCGAGGCCACAACCATCACCCATTATGCGACAGACGGTATATTGTCCCAAATCTGCTGACACAGCGTGAACATGTTTTGATTTTAAGGGACATTTTTAGCGGGTAGGCCCCAAAATTATCATTCTATTTTTGCTTCTCCAATTAGATCATTAATAAAGCTAATAAATACATCATTTTTTGTTTCAAAAGTAACCTCTGCTCCCATCTTTTGAATAGTTTCGTCGAATATGGCCTTACGCAAATTAGCCATAGCTAGCCCTTTTTTATAACTTTCAACGTTAGCCTCGAAATATTCATCAACTGTAAATCCTTGTGCTTCTATATATTCAATAATTAAATCTGCATTCTCTGCTTTTGGCTCAGAAAGCAGTAGATTTTTCTGCATCTTTGCAAATTCTTGTGCTTCATTTAGGCTTGGCTCCAACCCTCTTCGTTTAGCTTCTTGGTAGATTACAGTTGTCTCAATCAATTTGTTTTTAACGGTTTCATCTGATACTTTTTCATCAGTTGTTTGCAGTAGGATTTTTTGAATTGCATAATCCTTTTTAGTAATTGGATCGCCGTTAACAATCATAACAACTTGTTCATCATTTTTTTTTAACTTCCTGCGATATCATTTGCCCAATTTTAAAGAACTTAGAAGTTCCTATAACATTGCTGGAGTTAATTACTAAGCCAACTAATATCAATAACGCAACCCCTGCTAATACATTTCTTAGTTTACCCGGCCTCATTATGTAATCACTCCTTGACCTTAATTATTAACCACCCACTGAATAGATTGTTATTCATACCAAATATCAAAAAATGCTGCCGGTGAAAATAAAGGTACATTGGCAGCACCATCACTATTATGGTAATTGGCGTTTGAACTTAGCATTTCTTTTAATAACATTATTTTCTCTTTGAATATTCGAGTATTGATCTCATTCATTATTAATGTTTTAGCAAAATTCGGATGAACATTAGTGCATATTTCTTGGTCTTCCTGCTTAGAAAAAAGGAAGACCGGCCCATAAATAGGGGTGACTATATAGCATTGATCAAGTGATAATTTATTCTGCTTCAGTGCCTCAAAAATCAAGGGAAAACGGTTCCCACCAAGAGCCACATCAACTTGCCCTTTCTTATTGACTGACGCCTGAAAATCAGCGATTATCATGTTTTCATCTATAACGGGAAATAGGTATTCTTTTGAAGTAACTATCTGATCTTGGATAGTCTGCTTAATGGAAAAATTGTTTATTTCCTTCTCGCCCAGCCCATAGATCTCCATGGGACAGCCTAAATAGCAGTTATCGGATTCGAATTCTCTGAGATAATACTGTTTATATTGTTTATCAAAGGCTTCCTTGATTAAAAGAATATCTGAGCTTTTTGATTCTGTTAGTCTATCCAGCGGTATTATACCGTAGGATTTCAATTCGTTCTGTTCTTGCTTACCTAAGCATCCACATAGAATTAGTAGGATCGCAATTAGGAAAATTATCTTCTTTTTCATGTTTTTCCTTTCGGTTCGGGTTTCATGGTATCCTTGTTTTCATTTTATAAAAAACCTTAAACGATTACATATTTTCCTGTTGAACCATGGATTTGCTTTGCTCAAGATAGTAGTAGTAAATCCAGACTATAATGAGCGATGTGGTCACTGGCTCAATCATACCTAGAATTACAATAAAGTATA
>JAAYQP010000219.1 GCA_012519195.1 Clostridiales bacterium | reverse complement strand
TAAAGATGGTAAAACCACCGATCATAATGACATCGCCATGTGCAAAGTTTAACATCTTAGCAATGCCATATACCATTGTGTAGCCTAGCGCAATAATTGAATACACACTGCCCAGACTAATTCCTTTGATTAAGTAAGATATAAAGCTCATAAATTCCCCCTATTTGTACGCCTTCGCATACTTAGTATTTTACAGTAAAGGTTAGCTTCCATATATTCACTATGGTTAATTGTATCACAGGGTAAATATAGATACAACTATATTCATTCCCCTGAAATACGAACTCTCAAGTCAAATGCACCTAAATAGAATTAAGAAACATACAGAAGATAGTGTAACCCCTTCTGTATGTTTCTATTTATGTTACATTTTAATAATAGTATCAAATTGTAGCAAGAATAGGCTTAACAACTAATCAAATATACTATAATTAATCGAATAATTTGTAAGCTCCATCTTCAATAATAACAGCTCTAGGTTCCTTATTAACCTCACCAGATGACGTCCAAGTCATGCCTAAACCGGTAAGTCCATCATATTCAATCTCTGTCATAGCACCCTTCAATGCATCACCAATTTCAGAAACGCTCATATCTGGTGTAACACCTGCTTTTTCGATTGCTGCCTTAATGATATAGATTGCATCATATGCATCTGCACCAAATTGGTTTGGAATTTCATCATGGGCTTCCTTAAATTTAGCAACGAAGTTTTGTGTTTTTTCATCCGTAGCATCCGCTGCGAATGGAGTCAGAAGCATTACACCTTCCGCTAAGGATGTATTGAAGTTTTCAACACCAAGAATACCGTCTAAACCATCACATCCAAAAAATATTGGATTATAGTCCATAGAAGAAGCCTGAGTAAGGATTAAGGTTGCTTCCTGATAATAGATTGGTAGGAATACCAGATCCGCATTGCTATCCTTTGCTTTTTGAAGTTGTACTGAGAAGTCTGATTTGCTATCTGCAGTAAATGCCTCTGCAGCTACGATTTCAAAATTAGAATTGGCTGCTTCAGCAGCAAATTTCTCATAAATACCAGAAGAATAAACATCAGAGCTGTCATAAATTACTGCTACCTTTTTTGCAAGGTTCTGGTCATTGATGTATTTTGCAGATGCAGCACCCTGGTTAGGATCGGTAAAGCATACCTGGAATGCATTATCATATTTTACAACTGCCGGCGCAGAACCAGATGGAGTAATCTGGAACATATTGTCATTCTTGGTTTCCTCAGCTACTGCCACGCTAGGCTGTGAGGTAACAGCGCCCATCAGAATTTGTAAGCCCCAGTCTTTTAAGGTATTATATGCATTCACCGCTTTCTCCGGATCATGCTCATCATCTTCAAAACGGAACTCAATCTGTTTTCCGTTGATACCACCAGCTTCATTAATTTCCTTAACTGCTAATTCAGCACCGTACTTTACATGCAATCCATAAACTGCTGCTCCACCAGTTAACGGGCCCATACCACCAATATAGAATTTGTCATTGCCTGATCCCTTGGAACCCGATTTATTTGAGCTCCCACATGCTGCTAAGCTAGCAACTACTAGGCTTAATACTAAAACCAAACCTAAAACTTTTTTCATTTTCATAAAAGTCCCTCCCTTAATTTAAGCACTGAATTAAAGCCACTTTAACACATTAATTCATTGATCTTTTAATGTTTAATATAAGAGAATGTTATCTACAAACATTCTCTTACTTAAGTACTACAAGGTCTTCATATAGATTATAGAGTATTCTATTCCTCTATCTCTAGCGCCTTAATTCTTGGATAATATAATAACCTCGAAAATTTTATTTGTCAATACAATATACAGCCTGAAATAGTATAAATTACATGAATTTAGTATACAATTTTGTTATGGTTGCTATAGTTCGCAGATATAGAAGTATAACACTTGATTTAATCCGCCGTTACAGGCAGAAGAAATCACTGTAATTCACCACCGCATTTATCACAGAACTCTAATCCTTCTAAGGTAATTCCTCCACAATCTGGACAGATCCTTTTTGCAGGTAGTATCTCAATTTCTACAATCTCATATTCCTCATTTGTTTCATTATTAATATCCCTAGGATGATCGATCGAATCAGGTAATACTTCTTCCGGGGAAACTATACTTTCCCTGTAATCACTATGATTCTGGTCCTGCTCTTTCCTACGAAATTTAGCAAATAATGAATGAAACAGTGACATCAAATAGCACCCCCAGCTATTCTCTTAGGGTTACCCATCCCCCGCATTTCGATGATAGGGACCCCCTTTCCATTAATATAATCCTTAGTGATACTTACTCTACCGATATTATCATCCTTCGGAATCTCATACATGATATCAAGCATGATTTCTTCTAAGATTGCTCTTAATGCTCTGGCCCCGGTTTTCTTCTCCAAGGCTCTTTCTGCGATTGCATCTAAGGCATCCGGCGTAAATTGCAGATCCACTTCATCCATAGCAAGTAATTCTTGGTATTGCTTTAAGATAGCGTTCTTGGGCTCTAATAAAACTTTAACCAGCATGTCCTTTGTTAGCCCCTCTAGCGTATAGACAATTGGTAGCCTACCTAAGAATTCCGGTATCATTCCATATTCTCTTAGATCGTCAACCGTTACTTTCTGCATGATATTTGGATCTCCATCAAACTTATCCTTTAAATCTGCTTTGAAACCAATGGAAGATTGCTTATTCAGTCTTGCTTTTATGATTTTATCAAGATCTGGAAACGCTCCGCCACAGATAAATAATATGTTCTCTGTATTCACCGTAGTTAATGGTACCATTGCATTTTTAGAGGTGGCCCCTACCGGGACTTCTACATCACTTCCCTCAAGCAACTTTAATAATCCCTGCTGAACCGATTCCCCACTGACATCCCTGCTATTTGTATTACGCTTTTTCGCAATCTTATCAATTTCATCAATAAATACAATACCGCGTTCTGCCTTTTCTACATCATTACCTGCTGCCTGTAGAAGCTTTGATATAACACTTTCCACGTCATCACCAATATAACCCGCCTCGGTAAGGGATGTTGCGTCTGTAATTGCCAATGGAACATCGAGCAATTTTGCCAGTGTTTTTACAAGATAGGTCTTTCCACATCCGGTTGGACCGATCATTAGCATATTGGATTTTTCAATCTCTATCTTACTTTTATCAGCATTAATTCTCTTATAATGATTATATACCGCAACTGAGATTACTTTTTTCGCATGTTCCTGTCCAACAATATAATCATCTAGCTTAGCTTTAATCTGATGAGGTGCAGGAATTTTCTTATGATCAAAGGCTTCCTGCCTAGCCTTATCCTCTTCCGGCTTTTTCTTTTTTAGCTTCTGTTGTTTGGGAACTTCCATTGAAAGATTCGGCATGTATAGCATATTGGGAGTAATTCCCATCATCTGCATATATGGGTTATCTCCTTGATTAATAGCATCGAAGGTTTTCTGCATACAATCTGCACATATATCAATATTATTAGGAATACTAATCATTTTTCCCGCTTTACTTTCCGGCCTTCTGCAGAGATAGCAGATTTTCTCAAAGCGATCCTCTATCTCCTTATTCTCTTTCATCTTGCTATCCTGAATTTCTTCTATATTATTAACATCGTCGTTATGATTGTTCTTATCACCCATAATTATCCTCCTTAAACCTTACGGCCAGTATATTATTTTCTATATCTTTTCGCCTTTTTCAAGTAACTTCTATTCCTTTATCATTAAATAGTAGCATCTTGATCGATTGTTATTCTCTCCTCATTCCGCTTTCATTATATCCTAACAGATAAATTCATACAATAGTTTCATGAATAGAAACTTGTTACAAGTTTTCTCCTAATACAAGGCTAAAGCTACCTTATCACAGCTCTTTAAGTTGTGACAGGTAGCTTTTCAAAAAATTATTCCGCTTCTTTTTGCAAATCTGGATTTGCACCCAAGGTTACTTTCACGGTATGTTCTTCATATGTGCCGCTCTCTCGGCGCATATAGGTGATCTTAACCTCGGTACCTACCTTTCTGCTTTTTATATAATCACTTAATTGGGTTATAGCCGTTATTTCAATTTCATCTGCGCCAATAATAATGTCACCCGGCAAAATACCTGCTTTTTCTGCAGCACTATCTTCCATAACTACATTTACAAAAACACCGATTGGCATATTGAGCGCTTCTGAAACGTCTTCTGTTACATCGTTTCCTCCAATACCCAAATACCCTTGCTCAGATGGTTTCAATATTTCCCTACTCATTAATTCATTAATAACCGGTACAGCTCTTGAGATTGGTATTGCATAGCCCATACCTTCTACCCGATCGGAGGCATATTTCACTGTATTAATTCCAATTACTTCACCATGAATATTAAGTAGTGCACCACCACTATTCCCTGGGTTGATTGCCGCATCGGTCTGTAATAGCACCATGGTTTTGGTATTAAATCCATCACTAACTTGAACTTCCCGATCTTTAGCGCTAACATATCCAACGGTCACGGATTGTCCATAACCAAGGGCATTGCCGATGGCAATCACCATTTCACCAACCTTAATCTCATCGGAATTACCAAGCTTGGCAATTTCTATTGCTTCTATGGTATCTACTGTTAAATCAACCATATCCACTGTTATTACCGCTAAATCAGCGACGGCATCTGCTCCCTTGATGATGGCCTCTGTTTCCGATCCATCGATATAGGTTACAATAATTTTATTCGCCCCAGAAACTACATGGTTATTCGTTGCAATCAGTAGTTCATTTTCATTTTTTCCTACAATAATACCGGAGCCGCTACTCTCTGCCTCCTGATTAAACTTCTGACCAAACCAGATACTAGTTTCCGTGGATATGCTACGGATAGAAACAATGGATGGCATGGTATCATCGATAACCTCACTCACTGCTGTTCTGAGTTGCGTTTGAACAGTACCCGGTTTTGTTTGTTTTATCTCGTAGGATTTCCCCTTAAGCAAATCAAAATTTGGTCTACTATCTTGTATATTTCTGCCTGCCGCATTAGGGTTTATTGTAAAATATAATCTTTGAAAGCCGTAAAAGCTTATTGCTGCGATAATACCAAAACACAATGCTTTTAGGATAAACTGTAATACTCTTCTACCCTTACTTTGGGAAGAAGCCCCGCTCTCCTCGGCTCTAGTTGCACTATGACTATATTCCCAAGTGTTTGTATTTGGGTTATAATTGGAATAAGGGCGGCTGGTCATCTGCTCTGCCCAGAAATTATATTCCGGTACTCTACCATTATGACCTTGCCCACTAGCGTTCATATGATCTCTATCACGATTATAGTTTTGTTGATCATTATAATCTGCCATTTGGAAACTCTCCTTTCCGTTATTATAAAATTTAGATCTCAGTATATGTGTATAAAATTATGGTATCTTACGATTTTGCAATTTGAAAATTGCAATCGATGGGATGCATCTATCTTGTATCTATTATAATTAATTTAATTTTATCAGTTTTTTGTGTTTAGTTTGTGAAAAAGAATCAAATATATTGTGTTATAATTAATTGACAGATTATTGTTACCATGTTATAAATTCATTAGTGAAAATGTATTGTTGAAATTGATATTATCATGTATTATAGTAAAGAAGTTGGCCATTAGTAATGAATGAAAAGTAGGGGTCGATATGATTAAAGATAACCAAAAAATGTTGAACTGGCTCCATGTTGCCATGGATGCAATTATATTAGCAATCGCTTATATTTTTTCTTATTATTTACGTTTTTATAGCCCACTAACTAATTTAACCTTTTTTAGGGTGGAAGCTGGGACAACCTTCTATGATCTGGATGTATATGCCCTATGGTTGGTTTTTCTAATTCCACTATACCTATTAATCTACTATTTTAATCGCCTTTATATACCAAAGCGAGGAAAACGTAGATGGAAAGAAGTCCTGCATATTCTATTGGCGAACACTTTAGGTATTACCTTTTTTACATTCGCCCTATATTTATTAAAGGAAGAGGATATTTCCCGTCGTTTCTTGGGATTGTTCTTTGTAATGAACATTATCCTGTGCTCTACAGCACGATTAATGCTTGCTTATGCATTAAGGGTAGCCCGAAGAAAAGGTTATAATCTAAAGCATATCCTTCTTGTAGGATATAGTCACGCGGCTGAGTCCTATATCGATCGGATTTTTGCCAATCCACAATGGGGATATTATATCCATGGTATTCTTGATGATTCCCTTGCAACCGGAACCATGTATAAGAAAGTTCCGGTAATCGGAACCATATACAATTTGGAAGCATTTCTATCTAAAATGGCTTTGGACGAAATTGTAATAACTTTAAATATTAAAAATTATAATAAATTAGAAAAAATCGTTGCTATCTGTGAAAAATCCGGTGTCCATACAAAATTTGTCCCGGATTATCATAACTTCTTTCCAACGAGACCCTACACAGAAGATCTATATGGTCTCCCTGTAATCAATATTCGCAACGTACCTCTAAGCAATACCTATAATCGAGTAATTAAAAGAGTTATCGATATCATCGGTGCGATCATTGCACTGATTATCTTTTCCCTTCCTATGCTGGTAGTTGCAATTATCATTAAGCTTACCTCAGAGGGACCGATTATATTTTCTCAGATTCGGATAGGAAAAAATAATCGAGAATTTAAAATGTATAAATTCCGTTCCATGGAGATACAAAATGAACGGGATGAAAAAAAGGCATGGACAACCAGTCGAGATCCCCGAGTTACAGGTATTGGTAAGTTCATCCGAAAGACAAGCATTGACGAGCTACCGCAATTATTCAATGTACTAAAGGGAGATATGAGCTTGGTTGGCCCTAGACCGGAACGTCCTTATTTTGTAGAAAAGTTTAAAGAGGAAATTCCCCGTTATATGATTAAGCATCAGGTATCACCCGGACTTACCGGTTGGGCTCAGATTAATGGCTATCGGGGCGATACTTCCATCCGTAAACGTATTGACCATGATCTGTATTATATTGAAAATTGGTCATTAGGGCTAGATTTTAAAATTCTATTTTTAACAATATTTAAAGGCTTTATTAATAAAAATGCATATTAAAGCTAAGGAGACTGTTTTAAATTTCAATTTAAGACAGTCTCTTCCTATGACAAAAATTCGAAAACATGAATTAAGATTGGAATATTTCAAATACTTTTTATAAATATATTTTTCTTGAGTAATATACTTTTATTACTGAAAATTTTATAATCGCTTATATTCCACTTAGTTTTAACAGAAGAAAGGCTAGGCACAAAGAGTAATGGCAAAGGTAAAGAAAAAGAAGAAAAATAGATTACTACGAATTTTATTAATTGAAGGAATTCTTCTAATCCTACTAATCGGAGCAGTTAAATTTTATAATACATTGAATAAAATACAGCATGATGATAGCGAGGATAGTAAAATCGTTGAAAATGAAGAAGTCGTGGTGGTGGAAGGATTTCGAAATATCGTGATTTTTGGGGTGGATTCAAGAAAAAATGCCCTTGAAAAGGGCACGAATACAGATACTATAATAATAGCCAGTATTAATAACAGAACAAAGGATGTGAAACTGGTATCTATTTATCGTGATACCTATGTTAATATCCCTGAAAGCGGCTATAACAAAATTAACGCAGCTTATGCAAATGGAGGATACTCCTTAGCCCTAAGCACAATCAATACCAACTTTGATTTAAATATTAAAGAATATGTTACGGTGAACTTCAAAGCCTTGATTAATCTTGTAGACCGATTGGGGGGAATTACTCTGGATATTACAGAGGAAGAATTAAAATGGCTCAATGGTTATGTTCACGAATTAAATAAAATCAATGGTACCAATGTGCCCGATCTGCCTTCTGCTGGAACCCAAACGGTAAATGGAACCCAGGCTACAGCCTATGCAAGAATACGATATACCGCCGGTGGAGATTTTAAACGAACGGAGAGACAGCGAATCGTTATCAACAAGATTTTTGAAAAGGTAAAATCCTCTGATTTAGCAACGATCAATGATTTAATTGATGAAATGTTTCCTCAGATTTATACAAATTTGAATTCCTTGGATATTTTAAATCTTGCGAAAGACGTATTCTCCTATAACATAGTTGACCAGACAGGCTTCCCTTTTGAAAAAGATGCCCACACTTATAACAGGGTATCCTATGTCTTTCCTATTAATCTTCAAGATAATGTAGGAAAGCTTCATGAATTTTTATTTGATGAGCTAGGCTATTCCCCCTCTCAAACTGTAAAAGATTATTCCGATTATATAGAAAGTATAAGAACAAAATAGTATAAGATATAATAGATAAGGTGAATTGGGGCTGTCAGATTAATTTGTGCGGCGCCATTTTATAGTAATTTTAATAAGGTTTTATTTTAAAATAAGGTATGATTTTTAATCCATAAGTAGATCGTTTGTCGCCATCGGTACTTAGGCCCCGGCAGATAGATATTTAGCTGCCGGGGCCTTATGTACCGCTATGAGCGACAACCGAGCGAGAGCGTATCTACGTTGGATAAAAATCATACGTTACCCATTTCTACTTAATCTTCAATTAACTGGATTAGTCTTTTCGTTGCATTTCCATCCAAATATTCATAATTACAATTCACAAATTCTTCTAAGATAGAAATGTCAAATTGGTTATCTTGAATCAATTGGCATACTTCTCTACCTGTATAGGCTACCGGGCCAGGCACATATTTCTCATAAGGATAATAAAATCCTCTTCCGTTATTCGAGAATTCTTCATAATCATAAGCATAGAAGATCATTGGCTGCAGAGTAAGGCAATATTCAAAGATAATGGAAGAATAATCGGTAATTAATAGATCCGATGCCATAAGAACCGTATTGGCATCCTCCTCAAAAGAAAGCTGACATATATTACTAGACTCCGGTATTTGCTTCAGAGCTTTCGAAACAAAGGGGTGTAAACGAAGACCAAGGATATAACCCTCGGGCATTCCCTCTAGTAA
Source organism: Clostridiales bacterium (assembly GCA_012519195.1). Lineage (GTDB taxonomy): Bacteria > Bacillota > Clostridia > Lachnospirales > Lachnospiraceae > Mobilitalea. The sequence continues at coordinate 12,305 of JAAYQP010000219.1, read as the reverse complement.
TTCTTGTAATTGCTTTTCAATCTGAGGCTTCTTAATTTCCTGATCCCGAAAGGTCGGTGCATAAAGAAGCAGCTTCTTATCCTCCGGAATCTGATATTTTTTATAAATTTCTTCTTTATAGGGATTCTTCCTATCCCTTCTTACTTGAGCAATCCGCTTTAATAGCTCGTCCGTCTTAGGTAGACCGATAGGATAAACGAATTCCTCACTGATACCAAAGGCTTTTGCATATAATTTCTTTGTCTTTGAAGAGTTAACAATTAGATGGGTAATATTCGTATTTGCCCGCCTTTCCAGTTCTTTAAGCTTCCCAGTATTAACATCCTGACCAAACTTTTTGATTGTACCAGTACCATGCCATAACTGGATTACCTTAGTCCCCTTCCGCCTACGCAGATAAGCAAATGGTAGAAATATATTATCTAGTAGAATAATCTCTGCCCTAGCCATCTGATATGGCTTAAGAAGCAGAAAGCTGGCTACTTTTCTCCAATCCCTCAAGCTTTTAACTTCTAGGGTATCTTTTTTTGTAATATAAGAAAAGGTATAAGTCTCTGATTGTTCCTTTAGGGCTTGTGCCACTAAACTAACATTGCTACCCTTCCCATCATCATGGGTCATTATGCAAACCACTCTTTTTTTCTTGATTGGAAATAGTCTTGCTATGTAGTATACAAAAGCAAATAGGATATATCCGATCGTTTTTTTCATTTTGCTCTCCATTACAATTACTTTTTCATATTCAATCTAAATTATCGTGTGACACCATCAATTACTCTTTCATTTTTTTGTCGTCTGAAAGGATTCTATGAGCTGGACAATCCTTTTCGATGCCTGCCCATCATCCAGATGGTTATACTTCTTAGTAAATGCCTCCTGCTTTTTACGGTAATCATCCGAATTATAATGCAAGATGGCATCAATTAAGTCTTGTGTAGTTAAGACTACAGGCCCTGGTGCTTCCTCTAAAAAATCGAAATAAAAGCCCCGTAGGGTATCCTTGTATTCCTCCAGGTCATAGCAATAGAAAAACATCGGCCTCTTAAGAAGATTATAGTCAAACATAACCGATGAATAATCTGTAATTAAAAGATCGGATACCAAATATAGCAGTGCAATATCATAGCTCATATCAAAAGAATAGATAAAGCCATGGTAAGGGCTCCAATCAATGCGGTCCATAACTAGGTAGTGATATTTGACAATCAGCACCGAGTCTCCTCCTAAGGCCTCCTGTAATAGAGAGAAGTCAATGGATGGATTAAATTTGTATTTACCCTGTCCATAGAACTCATTATCTCTCCAGGTTGGGGCATAAAGGATAATTCGCTTATCTAAGGGTAGCCCTAAGCTAAGCTTTAGATTACGAATATCCTCTGCATGATTCATTTGAAATAGGATATCATTTCTGGGATAACCAATCTCCAACATCGTTTTCTTAAAGCCAAAAGCTCTACGGAAAATTACTGTTGAATAATGGTTTTGAGAAATCAGATAGTCCCAGGTCTTTGCATTTTCATAAAAATTCTTCTTATAGTCATCGATGCCTGTCTCTCCAGCCATAAATACAGTATCCATATCCAGCGCTAGTTTCTTAAGGGGTGTGCCATGCCAGGTCTGAATATACCGACATTCCGGCCTTTTTATGATATACATCGGAAATCTAGAATCACTGATCCAGACACCGGCTCTGGCAAAGAGAAGAAAGTAGCGGAAACGGTTCCTTTTTACTTTCTTAGCCAACCCTGGTATCACGGTTTTCGTGTCTTCGAAAATAAAATAGCATCGATATTTTTTGTCTAAGCCCTGCCTTACGAGCTCCTCATAGATGGCCTTTGGATTTCCTGTATAATTTCTCCCTAGATTACTCTCAAATAAAAGGATATTAGGATCTACCGGCAATATCTTGATGCCTATATGATATCCAAATAAAATTATAGACTTTATTCCATTCTTTAATGCTTCCTTTAATTTACCTAGCATTCTTTTCCCTCAACTTTACTTCATTCCATTAATTCTCTCTATTATGTAACTTATGCAGCAAGAAATGTAGATTTTTACTTTAACATTCCTGCTGCATATTACAAGTGCCTTACGGTCCTTCTCCTACAACTTAGGAAATACTCCCTAAATGCAAGTCATTACTAGGCGAAACTATTCTGTATATTACTTCGTCTTCTTTCCAAGATTAAGATCCTGCTTAATCTTTGTCGTAGAAATTCCTTCTGTTCTTGGGAGATATACAACTTCACAATAGTCTTTTAGAAAATCAAATTGCCCCTTCCAATCGTCCCCCATAACAAATATGTCAATATTATTATCAATTACATCTCTTATCTTTTGATCCCATGAATACTCAGGGATGACCTCATCCACATACTTGATGGATTCTAAAATTATTTTTCTGTCCTCATAGCAGTGATATGCGGTCTTATGTTTTACTGCATTAAACTCATCGGAAGACAGTACAACTAAAAGATAATCTCCTAATTCTTTAGCCCTTCTTAATAGATTAATATGGCCTACATGTAATAAATCATATGTTCCATAAGTGATAACTTTTTTCATAATTTCTTATTCCTCTATTCGAGGAATGTACCTCCTTATAATTATTTTTTCCCTAGCAATTAGTGTCACGCTCGTCCATTTATCTAGTAATTATTCACATTCATATTCTCTAATATTCCAGTGAAAACAATTTTGTCCCTTGCCATTTTACATACTATGGTTCATTGATTCGTTTTTCATAGAGATTACTTACTTCCTTCACCGTGCCGTCTGCAATCAACCTACCCTTATCCAATATAATGGCACGATCACACAAACGTCTTACCTGTTCAATGGAGTGGGAAACAAATAGAACAGTTATCCCTTTATCAAACATAGCCTTGATTTTCTTCTCACTCTTCTTTCGAAACTTGGCATCGCCTACGGATAATACCTCATCCAAGATCAGTATTTCCGGTTCGACGATCGTTGCGATGGAAAAACCTAGTCTTGCCTTCATTCCAGAAGAATAATTCTTAACCGGGACATCTATAAAGTCTCCAAGCTCAGAAAATTCCACAATTTCATCAAACTTTTCTTTGATAAATTCTTTAGAGTAACCAAGTACTGCACCATATAGATAAATATTTTCAGCACCGGTATACTGTAGATCAAAGCCTGCACCCAATTCCAGTAATGGAACGACCTTTCCCTTTATGGTAACCTTACCTTCCGTCGCTTTTAGTACTCCAGCAATTATTTTTAGAAGGGTACTTTTACCTGCACCATTGAGTCCAAGAATACCCAAGCGCTCCCCTTCCCTAAGGCTAAAGGAAACATCCCGCAAAGCCCAGAACTCCTGATATCTTAGTTCCCTTTTAATCAACTTTATAACATAATCTTTTAAATCGTCTACTTTCTTTTCCATCAGGTTGAATCTCATGCTGACATTCTCAACCTTTAAAACTTCCTTTTTCAAAAGAACCTCCATTCTACCATATTGGTTATGTTCTTTCTTTCCTATATGTTCATTATAAATTTATCCTGTTGCTTATAAAAGAATATAATCCCAACAAGAAGCGATCCAAAGCTATACATGGCTGCTAGCCAGAGCGCCTCCATATCCATCGGTCTACCAAAGATTGCATTTCGAAAATTAACAATGATTAAGTAGAGCGGATTCAGTTTAAAAATCCACATTCTTCTACCAAGATCCAAATCATTTACATGATAGAATATAGAAGATGTATACATGATCAGCATCAATACAACCGACCATAGATATTCCAAATCCCTGAAAAACACTGCCAGAGTAGCCAGTATCATCCCAACCCCCATAACTAGGACCAGCAGTAAAGATAATGGGATAATCGCTTGGAACAGATGCCAGGTCGGTTTAATTTTAAATACAATTACTGCTAAAAATAGTATGATCATTGAAATCATAAAAATTACATAGTTAGATAAGACTGTAGAAAAGGGGTAAATATACTTTGGTACATACACCTTTTTTATCATACCGCTATTCTTACGTATGGACTTCATGGCTGCTTTGGTTGAATTGGCAAAGTAAGTATAGAGCAACCGCCCTGTTAGAATATAAACTGGGAAGGTTCTACCACCTTTTCCTAAGAATTTACCGAATATAATAGTTAGAACAGCCGTTGTCAGTAAGGGTTCCAATAAAGTCCAAAGGATACCAAGATAGGAACGGCGATATTTAAGCTTAATATCTTTTTTTACTAATTCAACTAATAAAAAACGGTACTTAATAAAATTATTCCATGCGTTTTTCACGACAATCTCCATTCATTAATTTAAGTTTCCTGTTCAAATACTGATTTTACCACTTTCTCAGATGCATGTCCATCTTCCCATTCACAAAATCTATGATAGAATTCACGATATCTTTGGTCATATTCTTCCTGCACCTTATCGATATTCTTAATCGCATTGATTACTTCCTCTGTTGTAAATAGCAATGGTCCTGGAACCTCTCTTTCGATATCAAAATAGAAGCCCCGTAATACATCCCGGTATTTTTCCAAATCGTAGGTAAAGAACAACATAGGTCGTTTCAAATTAGCATAGTCAAAGAAAACCGATGAGTAATCCGTGATTAAGATATCCGATATTAGATAAAGTTCTGAGATATCATCATATTTACTTACATTAAAAGCAAACCCACCTAATGCACTGACATCAATACTATCGGCTATAAAATAGTGGGTGCGTAGTAAGAGCACATATTCATCTCCAAGTGCCTCTCGCATCTGGTCTAGATTCAGATGCAGTTCGAATTTATACTGACCTTTTCCATAATATTCATCGTCCCTCCAGGTCGGAGCATAGGGAACAATCTTCTTATCGGATGGAATATTTAATTTTGATCTTATTTTAGCTGCAACATTCTCCCGATCCGGTGCATGTAATATATCATTTCTGGGATAACCAGTTTCCAACATTACCTTATCATACATGAAACATCTACGGAAAGTCTCACTACTAAAAGCATTGGGCGCAATTAAATAATCCCATGCTCTAGATTGTTTATATACCTGTTGCTTATATTTCGGAGTGGCAGAACTAATGTCATCAATATCAAATACTAATTTTTTTAACGGTGTTCCATGCCAGGTCTCTAAAAACACATTGCCTTCCCGCTTAACAAACCATACCGGTTGTCTTCCGTTAAATACCATGTATTTGCATCTTGCAAGATAGTAGTAGTAACGGATGCTAAAACGCTTAATTTTTGTATGGCGATAGGGAATTTTCGTTCTCTTATTAATAACCCAGATAAATTTATATTTGTCCGGATAATTCTTTGCTAAATATTCATAGATATACTTGGGACTATCCGAATAATTTTTGCCAAAAAAGCTCTCAAAAAGTATCCAATTCTCCTTCATTGGTTTCTTTAAGAAGGAATGGATATAGAGAAACTTAGCAAGGGCCTTTCTGCTTCGAATAATTTTCTTCAATTTCTTGTAGCCTAAATGTACCTTTACAATACGGATCGATTTTTCTACATCTCTGTTAACTAAGGCTTTGATAATCCGTCTTCGATACCCTTTTTGCTTGCGTAGCAGTTCCCGATCCATACTACGGATCACATCACCAATTTTATAAAAATATTCTTCCCTCCATAGATCATTTTGACTTCTCTTCAACCTAGGTGCATAGGTTTTGGCATAATAAGCGATATATTTTTTATCAAAGCGTTCTTTCAGATTGGAATTTCCTTGTATTCGCTCAATGGTACGATAATAAACATCAATAAACTCATTAAAACGATTCGGATCCTTGGTCTGTGAAAGGGAAGGAAAATTCACCGGATCGTTATGCTTTCTTTTCACATATAAGGCTGAGAAACACTTCTGGAATTTATCTGTTTTTGATAGTGCCTCTAGCAAAAATGGAACATCGGAAAAGTATATCAGATCCTCTGGGAAACGCAAACCATGTTCTTCGATAAAACTACGCTTAAAAAGGATATTGAGTACCGAAATATTACGTACTCCCTTACGTTTGCTTACCAGAATCCGATAGGCCTTATCTATATTCGCCTGCTTTAGCTCATTTTGCTCTTCCTCAGACAAGGACACAAGAAAATCTTCGTGTTTTTCGGCTTTCTCGTCGTTATCGTCCTTTTCCTCTAGATTTCCTTCCAGTTCCTCATCCCCGGTTTCCTCTGAACTGTCCTTATGATCTTCATCACCGCCAGCATTAAGTTCTGCGGATTCATTTTCATTCTCTTCCTTTTCTTCCTCGGAATCTTCGTCCTCTTGCTCTTGTTTTCTTGCAAAATAGGTAGTCCTATGGAACCAGGTTGGTTTTTTCTTACCATAAATTATATCATCCTCACTTTGCTGTACTGCCAAAGCGAGTTCTTCCAGTGTATTTTCATACAAATAATCATCGCTATCGAGAAAGTATACATAGTCTCCGCTAGCTTTCTCTAAGCCTAGGTTTCTTGCTGCAGCTACTCCGTGCTTCGCTTCCAACGAGAATACTTTCATGTCCAACTCGGATTTATAATCGTCTAGAAGATTGAGATCTTCTAAGGGTACATGGTCACATATTAATAAAACCTCCATATCTTGATAACTTTGATCCTTTAAGCTATCTAAGCAGTCCTTCAGATAATCACTGCCTCTATGGTATGGAATTATCACACTAATTTTCATCATATTACCTCCATGAGTTTTGGAATTTTTCTCTATACGGGAACCACAGCATAGGAATTATAGCATTTTAAGGAAAACAAGTCAAGAAACAGCACTTTCCCTCCGATGCTCTACCAGCATTAACAAGGTCGAAAAATACTCAGTTCCTGATAGATAATTTTGTTATTACCGAAACTATTTTTCTTTAGTTTTACCATAATTATCGGTATCTATTATTCCTTCAGTAAATCATAACAAAAGTATCTAAAAAGGCTACTGCACCAAACTGTGCAATAGCCTTCTTTAAGGATTAATATACTCTATTTATTATTAATGAAACGATTTAAAGCACTAAAAATCGCACGGATCGATGCTCTTGTAATGTTAGAGCTTACTCCTACTCCAAAGGTAATCTTACCTGTGGCATTATCCAGCATGTGTATATATGCTGCTGCTTTCGCATTAGCTCCTCCTCCCAGAGCGTGCTCGGTATAGTCTAGTATCTTGATATGTATACCAAGCTCATCCTGTAGACCTCTAAGTACCGCATCAATTGGTCCATTTCCTTCTGCTTCAAAGGATTTTTCTATTCCATTATTGGTATAGATAACATGGGCCTTGGTATTGTATGGATCATCGTGATCTGACATTTCTTCAAACTTACATTTTCTAAAATGTAAGGGCTCCTTCTGATCGATGTAGTGACGTCTAAACTCATCCATAATCTGCTCCGGAGTTACCTCGCCTTGTTTTTCCGATCGTTGTTGAATTACTTCGGCAAACTCCTTATGCATTCCTTTCGGAAGTTTATATCCAAAGTAGTATTCCATAACAAATGCAACACCACCCTTACCAGACTGGCTATTGATCCTAACAATCGGCTCATACTCTCTTCCTATATCGGAAGGATCAATTGGTAGATAAGGTACCGCCCAGATCTTACTATTTTGTTCCTTCATGGCTTGAAGTCCCTTATTAATAGCATCCTGATGAGACCCTGAAAATGCTGTAAATACAAGCTTTCCAGCATAAGGATGTCGTTCATGCACACTCATTTTGGTCAGCCGTTCATAGGTCTCAATAATCTCATTCACATTATCCAGTTCTAATTCCGGATTAATTCCTTGAGAAAACATGTTATAGGCAACCGTTAGAATATCAACATTTCCAGTTCTTTCTCCATTGCCAAATAGGGTACCTTCCACTCGTTCGGCTCCAGCAAGTAAGGCCAATTCAGTAATAGCAACACCGGTTCCTCGATCATTATGAGGATGAATACTAAGGATTATGCTATCCCTGTTTTTGAAATGTCGATTCATCCATTCGATCTGGTCTGCATAAACATTGGGAGTATTCATCTCTACTGTTGCAGGAAGATTGATAATCATCTTCTTCTGTGGAGTTGGTTCCCAAATTTCCTGAACTGCTGTACATACCTCTAGTGCATAATCCACTTCTGTCCCAGTAAAGCTCTCTGGAGAATATTCCAATATAATTTCTCCCGGAAAATTCTTAGCATACTCTTTTACAAGCTTTGTACCTTTTATGGCGATTTCCTTAATTTCCTCTTTGCTCATACGGAATACGACATTCCTTTGCAGGGTAGAGGTGGAGTTATAGATATGAACAATCGCACGTTTCACACCTTCCAGAGCCTCAAATGTCCGTTTTATCAGATGTTCTCTGCACTGCACTAAAACTTGAATGGTTACATCCTCTGGAATTAATCTACGATCCACCAGTTGCCTTAAGAATTCATATTCAATCATGGAAGCTGATGGGAAACCGACCTCAATCTCTTTAAAACCCAGCTTCACCAGCAATTGAAAGAACTCAATTTTCTCCTCCACAACCATAGGTTCAATTAAAGCTTGGTTACCATCTCTTAAATCCACACTGCACCAAAGAGGCGCTTTTTCAATCTCCTTATTCGGCCATGTTCGATCAGGCAAATAGACTACTGGGTTTTTTTGATATCTTTTATAATTCAACATTATTATTTCCTCCATTTCATATGATTTGTGATATTAACTTAATTCACTGGCATCATACTAACCCTGGAGTCGATAAATCACACTATATTTCTTTATGATGAAAATTTTCTTCTTATCTACGCGAGTCCCATTATTATCATATCCTTTCCTAGTTTTATTTATATGTATATTCATTATTATATTTTAATGTCAGTTTTCTGCATTACTTAACTTATCTTCTTTCAGAGTTAGAATTTATATAAGTAAATAGGTAATCGATAAAACGAGTTTAGTTTATTAGTTTATCGATTTAAATCAACAAAGTATTAGAATAATAAAAAGTCACTACTATTTATAATTAACATTTACATAAATAATAGTGACCTCCATTATATCATTAGGATTTTTCTCGTGCAACTGTTTTTTTATAATTATATTAAAATTGCCAACTAGCTTTTTTTAATATAATCATCTCCCAGTCCTTTCTTAATCATCGTACTTAGAACCTCAAGTGCTTCTTCCTCATCCGGTCCATCACAGATTAATTCAATTTCATCACCATGCTTGACACAGGCAGACAAAACCCCCAAGACACTTTTTGCATTTACGGATTTATCTCCGGTCTTTATCGTTACAGACGACTGGAAATCAATGGATCGACTGCATAAGACACTGATTGGTCTCAAATGTAACCCCGACGGAATGTCGATTATTAGTTTACAGCTAATCATGAGATTCCTCCTATCCTAAGACTTTGTCAGTCAAACGTTGTTAGGTTAAAACTAATTTCCGGATCATTGGTTATCTTATTATGCTCCGGAAGGTCGAATTCAATGTTTTTCGTGTATGTACCAATTCCATAACCCGCCAGATCGACATATGGTTTCAAGGAGGTTCTGGACATTCTCGCCAGTTCCTCCGTTGAACCCATTACAGAAACAATAATCGGCCCATTTGAATTAATCAATACACTATAATCTTCCGTTTTATTCCTAAACTCCACGTCCCCCGGCCAGATGGTTATTTCTTTTGTCTGCATCTTTTCTATCGTAATATTGATAACCGCATTATGATCTTCACCTACCAGAATAATACCCTCAGGCAACTTCTCTTGTAGATTAATCTCCTTCTCGATATTCCCTGTTGCTCCGGCGATACTTTCCTTAATAGACAGGTATCGGATCCTTCTTAAATCTTCTTCCTTGCCAGCTACTTCAATCGTTTTTGGCTCATATTCAATATTGGTCATAACATATCCTTCTGCTGGGCTGCCATTGGTTGAAAAGTGAAGATTAATTGATTTTGTCTTATATAAATCTATGCTAACAGAAATATAATTTTCATTGAATGTAAAATAGGAGGAATCCATTTCCTTCCCGTCCTCATCAAGAACCTTTGGTATTCCAACGATATGGATTGATTCCGTAGCACCCGATACATCCACTTCTACCACGACATCAGAGATACGCTCAATTCTCGCCTTGGGACCAGAAACCGTAATGATATTAGGGCTTGCTGATTTCTTTCCAACAAAATACCCTTCAGCGACTTCTCCCTTTGTAACGATATTAACCTTGAAGTTTTCTTCCATTACCTCTTCTAGGCTAATAATCATTCTCTGTTCCTTGCCATCCGTAACCCGAACATTTTCATCTCCGTATTTCGGACAGGTGATATCGATTGGAACAGCATAAACATCGGATAACTGAGTAAAATCAGCGGTCACCTTAAAATCAGCAACCGTTAAATTATCCTTAATAGAGCGCCTTGCTTCTACAGTAAAATCGATGGTCTCACCTTGGACAATATCGTATACTTTACCAAGTTCTGTGATTACATCCTCATTCAATATCTCGACCGGAACATCCCGAAAGGGCTTCGTTTCGATTGGATCATCCACATTCGTTATGACAAGCCATAATATGGCGGCAAGAATAACTGATAGAACTTTTAAGCCGATGTTACTCGTCAACTTATCTTTCATTTTTTATTCTTCCCCTCCATAATTTTAACTTCTTGACTTCTGTAGTTTTTCTTTGTGCATCAACCAATTTTGATCTAAGATAATCTCCATCAACGTTCCGTATCAGTTTACCTCCTTTTGCTATAGAAACCTTGCCGGTTTCCTCTGATACAATAATAGTTAAACTATCCGAAACTTCGCTGATACCAATCCCTGCCCGGTGTCTGGTTCCCAGATCCTTACTTAACTGCATATTATCCGATAGGGGTAGATAACAGGTCGCAGCTACAATTCGGTCTCCCCGTAAGATGACTGCTCCATCATGCAGGGGAGTATTATGTTCAAAGATATTAATCAGTAGTTCACTACTAATTATGCTATCTAAATAGATTCCCGTACTCTCAAAATCATTTAAGGGCATATCTTCTTCCATTACAATTAATGCACCGGTCTTGGCTTTCGCTAGCTCAAAAGTTGCCCGTATAATTTCATTAACGGTATGATCCGAAAATTTCTCATTCCTATCCCTGGGATCTTCAAAATAAAGAATCGATTTCATTATATTCTTCTGTCCCAACTGCTCCAGAGCTTTTCTGAATTCTGGCTGGAACACAATAATTAGTGCAATAATACCTACACTAATTGTATTAGAAATGATCCACGGGATTACATTTAGCTCAAAGATAGCAGCAAAAAGCCAGAATACCACAATGACAACCAGACCCTTAACCAAAACCCAGGCTCGTGTATTCTTTACCCATTTCACAATATGGTAAATAATAAATGCCAATATGAGTATTTCAATGATATCTGTGATATTTATCTTTGGAAGAGATAACCACACCACATAATTATTAATAAAGCTTCTTATTGCCTCCATTTGCCTCTCCCCTGTGGTTTACCAAAACCATACTAACTTTCTATATCTTAATCCCTTCTTTTGTTTCTATAGGAATAATCTCTGCTATCATCCGGATAAGTCTCATCATCCTCATCAAATTCATCCATTTCATTGTCTAACCATCCAGTGTCAAGACTTTGACTGCTTATGTCCCCATTCTTACTATAGATATGCTTTATATTTCTTTGAGGAGCTGTGACAAATACTTTAGGAACAGCCTTCACATAGTAGTAATAGACATCATCCTCAAACTGGACACGCTCCACACCGGAATAATCTAAGGTTAGTTTGAAAAAATGAACTATAAAGGCAATAAGACCGGAAGCAACCATTCCTAGGATCATGCTGAATATCTGATTCGATTGATCAAGTATTAAAAAGCTTACTAGAAATCCAAGCAGACCAGTCAAAGCCCCAGCTATAATGGAAATCTCAAATGCATAATCGAAACGTAACCTGCGTACAAAATAGGTCACCAATAGAATCAGCGCAAAAATAACCATGGTCATTATAATTTGTTTGTTGCCGACTAGGTTATCAATCACATAGGTATATACCTGAAGAATATCCTCCACCGTCATGTTAATCTGCATGGTTACCGCTGTCTTTATGATCTGGAAGGTAAAATACAGAATAACTCCACAGCTTAATGGTACAATAGCGATTGGAGTCGATACTATGCCTAGCAAAAGCGGAACCACATAAGGTATCTTCAGTATATATAGAATTGGAACTGCCAGAACAACGTAACCAAGCCTTGGTGTATATCTGGCAAACAATAGGTAAATGATCAGTAATATAATAATTATTAT
>JAAYQP010000218.1 GCA_012519195.1 Clostridiales bacterium | reverse complement strand
AAATTTTATTTTTATTTATTTTAAAAATTAATTTCCACCAATACCATAATAGGCATTGTAAATTACTGCAATCCCTGTTTTCTTGGGATATCTAATAGCAAGCCCGGGGAAAATAAAGTAGAGATATCTATTCTCAAATAATCTGGAAAGGTGGAAAGCTATGGATCATAGAGAAGGAAATGGGGACAATAAACGTATACAGAAGATTGAAAATGAACGTCGGATTGATCATTTACGGAATATTGTTGAAAAACAGACTCGAACAGAGCGCCATCTGGAGGAACATGGTCATATACCAAGATCACATGAAAACATGGAGCATGTGAAGGAGATTCAAAGAAGAAGAGAAGATGAAATCCAAAATCTGAAGAACATTATAGTTCATGGAGATCAATGTAGCAATAATCACTTAGAAAATACGAAGAAACGTTTTCTTTATACGGAAGGGTATCTTAATCATAATACTGATCACATGGACCGGGAAACTTTTGAAAATGCTAAGAGAAAGCAGGAGCATCGAAAAGAGCAGATTGATCAACTTCAATAGAAGAAAAGATGAATTGGCTTGCCAATTCATCTTTTCCTATCTTGATTAAGATCTTCTTAATATCCTTCCCTACGTCGTTCTTCCCGAAGAATACGTCGTCTTTTTCCGGCTTCCCATTCCGCCCGTTCGGATTCTGTTTCGATAATTAATGGAGGTACTTCAGTTGGCTTTCCTGCCTCATCGATCGCCACTAATACGAGGTAAGCACGATTTACAACTTTACGCATTCCACTTAGATCCTCAACATAAGTATCGACACGTACTTCCATAGAAGTTCTTCCGACATAGGTAATTCTACCGATTAAAACTAAGGTATTATTGATAAAGGCTCCGGCCTTAAACTGCAGATTATCGATTGCAGCTGTAATAACATTGCAACCAGAATGACGGCGGGCTACAACAGCGGCAACCACATCAATCCATTCAACTAGCTGACCTCCAAATAGACGATCCTGGCCATTGATATGGGCTGGCATAAGTATTTGTATTTGTTCTGTAATAGAATCTTTTACACGTTTTGGTTCCATAGGTTATCCTTTCGTGAACTATTTACTATTATATCAATTTTATATACAAGATATACAGTTTCTCAGCGAAGTTTGCCTTCGTTTCAAGTATAGCCTTATTTTATATGAACCCTATAAATTTATCAAGAAATTAAAATTGACGCATTCCAAATTTATGGTATAATGAAAAAGAGTTAATTTATATTTGAAAAAATTTAACAAATGGAAAGGATGATCTGAAGATGGCATTAGTAACAACGAAAGAAATGTTCCAGAAAGCTTATGCTGGAGGTTATGCGATTGGAGCATTTAATGTTAACAATATGGAAATCGTTCAAGGTATTATGGAAGCAGCAGGGGAAGAGAAAGCACCCGTAATTTTACAGGTTTCTGCAGGAGCGAGAAAATATGCTAAGCATGAATATCTAGTTAAATTAGTTGAGGCAGCTTTAAGCTACGCTGACGTTCCAGTTGCACTTCACTTAGACCATGGTGCCGATTTTGAAATTTGTAAGGCATGTATCGATGGTGGATTTACTTCCGTTATGATTGATGGCTCTCATCTTAGCTTTGAGGATAATATTGCACTAACCAAGAAGGTTGTAGAATATGCTCACGCTCATGGCGCTGTGGTTGAGGGTGAGTTAGGTAGATTAGCAGGTGTTGAGGATGATGTTAATGTATCTGCTGAAGATGCTTCCTATACTCGACCAGAAGAGGTTGAGGAATTCGTTAACCGTACAGGTGTAGACTCCTTAGCGATTGCAATTGGTACTAGCCATGGTGCTTATAAGTTTAAGCCAGGTCAGAAACCACAGCTTCGTTTTGATATTCTAGAAGAAGTAGGAAGAAGACTTCCGAACTTCCCTATTGTATTACATGGAGCTTCCTCCGTTTCTCAGGAATTTGTTAAGATAATTAACGAGAATGGTGGAAAGTTAGACGATGCCATCGGTATTCCAGAAGATATGTTAAGACAGGCTGCAAGAATGGCAGTATGTAAGATTAACATTGACTCAGATTTAAGACTTGCATTTACAGCAGGTATTAGACAATATATGAATGAGCATCCAAATCATTTTGACCCAAGACAATATCTAACACCAGCAAGAGAGAACATCAAAACATTAGTTAAACATAAGTTGATTAATGTTCTTGGATGCGCTGGCAAAGCAGAATAATATCATAGGATAATATAAAAGTGGATTT
>JAAYQP010000217.1 GCA_012519195.1 Clostridiales bacterium | reverse complement strand
AGTTCTTCCTTTGTCGAAAAATGGCGATAGATAAGACCGGTACTGATGCCTGCAGCTTGTGCAATATCTTTTATACTAGTGATAGAAAAACCCTTTCGGGAAAATAACTTAAGACCGGCATCCATAATCTTTCCCTTCGTTACCAAAGACATTCTTTCATTTTGTTCTTGTGTACGAGCCATATATTCTTCCTTCCCTTTCTCTTTATAATGAATTGAATTTAAATTCATTATATAATCCTTCTTATTCTATGTCAATAACCTCTTTACTTTTCTTATTGTCTAATCTTTTCGATAACTCCACATGAAAAAAGGGATGCCTCTTCATTAGGGTTATGAAAATGATACAATGTGGAGATGAATAGATAATTCTCTTAGAAATCAACATAGACATGGTACGAAGAATAACGCACCATGTCCATTCAATTTCTTTATACACCCTATCATATAAATTATCCCTTAGATTGATTTCCTTTCGTTCTTTTCGTCCAGTTATGTCGAGCTTTTGATAGATATGAGTGTGTTTTTTTACTGTTGTTTCTGATATATATAATTCCTCAGCGATCTGCAAATTAGTATGACCGTGATAAATCAACCAACTGACTGAATCAAGAAATTAACAACAGCAATCAAGGCAACCAGCAATGGATATATTTAAACTAACAAAACATATGCCTAGTGGACTTGAGCCGCACTTTACATTGATTTCCTTGACACAGTCAAAAGTAGCCAAAAATTCAGTCTCTGGAGTAATCTCTATTTTTGTAGTCTGATATGCCTGAACGATTATTAACTGATAAGGGCACATAGTCTCATTCGCTATTTTTTGTAATGTAATTGTTGGAAGACATCTTGTATATGCTTTATATAATTGAACAATTTGACCTTCACAAGGCTCATTAATAAAATGACTAAATGGTTGCAATGTGTATGATCCACAAAAGCTACTTCTATAATTTAATGGATTCCATGACATACGTAGCCACCCCCTTCTATACATCATATGTGATGCACGACAGAAAGTGACATAATTCTGCATATCATTAAAAAGCCTACAGATCAATTTCGAGTAATATGGGGGTATGATCTTGTCTTGGACCTGAATCAACCATTTCAGATCTAATAACTTTTTCTGCAATCCGATTACTTACTAACCAATAGTCAATTCTCCATCCAGAATTATTAATCTTACTCGTTTTAGCCCGTTGAGCCCACCAAGTATAAACTCCTGTTACATCGCCGTGAATATAGCGAAATGTATCGGTAAATCCTTTTGATAATAGATTCGTGAAACCTTGACGCTCCTCATCGGTAAATCCAGCAGAACGACGGTTGCTATTAGGATGAGCCAAATCAATTTCTTTATGTGCCACGTTAAAATCCCCTGTTGCAATTACCGGCTTCATTTTATCAAGGCTTTCTAGATAATCCGCATACTTTATATCCCATGTTTGACGTTCTTCTAAACGGTTCAGGCCATCCCCTGCATTGGGTGTATAAACCTGTGTTAAGTAGAAATGATCAAATTCTAAGGTAATTATACGGCCTTCCGCATCCATGGTGCCCGGTGCTCCTATTTCAGGATAAAAAACCGATGGAGCCAGGTGATTCTTATATAAAAACATTGTACCTGCGTAACCTTTACGCGCCGGTTCTACAGAACTATTCCATACAATCTCATAATCTGAAAACATATCCTTCAAAATTTCTAAATGTTTTTTACTGGGACCGTCACCGGATAGCTTTGTTTCCTGTAAAGCAATAACTTCTGGGTTATATTCTATAATTGTATTCAATACATTTTGCGATAACTTGGCACGATCAGAAGCACCTACTAATGCTGCATTTAACGAATCAATATTCCATGAAATAAACTTCAATACTTTTCCTCCTGTTATAATAATTATTTTCAAGGTTAAATTCTATTATAAATTTCTTATATACCAGCTTGCAACATTTTTTTACATTTCTATGCTCTTTACAGAACTATCATTCTTCCTGTTTCGTACAAGCTGCATATAAAAATCGCCCATAACCTATCTCAGCTACATTTTTCATTAATTCTCCATTTAACCAAAGAGCAATATCAACAAAATTCTGATCTTCAAATGGCCACTTGGAATACTGTTTTGATTTATATTCCGAATCGGATAAATCACTTAATTTAGAAACCCATTTATCATGGAGTTCCTTTATTGTCCTTTTTGCCTGTTCAATACTTCCTGGCCATAGGACTTCTTCCTTTTTTAAGGTGCCATCACCAAAATTGTAATCTAATGCGGTACTCCACCAATAAATGATATGCCACATAATCCATGCAATACTAGACGGTCCAATCTCGTAACTTTCACTTTCTGGCCAATCTATATGCCATTCATCATCTTGCTTTCGCACCTGCAGTCCTGAAGGACTAAAGGTCCAAAGTGCCTCTTCCTCCTCAAGCTTGTCCATATGATAAAGATATAGTTGCCAGCACATGTCTAGCTGAAATAATATATTCTCTTTTATTTCATGATCTCCCATTGACTATAATACTCCTTATACATTCACATTTAACACTTGTACTTACCTATTAATCATTTTATAGTAATTATCACGTAGCGAAAGGATAAGCTGTTCCATTTCTTTCATAGCTTTATCCGGGTTTTCAAATACTTCCTGCTTATTTAAAGACATATATCCTTCTACAGCCAGCGTAATCAACCTCAAGAGTTTTTCCGGAGCATTTTTCATACTGATTTCTCCTTCTAACATAATAGGTTAATGCCATCATACTATCATTGACCGATTTTGAGAAGACTCATAATAAAAACAATCCATTTTTTGGAGCGAATTAGGATTTATCCTTTCTCAACATTATATAATTTTTTCATATCTGCTACCGAGGTTGAAATTATTTTTTTCAAAATATCAAGATCGATATCTTTGAGTGAATTGATGTAGATGCAGGAACCTGAGCTGGCTTTGTGCTTACCGAGTTTATCCAGTAATTCTTTATAATTGCCTACTCCTGACATAATGTATATAACTATATTCTGTTTTCGTAGTGAGAATCCAATTAATGGCCAATCACCTTCTTGTTTGCTTCGCTCAGACTTATCAAGCCCTTCTTAGAAATTTTCAAGCCCTCTAAACCTTTTTTTGTTAATAAATAGAGCAATAAAGGTATAAACGCTATAAAGTGGCCGGCAAATGCAGTCATCAGTGAAGATGCACCATTTTCACTCATTTTGGTAACAAAAAATCCACCTATTCCCCATAATGATCCGGCTATCGCAACAAATAGGTACCCTTGTAGGTATCTCCTCTTTTCCATATCAACTAGCCTCCATAAAATATTATCATTAAGCAACTTTATTAGTATATCATACGCAATCGAATAAGGTCAAATCTTGTAGAACTTTTACATTTGTATCCAATTCCTTGCGAGCATATAACCTTGTTTTTAGGAAATACGGATTTTATTTATATTATTTTATTTATATTATATAGAACAATATCAAATTCCAATAGGAATAGGCGAGGCGAGCCAATCGACTCACCCCGCCTTAATTCTTGTATTACTAATAACTATAACTCCAAAACTACTTCCTTATCATTTTAGCAATAATATTCTTGAACTGTCCCCTGAACAATTGCGGTAAGTGTAGGTTTCACTACTCTGAGGTAATCAAACTCACCTTCAAAATCCTTACCTTCAACAACCATCTTGTATTCGCAGCATCCTGGACAGCTTCTATCGCAGTATGTTACTGAGAAAGCTTCACTGATTTCTAATTCCAGCTCAAGAGTTGCTGTTTCATTATCGTCTTCTACATCAATTTCTTTTTGATATCTCCAACTTTGAATGGTCTCACAAACCCCATTGCATACTCTCACTAAGCGGAATAATAAATCAACCTCTACCTCAGGTTCATAAGTTCCTTCATCTTCACCTGCAAAAACTATGAAGCTAGAAAAGTCAATCTTTATCATTGGTTTAATCAGTCCAGTAGTATCAATTAATATACGATCCAAAACAAAGGATTGATGTTTTTTCACTTGCCCATCATCAATGTCAAATACTGCGGCCTCTGGATTAAAACCGCATTCTAAAAAGATACTTTTCTGTACTGCTTTCTTACGATAATAATTGTAATTGTATGCTATATCTTTCACCCTTTCTACATATATTGAGCTATGCTCACTTATATAATATGTGGATAAAAGATCTAATGTTACAGAATTTAGTCGAATTAAGTCGAATTAAGTCTTATAATGTCTATATAGGTCTTTCGTTTAAAGCTTCTTCTGGTAGTATATATAATGCCTTTTCTAGCACATCCCTCGCACTAATGTTTCCCTTCCATGGTGGTGTTAAAAGCTGCCTCCATAATTTGCTCCCTCTTTTATTATAAAAAAGACCCAAGATATTTTTTAAAGCTTGTTGCCCCAATCTTTTGTCCTTACCAAATTCATCGACATAATCTATGAAGCCTTCTATAACTTCACGTCTGGAAATATTATTTACTTTTCCTACTTGAAAAAATTGGTCTACTTCAGTAATATTCTCCTTTCTTTTTCCTAACACAACACCATTGACTAAATGAATTAAATTATACCTGTTATTATGGTCCACAATCAATGATTATCTTACGAAACCTAATTATAATTATCGCTTTGAAGATACCGCTCCACTTCCATTCTCTCCCCATCCGTCCTTAAGGTAATAGCTCCTGCCTCATAGGTAATTTCCACCTGACTTTCTACAAATTTCAGTCGATCCAATAACTCCTCATGCGGATGCCCATACCGATTATCCTTGCCACAGGAAATCAATGCTAGTTCCGGTTTTATTATTGAAAGGAATTCTTTCTTTGTAGAGTTCTTAGATCCATGATGTGCCACCTTTAATACATCATAATCATAGGGATACTTTGCCATCAGAATATTTTCCCCATCCTGCTCAAGATCACCGGTTAGCAATAGATCAAATTCGCCGTAAGTAACACTTAAGACCATGGAATAACTATTCCTTGAGGAGGGTATGTATTCAATCTGTGGATGTAGACAAGTCACTTTTAGTTCTCCATCCATTAATACATCTCCAGCCCGAAGATAGCTAACATTAATACCAGAAATCTTAGCTAAGCTCTCTAGCTCCAGGTAGGTCTCCTCCTTATTTACTAAGTATGGTAGCAATATATGGTGTATCTTAATATCCCCTAGAGTTATTAATTCGATTAGTCCACTGACATGATCTAAATCCGTGTGTGAAACGAGTGCATAATCGATTTGAGTTACTCCTTTCGATAATAGAAATGGCTGGATACGGTACTTTCCTACGCTTTTTACACTGGAGCTTCCACCGTCAATCAAATAGGTCGTTCCTTTCTTTGATTCCATAAAAATTGCCTCTCCCTGCCCCACATCAAGCATTGTAATTTCCAATCCAACATTCCTTTGTGGAATGATCAAAATAAGGATGGCGACGGGCAGTAGTAGCGTAACTAGCTTATTCTTCCCCCGATGGATCCTCCATACGAAGAGGAGTATCAGAGTTATATATAGCAGTATTCGAAGCCAATCCGGTCGACCGACAGTTACTAGATTGCCGGGTAATCCAGCACCTAGCCTACAAACCCATTCATAGAATTTTAAGATATAGTTAACGACTCCGACGCAGAATACACCGAAAGGTAACCAAATACATCCTATAATCCCCGCGACAAAGGCTGCTAGGACCAATAGGGTAGATAGGGGTAGTATAATTAAATTAATAATTACACTGTAGATTGGTAGCTGATAAAAGAAGTATAGAAGGAGCGGTATCGTTGCAATCTGAGCACTAATACTTACATAGAAGCCACTTACAATCGGATTCTGAGAGGTTCGAATGATCTGAAAGCAAGGGAGTAAAACTGCCATTCCAAGAACCGCACCATAAGAAAGCAAAAATCCAACATGAAATATTTGTAGGGGATTTAATAATAAAATTAGAAAAGCACTGAGAGAAATTGATGATAACATATCGTAGGTTTTTCCAAAGATTCCAGAAAACAAAAGTAATACCATCATAATGATAGAACGGACTGTAGAAATGCTAAAATTCGTTAAGACACCATAGCTATAGATAAATAGGATGGATAGAAGAGTTGATACAACAAAGGGGACTTTTAAGCGTTTTAATGATTTATAGATAGCAGTTCCTATCAGCGAAACATGAAGACCTGAGATGGAAAGGATGTGGGAAATACCATTCTGCTGATATAATTTATTCGTATCCTCATCTAATCGGTATCTTTCACCAAGAAGCATTGCAATAATAGCACCTGCTTCCTCTTCCTCTAAAAGTATTTCATAGATAGAAATTAATCTCAGCTTTATTTGATGCAGTACATCACGGAAAAATGAATATCGGTGATCCCTTATATGAATTTCATCCGCCATAACCTTAAAGTCAATATTTTCAATTCTATAATACATTTTTTCATTGAATTGGCCGGGATTTGTGGCCTCAGAAAATTTTTGGATTTGTCCATAGACGGTAATTACATTACCGATACGAAAGTTTTGATCAGACATTGGATAAACAATAAGATTTTCACAAAAACCAGCTTTATCCTGCGATAAATATACGGTGTTATCCTTTAAATATAAAACTTCACCCGATTTCTTTTTTACGATCCTAGTGATCGTTCCGATCAACCTGCAGTCGGTCTTTGTTTCGAACAACCGATCAAGCTGGGGTGGCTCCATCTGCCCTACCATAGCATAGAAGCCAAGAAGAATAAACAAGGGAAGGAACCACAGAAGCCAGTCTTGTCGGTTTAGGTATTTCTTTACTCCCTTCTTCATCAGATAAAAAAGGGTGAGGTAAAATATTAAAATAAGTATAAGCAAAATTGACCGAGTGGCTTGATACCACGCCAAAAGTATCCCTGTAATTGTTGCCCCTAGTACCCAGACCAGTGGCCGTTTGATCAAATGAATACCTCCTTTAAACAAACAATACCTCTATTTACTACTCTCAATTAGGGATAGGTTACGTTCAAAAAACTCATTAAAGGGAAAACTCTCCCGATAAGTAGGTTCAACTTTACCATTGATTAAGAATTGTACCTTACTTATGTTCCTATTCGGAAGATCTACCAAACTGTTCACTACGGAATAGATGGCAATCTCATCCTTAATCTCTGGTATCTTTTCTAGAAATTTTTCATTAAAGTCTACGTAACAGATTCCTTCCTTTGTGGTCACATTCAGTAAGGTGGTACCCTCCGGAATTGTAGGAAACATTCCAATCTCTGTCGGTCCGTTAATTAATTGTTTAATGACTAGCTCTTCAATCGTACCGGTTCCGGTATAATAGATATTGGTAACATACTCGATTAAACCGTCTCCTTCCCTATTAGCAAAATAAAGGGAGGCTTGATAATTCGTTTCTGATTCAATACTATCGATAAAATCATCCTCTGTCATTAATCCGATAACCACTCCATTGGAATCCATTAGAGGTTGATCATTGACATAAAATTCAATATATTCCACTTCACTAATCTGGCAAAGTGTCTTTACAATTGTAGCTCTACCTAAAACCTCTGGTATTCCGTTGAGTGAGCTATAATTTGTATCAAAATTAATAGTTAATCGACCATCTTCTGTAAAAGTCGTTTTTTTAATCGAAATTTCTTCCGGTAAAGCATTTTTATATAGCATATTTTCCGGTGGCTTTCGAAGTGCCTCTAGTAATTCGTTAATCTTTCCTACAATTGTAGTAGCTTCAAGATTATAGTCCTCGCTTACAATTTTAGAAGTTTTCGAATCGATATAATATATTTTTGTGCCGCTACTCTCCTGCGTCTGCTGCATTTCTTTCTTGCCAGAGCATCCAGTCAGCAGTAGAACAATAAGCAATAGAATAGGAAGCCTTATGATTTTCCTCATGATTATTCCGTCCTTTTTTAGAATACATATAGTTCGTCAGCTAACAGTAACTATATCCATTGTCTTGCAGGCAGACTTGCCAGCCTTATGAAATATAGTTTAATGGTATTCTGACATTAAAGGTCGTTCCTTCACCTTCCTTGCTATATACACGAATTGCCCCACGATGCATCTGTATTACGTTTTTCGTAATCGCAAGTCCTAAGCCGGTTCCACCGGATTCACGGGATCTTGCTTTGTCAACACGATAGAATCTCTCAAAGATAAAATCCTGTGCATCTTCTGGAATTCCGATACCGGAATCTGCTACCTTAATAAAGAAATATTTATGGTCTGCATTTAATGAGACCCGTACCCAACCATCTTCCGTATTATATTTAATGGCATTTTCTATTAAATTAGAGATTGCCAAGGAAAGCTTTACCTCATCCACATCGGCAAGTACTGGTCTAAAGCTCTCATAAATTAACTCAATATTCTGTTTCTTGGCAATAGGTCCTAGTCTTTTTAGAATTTGCTCCAGCAGGTCATTAATATTAATGGTCGCAATATTCATATCCCCTGCTGTTTTATCCAATTTCACTAAGGAAAGTAGATCCGTTATAATTTTATTTTCTCTTTCGATCTCCTCAGTAATATCTGTTAGGAACTCCCGGTATAATTCAACCGGAGTATCTTCCTGCATGAGAAGAGAATCTGCCAATACTTTAATTGATGTAATTGGAGTTTTTAATTCGTGGGAAACATTTGAGACAAATTCCTGCCTAGAATTCTCCAGTTTACGCATCTTAACGATCATATGGTTAAAGGAATCTGATATTTTCTCAATTTCATTATAACCTTTAATGGTAAAACCATCCTCCAGATATCCCTCACTTAGTCGATCAATAAAATTCACAACACTAGTTAAAGGTTTCGTTAATTTTCCGGAAAAGATAATCGCAAAAACCATAATCAGTATCGCCAGAGTCAATGCAAAGAGAACCGCTCTTTGCTCTATACTATTACGAACACTGTAGATATCCTTGGTAGAACCATTCATGACAATGACGCCTCTGATTTCTTTCGTGGAATTATCTAAGATTGGATAAGTTAATTTAATATTACGATTCTCTCTGTCAGCAATACTAATATTGTTACCATTAAAACTCTGGATTACCTCTTCTGAAACGAGATATCTGCCATCCTCCAATGCGTAGGTATCCTTGATAATATTTAGATTCTTATTAACGATAAGAATTCTTCCTTGATATAGTTCTGCTATTCTAGAAACTGCTATATCAATCTCCGCGATCCCTCCGGTTGTAAGGTAACCGGTGGGAAGAAGAAGGTTGGCAAGCATATTTCCCTGGCTCTGCATTTCTGCAATTCGATTATTGATTGCTTTTTCCTCATAGGTATTTAATATAACCATGGTAAAAAAGGATAGAGGAACTACACCAATCACAATAAATGCGCATAGCAAATACATCCTCATGCTATTCAAAAAATGAAATTTATTCTTGATCCTGGAAAAAATAGCCAACACCCCATTTTGTATGTATATATTTTGGTTCACTCGGATTGCTTTCTATTTTTTCACGCAGTCTACGAATGTGTACATCCACCGTTCTTACATCACCAGGATAATCGTATCCCCAGACGATGTTCAATAGGTTCTCACGGCTATATTCCTTATTGGGGTTATTAACTAAAAGCTCCAGTAAATCAAACTCTTTGGCAGTCAGGTTTACTTCTTTCCCTTCAATATATACCCTTCTATTTTCGCTATCAATCTTCATGGCACCAAAAGTAATCATTTTGTTTGATTCGTTTCCTGTATTGTTTCTACTGGTACGCCTCATAATTGCTTTTATTCTGGCTTTTACCTCCAGAATATTAAAAGGTTTTGTGATATAGTCGTCTGCACCATACTCCAGACCCAATATTTTATCCATATCATCACCTTTGGCGGTTAACATAATAATTGGCATCGAGGAGAACTCCCTAATTTGCTGGCAGACTTCAAAACCGGATAATTTCGGAAGCATGATGTCCAGTAGTACCACATCATATTCCTTTTTCTTAGCTGCCTCAAGTGCTTCCTCACCGTCGTAAGCACAATCCACTTCCATGCCATCCTGCTCGAGACTGAATCGAATGCCTTTCACTATTAATTTTTCATCATCTACCACAAGTACTCTCTTTGCCATCTTCTCACCTCATAATCATATTCTTACCTGTTTCTGATACATTCAAACAATCCCTTAGTTTATCGTTATAAAAGAAGATATTTGATCGAAAAGTCCCTTCTTGATTCCCGGAACCTTCATTAAATCTTCTTTGGAATGAAATTTTCCTATCGTATTCCGGTACTTTATAATGCTATCTGCCTTAGCCTGGCCAATTCCCGCAAGTTCCATAAGCTCCTCGGCCGTTGCTTCATTAATATTAATAAGGGAAGCTTCCTTCGCTTCCTGCTTATTATTAGACTGCTCCTTGGTGTCTCCCTGTATATATTCCTGCAGACTTAGATCCTTAACCTCGTCCTTGGTAGGTATATAGATCCGTTGCCCATCCATAACAATTTGTGCCTGATTTATATAGTTACCATCCGCCTCCGCTGACAATCCACCTGCAAGCTCAATGAAATCAACAATTCTAGCACCGGATGAAGCCTTATATACCCCCGGATTTGTGACTGCCCCACAGATATGAGCATAGATACCCTCAACTGTAGATACAGCTTCTACAACTGTAGTATTATTGGAGGTCATTATCCCTATATCATTAATGTATTCTGCATTTTGGTCATTCTCTAAACCACTTTCTAGGAATATATCTTTCTCCAATGTTTTGTTGGTATCGGAACTCGGTTGTAAGCTACTTCTGGTTTCCTTTTTCTCATCAGCATCAAATGAAGTAATCACTACATCAGATTCTTTATCCTTATAATAGGAACAGCTATAACATAGCCCTGCAATTGTAATTAATGCACAGGTTATCCCTGTAATTGCAAGTTTTTTATTCATTATTATCTTCCTTTCTGTTCGGAAAAGAAGACTTAAAAAGTACCCTCTATACTTTTTTAATATACATTCTATTTTACATAAACTGAAGATAATTTACAATAGGCAATCAGCAACTAATATGACAATTTCCTTGGATGATTAGTTAAAACAATTGGAAACCTCTTAACAGGCTAATTGAATTTTACAGAACAATCCTCATTTACAATCATTTCCTTTCCACTCAAACACAATGATCCCAACAATAACGATGGCTAGGCCAATCATTTTACGCCATTCAAAGGGAACCTTTTCTGATCCGCAGAGGCCAAATACTTCAATCAGATAAGCCACAACCAGCTGGGCTGTGATGATGAACATATTAGCCTGGGCAGGACCTAGGACAGCGACACTTTTAATTACTGTATACGTAATAAAAGCACCGATTGCCCCACCAAGTAGCATATATTTATTGTCAATCTTAAATAAAGCTCCAAAACTGCTCTCCCTACCTGTTACTACCCAGGCAATAAGACAGACGATTAATGCTGTAAATTGTACAAAGCTGGCAGAGACCCAGATTCCTGTTTGCTTGGTAACCCCAGTATTAAATACCCCCTGTATACTCATCAAAGCACCGGAAATGATTGCGATTAAAATACCCCACATAACTAGCACCATGCCTTTCTAATTATTTTTCCATAACTCTTTCTTAAGATTCCCAGATTTAATTTGAACTATACAAGAGATTTTAGTTTCACTTTTTTCTACTAACTAGGAAATTGTAACTATAGCAAAGGAGTAATTATTACCAGGGAAGCAAAACCCGATTACAATTACTCCTGTGCTATATTTATTCTTAGATTATTACCAAAACTAACATAATACCTTAATATCATCTATCTACAACATATACTAATTTCTATCCATTTGTTTGTTTTCATTCCTTACTTCAGCAATGCATTGGTCAAGTATGGTAATCATTTCATCGACATGGGCTTTAGTGATAATTAAGGGGGGGAGAAAGCGCAAGACATTCGGACCGGCAAAGATCAGTATCAGACCCCTTTGCATTGCCTTACTGATGATATCCTTAACTGGAAATGCAAATTCTAATCCCTGCATAAGGCCAATTCCACGGTGATCCGTGATGCAATCATATTTATGATAAAGCCCCTGTAATTTCTCTGAAAGATATGGAGCCACTTTTTTTACATGAGTAAGAATCTGCTCCTCCTCAAACAAATCAAATACCTTACTTACGGCGGTCGTTGCAAAGGGATTTCCGCCATAGGTAGTTCCATGATCCCCCAAGTCAAAGGCTTCAGCTACTTTTTCCCTTGCTGCAAATGCACCGACAGCGACTCCGCAACCCAGTGCCTTTGCGCTGGTTAGGATATCCGGTTTTACACCATATTGTTGGAAGGCAAACATTTCTCCGCTACGCCCCATGCCGCATTGTATTTCATCCAAGATTAAAAGAATATCCTGCTCCTTACAGAGTCTTTCAACTCCCCTAATAAATTCTTTAGTCGCAGGATGAAGACCGCCTTCCCCCTGAATGGGCTCTAATATAATTGCTGCTGTTTTTTTGCTTATGAGAGCTTTTACACTTTCCAAATTATTAAACTCGGCAAAGTTAACCCCTCCCATTAGGGGCTCAAAGGGGTCCCGGTATTTCTTTGTTCCAGTTATACTGAGCGCACCGATACTCCGTCCATGGAAGGAATGATTCATAGCGATGATTTCACTATCCGCCCTTTGATATTTCTTATAATAATATTTTCTAGCAAGTTTAATTGCGCCTTCGATGGCTTCCGCTCCACTATTGGTAAAAAAGACTCGATCCATTCCTGAGGCTTTTGCTAATTTACCTGCAGCTTCTACTGCCGGATGATTGTAGAACAGGTTGGATGTATGTAATAATTTATCAATCTGTTC
This sequence comes from Clostridiales bacterium, assembly GCA_012519195.1. Lineage (GTDB taxonomy): Bacteria > Bacillota > Clostridia > Lachnospirales > Lachnospiraceae > Mobilitalea. The sequence continues at coordinate 7,962 of JAAYQP010000217.1, read as the reverse complement.
CTTTAATGCATGATTAAATTCCTGATTCCCATACCCTAGAGCAAATACCGCGATACCGGAAGCAAAATCCAAATATTGATTCCCATCTTTATCATATAAATATACTCCCTCACCCTTCTCCAAAACGATTGGATAACGGTTATAGGTTTGCATCAATACCTTATCCGCTTCTTCCATGCATTGTATTGTTTCCATTGCCCCACCATCCTTTCTTTGATTCTTTTAAGATATCCCTATGACGTCTTATATTATGGAAAGAACTACCCTAAAAATCAGTTTTTAGACCGCTTCATGTTCAAAGATTTTATTCGAATCGATAATGGCGGTTCCGATTCCTCGATTCGTAAAAAACTCAAGTAATAAGCAGTGTTCCATTCGACCATCTAATATATGAACCCTGTTTACACCATTTCGAACGGCATCCACACAATTTTTAATCTTTGGTAACATTCCCCCGCCAACAAAACCACTTTCTATAAGCTCATCCGCTTCCTCCAAAGTGAGTACCGAAATTAAGCTCTTTTTATCCTCAGGATCTGCATAAACTCCTTCGATATCTGTTAGAAAGACCAGTTTCTCTGCTCCGATAGCGGTAGCTACTGCACAGGCTACATCATCTGCATTGATATTATAATTATGATAATCATCATCCAAACCAATTGGGGCAATAACCGGAACAAAATCATTGTTGATTAAGGTATTAATAAGATTTACATTCACTTCCTTTATATTTCCCACATAACCAATATCTTGACCATTCACGGTCTTTTTCTCAACCTTTAGAGTGGAACCGTCCTTACCACTAATTCCTACCGCTTTTACCCCTAACTTTTCCACCATCTGCACCAGATTCTTATTTACCTTACCAAGAACCATCTCTGCCACTTCCATTGTCTGATCATCGGTAACACGCAGACCTTCAACAAAATGAGATTCATGCCCTAATCGTTCCAACCATTTGGTAATCTCTTTTCCACCACCATGAACGATAATTGGTTGCATACCAACTAACTTTAATAGAGCCACATCCTTGATAACATTTAACTGTAGATTCTCATCCAACATAGCACTGCCGCCATATTTTACAACAACTTTCTTGTTGTTAAACTTCTGTATATAGGGAAGCGCCTCAATTAATGTCTGCGCTTTTATCAGTATTTGCTCCATTACTACTTCCATCCTTTCATGTCCAAGTTAATTCTTGATCGATACGAAATCCTTATGGTTTTGCAAATAAAAAACCTCTATATTGTGAACGACCTATTATGACCGGTAATCGGCATTAATTTTTACATAATCATAAGTTAGGTCACATCCCCAAGCAGTTGCGCTGCCATTACCAGCTTTTAGATCAGCAATCGCTTTAACCTCCTTAGAAGATAATATCTTGGTCGCTGTTTCCTCGGAATAATCCGTGGCCATCCCCTTTTCTACCAGCATCAATTTGCCTTCTGAACTTTCAATATAGAGATCTACCATATCCGGATCGAAATTTACTCCGGAATATCCCATCGCACATAGAATCCTTCCCCAGTTCGCATCATTTCCGAAAACTGCAGTTTTCACTAGATTGGAGGTAATAATGGACTTACTTAAAATAATCGCTTCCTCCTTGGTAGGGGCTCCTAACACCTGTACCTCCAGTAGTTTCGTCGCACCTTCTCCATCAGCTGCCATTTTTTTAGCCAGATTTGTTGTAACGATGTTTAAGGCCTCACAAAATGTTTCATAATCCTTATCTTTTGTAGTGATTTCTTTATTACCGGCAAGCCCATTGGCTAAAAGTAATAAGGAATCATTGGTGGAGGTATCCCGATCCACAGAAATCATATTGAAGGTATGCTTTACATTTTCACTTAATGCTTCCTGTAACAGCTCCTTGCTAATTGCCAAATCAGTAGTTACAACCCCAAGCATAGTTGCCATATTGGGATGGATCATGCCTGAGCCCTTGGCCATTCCTCCGATTTTTATTTCTTTCCCGTCAATCTCAAAGCTAACAGCACATTGTTTTGGATAGGTATCCGTAGTCATGATTGCTTCTGCCGCCAGATCGCCAGCTTCCAGTGTATCTTCCAACTCTTTTACTAATGTTACAGCACCTGATAGGATTGCATCCATTGGTAGCTGTTTGCCAATAACGCCCGTGGAAGCTGTATAAATGGAAGACACAGGAAGATCCAGTTCTTTTGCAACAGCTTTCGCCATCTTTTCATTATTCAGATCTCCCTCCACACCGGTGCAGGCATTGGCCACCCCACTGTTTAATACCACAGCTTGTATGTAATCGCTTTCCTTGGTCAGTTTGATATCCCATTTTACCGGTGCTGCTTTTACCACATTGGTTGTAAAGGTTCCTGCTCCCTTAGCAGGAACGGTAGAATATACTAAAGCCATATCCTTTCTTTTTTTCTTTATTCCAGCATAGATGCCGGATGCTTTAAATCCTTTTGCGACTGTAACACCGCCATCAATTATCTTCATTGCTTTTCCTCCCTATTTTCAATATCTTACTTACTACCTCAAGGTACTAACATATTTATTGCTATCATTTTTATCATAAGGAACTAGATTCCATTATTCCGATTCTAATCAGTTGAGTTCTTTTTATAGAACAAATTTCTTCTATGGAAAGATAGGAACCAGTTTAAGTCCTTCCGTCTCCTCTAGTCCAAACATTATATTCATATTTTGCACTGCCTGCCCTGCCGCGCCTTTCACTAGATTATCCATTGCTCCTAGGATAACAATTCGCTTAGTCCTAGGATCCAGTACAAAATTTATATCTACATAATTACTTCCCTCAACCCACCGGGTCTCTGGGCAGATCCCTTTATCCAGTACCCGGACAAAGAATTCTTTCCTATAATAGCTATCATAGATTTGCCTTACTTCCTCATAGGATATCTCATGCTTAAGTAATGCATATGCTGTGATTAAAATTCCCCGATTCATAGGTACAAGATGCGGTGTAAAACTTAGTTGTACCACTTGACCAGCAACAGAACTTAACTGTTCCTCAATCTCCGGTGTATGTCTATGGGATGCAACCCCATAAGCCTTTATGTTCTCATTCACCTCACAGTAAAGATTACTAACTTTTGCACCTCTTCCTGCGCCAGAGGTGCCGGATTTTGCATCGATTATGATGCTATCCGGGTCAATAATGCCTTCCTTTAATAAAGGATAGATTGATAGGATCGAGCAAGTCGGATAACAACCTGGATTGGCAATCAATCTCGCATTCTTAATGCTTTCCCGATTTAGTTCCGGTAGTCCATATACCGCTTCCTTCAGAAATTGTGGCGATGCATGGTTGATGCCATACCATTTTTCATACACATCTATATCCTTTAATCGATAATCGGCACTAAGATCGATAATTTTTGTGTTTGACAGGATTTCTTCTTTCATTATGGAGGCACAATACCCTTGCGGAGTTGCAGTAAATATAAGATCCGCCTGGCTAGCTAGAGTTTCCATATCTTCCTCCATACAATGATCATCCACCAGCTGAAACATATTCTGATAAACCTCGTAGTACTTCTTATCAGAATAGCTTCTCGAGCCATACCATATAATCTGTGCTTCCTTATGTTGTAAAAGTATTCTTACAAGCTCCTGTCCAGCATAGCCGGTTGAACCGATAATTCCTACCTTAATCATTTGCAACCTACCTTTCCGGATTAAACTCCTGATGTATTATTTATTCATAGAAAAGATAATAATTATTTATAATTATACATCAAAGTTTATTATTATGCAACCTGTAATTGAAATTTTATTTATAAACCGAAAAAAACCTTTGCTCCTTTCACATAGGTCTGCTTTTAGGCATTATTCACTTATCTGGGAAGCAAATAAAAAACCCCACTGTTTTAGCGGGGTTGAACATGTTATTCAATTCGAAAGTTCGTTTAAAACGATCTGCGAAAAATTCATCTATTTATTTTAAATTTAAAAGATCAATTCCATGTTTTCGTAATGTATCATATATTTTTGCTATAGGAAAGCCTACTACATTATAATAATCACCTTGAATCTCTTCTATATGGATACCAAATCTACCTTGAATTGCATATGCTCCAGCCTTATCCATTGGTTCACCGGTTGCCACATAAGCCTTTATCTGATCCAAAGTCAACTCCTGTACTTTAACCTTAGTACATACTGCAAAGGATAGGGTATCCTCCTTGCCACCTTGGTAGATTCGGATACTGACTCCGGTATAGACCTCATGAACATCATTGGAAAGCATCCCAAGCATTCTCACAGCATCCCCCTCATTCCTAGGTTTTCCCAGGGCATTTTCTTGATAAAATACCATGGTATCTGCGCCAATAATTATGATAGGTTCATTTTGACTATTGATCAGACGATCTGCGATATCCTTCGTTTTTAGTGCTGCCAAAGCTTGTACCATGGCTTCCGGTTCTTTCTCTTTAACAAGCTCCGGTACGTGACTGGCCATCGTTTCAAATCTTATCCCCATCTTCTCCATGATTTCTCTACGTCTGGGAGATTCGGACGCCAATATGATACGGTACATTTTACTCCACCTTCCTACTATTTCTCGATTTTGTAATTATAATTACCTCGTAACCCTTTACTAGTCTAATGAGTATATTCTAGCTGAATCCTATGTATAATGCAATTTAAACTTACTAAACCAATACATAGTTTCTAGCTAAATAGTATAAACTTATTGCATTATTATACATTTTTTTAATTTACTCTTGCATATTAATGATTTTTATTGTATATTTAATCAAAGATATGAAATACATAGCTATAATTGCCATTGTAGGATTAAAGGAGGAAATCATATGAAAGAAAAAGTTATCTTAGCCTATTCCGGCGGGCTCGACACTACGGTTATTATTCCTTGGTTAAAAGAAAATTATGATTATGATGTGGTTTGCGTTTGTATTGATGTTGGCCAAGGAAATGAATTAGATGGTTTGGAGGAAAGAGCTAAAATCTCCGGTGCTACGAAGCTATATATTGAGGATGTGGTGGATGAATTTGTTAACGACTTTGTCATGCCCTGCGTTAAGGCCAATGCCGTATATGAGAATAAATATCTGCTAGGTACAGCCATGGCAAGACCGGTGATAGCAAAAAAACTGGTTGAAATAGCCCGTAAGGAAGGTGCTACAGCGATCTGTCACGGTGCGACCGGGAAAGGCAATGATCAGGTACGGTTTGAACTTGGTATCAAAGCTCTTGCGCCCGATCTTAAAATCATCGCTCCATGGAGAATCTGGGATATTAAATCAAGAGAGGAAGAAATTGAATATTGCGAAAAGCATGGAATCCATCTTCCATTCTCTGCCAAAAACAGTTACTCCCGTGACCGTAACCTGTGGCACATTAGTCATGAAGGATTGGAATTAGAGGATCCAGCCAATGCACCAAACTACGATCATCTTCTTGTTCTAGGAGTTTCACCAGAGAAGGCACCTGATGAGGGGGAAACTTTGCATCTTACCTTTGAAAAAGGAATCCCTACTGCACTAAATGGGCAAACTATGACTCCTGCAAAAATTATAGAGCAATTAAATATTCTCGGAGGGAAACACGGAATCGGTATTGTTGATATTGTAGAAAACAGGGTTGTTGGAATGAAATCTCGTGGAATATACGAAACTCCAGGTGGAACAATCCTTATGGAAGCGCATACCCAGCTAGAGGAATTAATTCTAGATCGGGCTACCTTAAGTGCTAAGAAAGAGATTGCAAACCGCTTTGCTGATATCGTATATGAAGGCAAATGGTTTACACCTTTAAGGGAAGCATATCAGGCCTTCATTGAGGTTACTCAAGAACATGTGACTGGAGAAGTAAAACTTAAGCTATATAAAGGAAATATCATTAAGCAAGGAACAAGTTCCCCTTATTCCCTTTATAATGAGAGCATCGCCTCCTTTACCACTGGTGATTTGTATGACCACCATGATGCTGAAGGCTTTATCAACCTCTTTGGATTATCTTTAAAGGTTCGTGCAATGAAGATGGCAGATCTTGACTAGTTTTTTTAGCCATACCAAGACATATCATTCTGTTACAAGGATCCATCGATTCATGATGCCATATTCTTAATATCGTATAAATCCTTTTTATTCTGATAGGGGCTACCACTTACTTAACTTAGCGAGTTTGTGGCAGCCCCTATCACTTTTGCTTATTCTATTTACACAAATCCAAATTTCTGTTATCTCTTCTTCAAGAATCATCATCCTACAGGATTCTATGCCTCTCTCATTACATGTTCCAAAAAATCCTTTAGCACCTGTTCATATCCCTTCCGATTTTTACATATACTTTCTGCATGCCTTGCACCTGCAACAAGATAGATCACTTTGTTCTTTCTTTTTGCCTGATATAGTTCTTTCGCCATCTTAGTAGGAACAAAATTGTCTATCTTCCCATGAATAAAGAGAATCGGTATGTCGGTTTTCCTTACAATCTCTAAAGGAGAAATGTCCCGGTACCAAAAACCTGCTCTTAAGTAGGTAATAAAGCTTTCAACCGGAATCAAGAAACTAGGCAGATGATAAAACTGTTTGATCTGATGTTTTAACAACTGTATTAAATCTGAATAAGCACAATCTGCTACCACACAGGTAACCCGGTTATCAATTCCCAAATGCATTAAAACCGTAGCGGCCCCCATGGATTCGCCATGGGTAATAATTTTACAATTCTCACCAAAGTGCTCATAGCACCAATCTATAATCTTCTTTAAATCATATCTCTCATAGTACCCCATGGATGTATATGCTTTTCCGCTTAATCCATGGTTGCGTTGATCATAGAGCAGTACCTTGTATCCAAGCTTCAGATAGATTTCAGCATATTTTATACAGATACACTTGGCACATCCGAAGCCATGACAGAGAATCACAACACCTGTCCCCGACATTTTCGTCAGAAGTTCTTTCTTCGGACGTAGAAGCTCACAGGAAAGAAAATAGCCAAAATCAGATTTTATTTTAAAATGAATCTTATCCGCCTTCTGATAGGAATACTGATCGAGTCTACCCTTATCTGCCTCCACTTTAAACTGTTTCTCATAGGATAGTTTTCTTGGTTTCAGGATTAAATCTGACAAACACCATAGCCAACCAAGTATCCATAAACCAGACATTACTCCCATAGCCTCAGATCCCATCTTATCGTTTTACAATCATCATCCCCGAAAGTTCGGGATTTATTCTGTATAACATAAAATATCTCCAACCAAGTCTAAGGTTGGAGATAAAAAGTAATCATATTTGTGATACAGAATTATGAAGCATTTTCAGGTTTATGATGCATTCTTGGGTTTAAAATTCTCGAAAATAAACCAGTCAAAGAACTTCCGATTCCGATCCAACTCTTCTTGGGAACGAATCGTCCATGCAACGGTTTTTATCCTATATAGCTTTCTACATAGGGTAATAGAAAGTCCGCTTATATACTGGTGATCATATGCGATAAAATCCGGTTTGGTCAAGAAATTCATTAATAAATGCTTTAATATAAAATACTGAACCTTGCTACCTTCAATCTTTTCCTTTCTAAAATCTGTGGAAAGTTGCCCCCGTACTACCTCTGGATGATTTTTTCGATACCACATTAGGCCAAAAGGATTAAAGGATTCAATACAATAAACTCCTTTATAGCCCTGCAATATCTCAGAGACTTTTCGGCAAAGCAGCTTTGCATGCCAGGGAATCTTTAATTCTATAATCAAGGGTACCTTGCCCCCTATTGCATTTAAAGCCTCCTCCAAGGTAGGAATTCTCTCCTGTGATTGAAATAATCGATAAGTCGATAATTCTTGATAGGTTAGCTCGGATACCTTATGTTTTACACCACAGGCACGCAATAGATTACCATCATGGAAGACTACCGGAATTTGATCTCTCGTAAGCTGAACATCCAACTCAATCCCGTAATGATTATGCACGGCGGCCT
>JAAYQP010000216.1 GCA_012519195.1 Clostridiales bacterium | reverse complement strand
TACCAAGCTAGTTTCATCATCTGCTCATGACAGTACTCCTCTGATTTTCCAGTAATCTGGGCCATTTCCTTGGCTGTTCTCTTGGTGTAATAACCCATGGCTAGACCCATTTCTGCCATTTCATCATCAACACCAGCCTCTAAAATAACATATTCTGGATCATCCCACTTATATCCGTTCTTCTTGGGATCCTTCCGCCCCAGCATATTTGCGAAAGCCATTACCTTTTCATTGTACTTACATTCATATCCCTCAGGAAAATACATCTTTGTAATTGCTTGCTCCACAGTTTACTCTCCTTTTACCTCTCTATACAACCACTCAGTCCATGCTTCCATACCTTCACCTGTCTTTGCAGAAATCGGGAAGATCGCGATGTTTGGATTTAATTTTTTAACTCTCTCTATACATAGTTCTAAATTAAAATCAAACACTTCCATGGTATCTATTTTATTGATGATAAGGGCGTCAGAAACCTGAAACATCAATGGATATTTCAGAGGCTTATCATCCCCTTCCGGTACACTTAGAATCATTGCGTTCTTTGTAGCCCCTGTATCAAACTCTGCTGGACATACCAGATTTCCCACATTTTCTAGTATCACTAGGTCCGTCCCTTTGGCATCTAATCCTTGAAGTCCTTGTCTCGTCATATCAGCATCCAAATGGCACATTCCACCGGTATGTAACTGAATTACCTTTACCCCTGTTTCAGCAATCGTTCTTGCATCTACATCCGAATCGATGTCTGCCTCCATAACTGCAATGCTAAGTTTATCTTTCAAACGATGAATGGTATTCACCAATGTCGTCGTTTTTCCTGCCCCTGGAGAACTCATCAAGTTTAGCAAAAAGGTATTCTCCCTCTTTAACTGTTCTCTCAGGCGCTGTGCGTCCTTGTTGTTATCTTCAAATATACTTTCCTTAATTTCTAGAATCCTAAACTCTTTCACTTTTAACCTCATGCCTTTCCATATCTTATTCTGTCAGTGCTTTTATCTTATTCAGCCAATGCTTTGATTGCTTGATATTCCTTTAAGTCAGTATATAACTCGCCTGTATAAGGATTGCGCTTTGTCTTCCTCCATTTATAAATCATGTAAACTACTACAGCTATATTGGCTACCAATGCTAAGAAGCTAACGATAAAATAAATGGTAGGATTATAGGTAGAGTCTACACGCCATTTTCCATAATCTTGGAAGCGTGGGAAGGTTTGCGCAAACATACACCACAGTGCCAAGGTATGGGCCCGATGCTGTAACCAAGCTCCCTTACCAAAGGTAAATGCACATAATGTCGGTGCTAAGAGTAATGCAAATCCACAATACCAGGCATGATGGGGTAAAGCATTATATGTATAAGCAAAGTTCCATAAATCATATGCAAGTATGTAAAACCACAGCATATCTGGCCATAACATATCCCGGCTGCCATCTTTCTCTGTCTTTTTCCTAATGCATATGCCAAACCATCCAGTAATAATTACAATATTTAAGATACCGGCAATTCCATTCATATAGTTCCAAGGTCCACCCATTAACATAACAGGTGCATCAGCAGTTAAATCTTGTGCCATGACAGCATACTTACTACCTACTTCAAAATCACGGGCTACTGCTTCTAAAATATTAATTGCCAAAATCAACGGTGGGAAGCAAAGGGCAATTTTACTGTTAGCCAGTGCCCATTCCTTACCTGTTTTCTTATTGGTACCACGTAAATGGCGAATACACCAGAAGCCAATACATCCAGCGGTCGATGAATAAACCTTGGCCAAATGGAACCAGTCTGTATAGGTGGTATCCTTCATCACGGTAAACCATAATACGGATAGTATCACTGGTAATACCACAAAGCCAAAAAATCCAGCCACTTTAGATCTTCGAGTAACTTCATTCAGCAAAAACAGAGCTAAAAATACCGCAATCCATACTAGCCAAACACTTAGAAATCCTGCACCTTCTGCATAATTAAACCGAAACATAATTTTTCCTCCTTTTGGGAAATAATATTTTAATCTGGTCATACCAGTAGTGCAATTATATTTATATTTTATAAAGTATTGTTATAATTGTCAAGTATTTATCAAACTCTAATTAATATAAGTAAATCAATACTTTCATCCCTCTAGGAAAATCAAACTATATTAGACATATTCTGTTGATTTTTATAACATATTATGATATATTTTTTTAATATCTGTTATACCTATCTGGTTATACCAGTCCAAGGAATGTACCGACTGGACTTTAGAAAGGAATACAAATGGACTTTGTGAAATTAAAAGCCCCTACATTGAAAGATCTTTTTGTTAGGGAACTAGAATCTATGATTCTTTCTGGAAAACTGAAAATTGGTGAAAAGCTACCACCGGAACGTGTTCTAGCTGAAAAGATGCAGGTCAGTCGTGCTGTGGTAAATGGAGGAATTGCTGAACTTGCAAGGAAAGGGTTTTTGCAGGTAAAACCCCGTTCTGGAGTATATGTAATGGATTATCGCCGCCACGGTACCGTAGAGTCCTTACTCTCCATCATGAATTATAATGGAGGACACCTACGCCGGGACGAGATTCGCTCTATTTTAGAGATTAAGATGATTGTGGATAAGCTGGCGGTAGAATTGTCTGTGGATCGACATACCGATGAAGACATAGCCACCTTAGAGCATTGCTTAGAGGAGATACGAAACGATAATATTGAAGAAGCTGCTGATGCTGCTTTTACTTTCTACCATGAATTAGCCATGACCAGCCAAAATACCTTACTCCCCTTAATCTATCGTTCTTTCCGTGTACCTGTGAGCCACCTTTGGATTAGATTTATTCAAAAATATGGGTGTGAAGTTGTTTATAAGAGTGCAAGACGAATTTTAGAAGCGCTGAAAGCACATGATAAAGCAGGAGCCCTTGCATCCGTGGAGAAAGCAATCTCCGCTTCCATCTCTGGCTCAAAAGAAATATACGAGGCTTAATACTTATTTATACTATGATTCACAAAAACTGCCGTTGGGTTTAATCAACGGCAGTTTTATATTTATTATTAATTAGTTTCCATACTAGCCAGCTTCCTCTAAGATGAATTAAGACAACTTAAAAGTATAGCATGGAAAATTAAGAATTGTAAGAATATATTACAATTCTTAATTGAGAATTCTTGAAGTAAATTATGAGATTTTTTGTGCGATTTTTTATTGACTTAATTAATCACTTACCTAGCCATGATTTTACTCTTTATTTCTGTCGAATCTATCTTTTCTTTAATACACGCTGGATATTTAGGTTTAACAAATTTATTTACGACAGATAACAACAAACATTTCATCATTATCTATTTCAATTACTGTTTCCAAGCCTAAAGCCCCAAAACATTCCTTAATTACATCAATCGGTGGTAAATGATCTTCTGCTACTACCTCTGAAGCGCATTTATGAAGATTGTTGATTGCTTCTCTACTTTGCGAATGACAAATCGCAAACTTACCTCCGACTTTCAAATACTTACCTATGGCTTTAATTGCTAATTGTTTATCATGAAAATGAGGGAATACCGAATAGCATATTACATAATCAAAATAATCACTAGGTAGATCCGCCTCTATTACATCATCACATATATAAGATACATTATCATATGTATATTTCCTTTGTGCTACTTCGAGCATTTTATCAGAAATATCGATCGCAGTGATTTTCCCTTGTTCCCGAACTTCTTCTCTTAGAAAAGGTATAAGTATACCAGTTCCGGTTCCAACATCAAGGATCTTTGCTCCGTTATAAATATTTATTAGGCTTAATATATGCTTTATTTTATCTATATCATGCTGACAGACGGTATCCCACTTTTCAGCCATTGAATTAAAAAATTCCCTTTGAGAAATCACACATTACACCTTCTTTCTTAAATCTTTAATCTTTATCTTCATTACCGAACAGGATTGTTATAATTTTCACATATTCCTTATTATACACGACATATATAATCAAAACAATAGTTTATATAATTAGAATTTTAGTCCTTGCAGAATCAAATAATATAAAAATCTCCAACCTTTTTTCGATTGGAGATGGGTGCTACCTAATTACTATAATTTTTTATTATACGTTTTGACTCTTCTAGATTACTTATAGAGCTTTTCTAATCAATCACATTGCCATTTACCATCTACGATAGAACATGAAGCGCCTGTTTCATCCATTTGTAGTGTTTGTAATTTATTCAATGGGATTCCTTCATCTTTTGAGATTTTAGCCAATGTTTTTTCAATTTCTTCTTGTGATCTGGCACCGGAAATAGCATACTTTTGGTTAATAACGAGGGTTGGTACACTATGAATACCATAGGCCTGTGCCAGCTGTAGGTCCTCTAAAACTGCATTTTCTGTCTCATCCCGTTCAAACATAGCTTTCCACTCATCAAAAGAGATGCCCGTTTCCTTTACTGCTTCTTCTAATACAACGATATCTTCAATGTTTTTATTTTCGACAAACAATTTATTTTGAATACGGTCAAATACATCCCAATACATATCATCTCCGCCGATGAGACCGGCTGCCTTTGCCGCTTTCAAGCCAGGTTTTGATATAGGAAAATTAAAATCGGTTTGTCGCATTCCCTCAATATTGAATCGATGTTCATCATCATTTTTATTTGCCTCTGCCCAATGACTTAATACTTCTGGTTTTACAGCTTCTCGTGAGCCAAAGCTACGTATAAAATCCTCGGCTTCCCATCCTAAGGCAAAGGAACGATGTTTGATCTCTATATTATTATAATTCTTTGAGATCCGACGCATTCTTGCAGACATTGGGAAGCAAAAACTACAAATAACATCATGAAAAAATTCTATTTGAATCATGGGCATATCCTCCTTGTTCATACATTAATAATACCATCTTTAAAATGAATTTCTATTTGCTAGCTTTAGCATTCCAATCTTATGGTTTTATCTTGGTATAAAAAGTTCAAATTATACATTTAAAAGATAATATTATTAAACTAGGAGCTCACAGAGTTTTTATTGTTATACATTAACATGTCTAGATGCCTAAAAAATTCATCTGCTTTCATTTTAGATTTATAGTCGTAAATATCATATCCCATTCCAAAACCTAAATTATAAGGCTTATTATTTTCTCGATTAAAATTTTCAACACCGCTTCTTATTCGATTAACTACCTCCTCAAGCTTCTCTTTATCACTAATATCTAAAATCACATAGAATTCATCACCACCAAATCTTGCAAGAAAATCATCCTTTCGCAAGCATTTTCTTATTATTTTAACACTTTCCCTCAATGCTTCATCTCCAATCGCATGTCCAAAATTATCATTTATTTGTTTGAACTTGTTTAAATCGATCAAGATGGCGGAGAAGGATTTTTTCTCCGTACTGTTTTGTATTTTTTGTTTTATATATCGATCTAATTGTCTGCGATTAAATACTCCTGTTAAATAATCCGTTCTTAAACTGCGATCTTGTATATAGAAATATACTATTAAAAGAGATAACATCGTACCTGACCAAGTATAATTGGAACCATATATGAATAGTTGTACAGTAATGCCTATTACAGCTGGAAGAAAAAATGTTATCAATGCATAATAATATCTTTTTTCTAAATTCTTTCTATTATTTAGAATATAAAAAAGCGAAGTACCAAGCATGAAAAAACAAAATGTTACATATACCCATAAATATTTACCTCTATGATATATATTATTCGCATCAACAAGGTAAAGCCAGCCAGTATAAAGACTAGTAGCAGACGCAATGCCATTTATTACGAATGGTATGTATAATAGGTTTTTCAGTTTTTTTAATCGTTTTACATCATGATATACTTGATAATTGGTATAAAGAAGCCATAGGATTGGTGCTCCTGGCGCTAATAAATAATATAGAAAGTTAAGCGTCATATGAGAAATCATACTAAAAGAACCGGGTAGACCGTTTAATAACCATTTGCAAAGATCAATAACTAACATAATCATATTCATTCTAACTAGAGCAATAAATAAACTATTGCTTGTAAAGATTTTTTGCGATCGATTATGAACATTCATGTATACGATAAATAATATAATCAATGATATTATGCTTGAATCCAACGATTTTAGTGTTAGCATTGCTTCCTCTCCTGTAATCTAGACCTTCATATTAAGTAAGTTATTAGGGATACATATAAAGCGTTCAGTATAAGATATCTGCGATTTATATAGCTTTCCCTTTTATTATAACATCCATAACTTATTTCGCAACATACCATTTCTATCTTATCCCTCTATTAGATAACTCTTCCCGCTACCATGCAGGGCTTATCAGCGATTCTATTGTTTGAAACAAGAATTTTATTTGAGATATAAAAAGCAAGGTATCTTCCTTTTGAAAATACTCTTGCTCTCTTCCTTATTTTTATAATTATCAGAATATTAGGAAATGATAAAATCATCAATGGATTGAACAATTTCTCCAGATATATTGATAATGTCCTCAATCTTTATCCTTGTTCCATCCTGCATTACAATAGCTCGATTATATCCGTCTATTTTTTTTACAATACCAGAAATCGATAGATAAGTCCCCCCTAGCTTCTTTTCATCTGGCTGAAAATAAGTGATTGTTATCTCCGGCTGATTACTTATCTGGTCCTGTATGATTCTCAGTTTTTCATCTAGTACACTTTTCTCAATCTCATCTAACTCTATTTTCTTATTTGTTAACCTTGCTGCCTCCTTTATTTCTCGATCAAAGCCAGTTAATGCGGCAAATGGGGAAAATTGTGCAGCTCGATTTAGTTTAGACATCCGTGGATGGGTTTTAGATTCATGGTGTGGCAAATTGATAATATCATCATATCGATGTACATCATACAAATCATCCTTCATTCAAATCCTCCTCAACTATATTATTTCGTTATATAACAACGGAGAATTTTTCCTCATTCTAGCTATGCTTTATGTCCTCCTATTTGCTTATTTCGTTCTATTGTCATAGCTCCTTCTTCAAGATTCATGCCCTTTAGAATCGCATTTTTACCGAATTTTCTCTTAATATCCAATACCGCTCGCTGCATCCTTTTTTCTCGCTCTAAGGCAGCTTCCTCTTCTTTCTTTTTCTTTTCTTCCAATGCATAATCAGTAAATAAATTAAGCTGTTCATAGGAATTAGCCTTAACTAAAGAACGTTCATCAACCACATGATTTGCTGTAATATTAATCCTTCTTACGAACAGGTTTTCATCAACAATTTGATCATATAATTCCATAACAGCTTCGATGATTATTTTCGTCGATGATGTCAGGCGTCCCAGATTTACAGTACCATGTGCATGTTTGGGAATGGATCGCCCATAATGATCGGTAGTTATCTGTCCTTTATATTTCTTTCTAATCTCTGGATTACTTAGGTTGCAAATATCATAGCCTACTGTTAACACCATCTGATCCGTCACGAGTCCCTTGTCGACCAGATCGAGTACCAGAAGGTCCGTCATTTCCCGTACAATCAATCGAGCTTTCTCATAATCATAAGGGCTTTGTAGAACCTGCCCAGATCCAAGACTATTTACACTAGGTTTATAAGCCTTGATATCAGCAATCGTACAAGGTTCCCATCCCCAAGCATGATCAATCAGCAGCTCAGCATTTACTCCAAACAACTTATATAGCAGATCTTCATTATAATAATCTGTAGGCTTACCAAGGGAACACCTTGCGATATCCCCCATTGTAAATAGGCCATGTTCTTCTAATTTCTTAGCATATCCTCTTCCTACACGCCAAAAATCCGTTAGTGGACGATGTGACCAAAGCATACGTCGATAGGTCATTTCATCCAATTCAGCAATCCTAACTCCATCCTTATCTGGTATTATATGTTTTGCCACAATATCCATGGCAATCTTACAAAGATAAAGGTTTGTTCCAATTCCAGCTGTGGCAGTAATTCCAGTCGTTTGGAAAACTTCCTGTAACATCTTTTTGACAAGCTCTCGTGCAGACAATTTATATGTTTGCAAATAATTTGTCACATCTATAAACACTTCATCTATAGAGTAAACATGGATATCCTCTGGTGCAATATATTTAAGATAGATATTATAAATCCTAGTGCTATATTCCATATAGAGAGCCATTCTTGGAGCTGCTGCAATATAATCTAATGACAGTTCAGGAGATTTTTTTAATTCTAAATCATTATAGGATCTGCCAGTAAATGCTTGACCAGGGGCTTTTTTGACTCGTTCTGCATTTACTTCTTTGACTTTTTGAACCACTTCAAAGAGTCTTGCTCGCCCTGGAATACCATAAGATTTCAGAGATGGTGACACTGCAAGGCAAATTGTCTTTTCGGTACGACTAGCATCAGCTACCACAAGATTCGTAGTCATGGGATCAAGGTTACGTTCAATGCATTCAACAGAGGCATAGAAGGATTTTAGATCAATCGCAATATAGATGTGATTTTCCTGTTTCATATTAAGAGCCTCCTTCAAAACATCCAATTTGATGATTTGGAAAAATTATTGGCATAACTATTCCACATAACGGATTTTGCTTATATCAGGAGTATGAGGCTTCCCTTTCGTTTTACCGATACCTACTAGGACAGCTACCCCAAACTCCCATCCATCTAAGAAGCCTACTTTCTTCTTAAATTCATCACCTTTAGGGCCATTAAATGGTATCGAAGCCATACCACAGATAACACTATCCAGTCCGAGAGAGGTAGCAGCTAGAGTAATGTTTTCACTGACAATACCTACGTCCATGTCCGTGCCAGGCTGCTTAAGAATAAGGTACATGCAGGGTGCATTGTAAAATACTGACCCACCTCGATTCATGAATCTCTCATAGGTTGTTTTATCTTCTGCTTCAGCAAGAATTCTCATGCCCTCGGCATCCATTTCTTCAATTAATGACTTGTTCGTAATAACAATAATCTGCCATGGTTGGCGGTTCATCGCGCTGGGAGACTGTACCGCAGCCAGTGCAATCGCTTCCAGCTTTTCCTTTTCCGGTAAATGTCCATCATAAGCACGACAAGAATATCGCTGACTGATTGTTTTAAGTGTTTCGTTCATAGATGCATCCCTTTCTATTACAAGTTAATGTTTATGAGTATGTATCCATAATAACATACTATTCCTCTATACGAATAGTTTTATTATTTCCATATAAAGAACCTATAGTAGCTAGGAATTGATTTCAATATCCCCAATAAGTATCTAGTTGCATAAGAAGGAGTTAGTTGATTAATTCAGCTAACTCCTTCTCGATTATAATTTTAACGCCATCTATGTATTGGCCTACACTTCGCCTTCTTTTTCTACTCCCATAGCAATGCCTCTATTATTTTGCAGACTTAATGACATACTCATATTTTTCAAAATCAAATCTTATCATAGCATCACCTACAGGAACAAATTCTTTATCAATTTTATATTTTTCATTAGGTCCCGACCAAGACTCTAATATAGCATCGTATAGAATTTCCGGTTCCGAACTGATTTTATATAAAAAAGCTCTTAAAGTATTTCTAACATTCTTAGCAAGCCTATCTGCCCACAAACCGCCTGTTGGAGAATATTGACTTGTATTATTTGTTAAGCCTATGAGGTATTTTGATGATATTTTCAATCTATATTCTTCCGAATTATCCTTACTCAAGGTTAAAGTCCATAAATTCGAATTACCCATATGACCATAATTCAAAGAATAGCTCCTTATTTCAATACAAACATCTTCATTCGCAATATCACGAGATAGATATCCCAACTCCTCCAGATCCAGATCAAAATATCCCCAAGAAGTATAAACATCCCCCTGCTCACTTGGCTTTATGAATTTATCGGTACCATAGATTTTAACACCATTAATCATGACGGATGGTAATTTGTCCAACTCAAACTTTGATATCTTTGATAGATCATATTTATAATAAATTTGCTTTGCTTTTGGTAAAGTGGCTTTTCCACTATATAAATCAAATACTAGTACCCCTAAATAGTCTGAATAGTCATTTGTTTTTGATACCATATCATTAGTCTGATAACATTTGTATTCATATTGACCAGTTTTAAACAGGGGTCGTAACACCTCAGGAGAAATAAAATCAAAACCATTATTCTTACTGACTTAAGGAGCAATATCGGCTATGAATGTATTAACCTGATCCGAATTACTAAAGATTTGCTTATACTCTTTATTATTTCTCTCAAAAATTAATGTACTTGAGTATTTGTCATCATAGTCTGCAATAATAGAGAATTTATTATTATCGATATTATGATAGGTATAATTCGTTGCAAAAAAGTTTTCAGTCGAACTGTCTAAATTTTCTGTGAAAAGATTTGCGTTAATCATTACCTGATCATCTACTGTTTCTACTAACCCCTGAAAGCCTGAATATCCTTTCTTACGGTCATCAAAGTAATCTCTAGTAATGCCGTTTCTGATTACCAGATAATTAGCAGGTTTTGAGTCAACATCACTTGGTAATATTACAGGAATAGGTGTTGTAGTAGGCTTTTTGGGAGATACGGATGAAAAAAATAGTTTTCCTTTTGCGTTATATATTACGTCCAAAGACGGAACCTCTGTTATATTAATTGCTCCAATATCCATACTAGTGCGTATGTATTTTTCACAAGCTTAATTAACAAAAGAATGCGTAGCAGTTAATAGATCATCAAACCATGTTTACTGCAATGAATGTATAGTTTACCGCCTTT
>JAAYQP010000215.1 GCA_012519195.1 Clostridiales bacterium | reverse complement strand
CTTTAAAACAGGTGAAAATCTAGGCTAATTTATGTTTTGATTATCAAGGTAGCAAGTGAAAAATAAAAAGCCTAAATTATTGTCCAAAGTATTGACATAGATCCACAGCTATATTTATAATTATTATGCTGTTAAACTATGCGATTATTATAAATCTAAAAAAGAGGAGATCATTTATCAAGTATATTATTATAGCTACCATAATCGTAATTATCATTTTTTCAATTATCTGGACCGATACCAACAAATCGTTAGGAAGTAGTCTGGTATTCTTAAGTGTTATCTATTTGTGTTTTAATCTTGCAATTTACCGAGATATTGATAAAGGTCCAAGCTATATAAGAATCTTAGGCAAAGCATCCTTATTCATGTTTGCGGGGGTTATTGTTACTGTAATCGTAGCATTATCAGAAGGGGAATTACTCGATCTTTTTGGAGGTAGCTATACAGGGGAAAAAGATAAAAAAAAGATGAAGTAATTATATTATGAAAATAAAGTCAATGTGGCACATTCTTGGGTAAGGAAATGTAAACTAGATTGGTAACACAGGATGATGAAATGGGGGATGTTATGGTAATCAAATTCAAAGAGCAATTTTCATTAGGAGTTGCCTCTGCAGCTACGCAGATTGAAGGCGGTGAGTGTGGACATAACTGGAATGATTGGTATGCGAAAGGTAAAATCAAAGATCACTCGAATCCTGCCCGTGCAACGGATCACTATCATCTATGGAAAGAAGATACGGATCTGATGGCTAAGATGAAGATTCAGCATTATCGTCTAGGTATTGAATGGGCCAGGATTTGTCCGAAGGAAGGTAAAGTGGATGATGCTGCAATTGCACATTACAGAGAAGAACTGCTTTACCTAAAGGAGAAAGGCATCGCCGTTCTTCTAACGATTCATCACTTCACCAATCCAATGTGGTTTGAGCGAAAAGGAGGATTTACAAAGAAAGAGAACCTGAAGGATTTTCTGGATTTTGTAGAGCTGGTGGTAAATTCCTTTGGGGATCTTGTATCGGAGTACATAACGATTAACGAACCCAACGTATACGCAACCAATTCCTATTACTTTGGAGAGTGGCCTCCGGGAGAAAAATCAATTAGAAAAGCTGTTAGGGTAATGTCGAATATGGCCATTTGCCATATTAAAGCATATCAACTCATACATCATATTCGTAAGGAGATGGGATATCAGGATACCAAGGTAAGTTTTGCAAATCATGTTCGAGTGTTTGATCCACAAAAATCGACGAACATCTGGCATCGCACATGTGCAAAGTTATTGGAGAGATTATTCCAAGGAGCGATCACCGAAGCGATGACTACTGGTAATTTCACGTGGCCATTAAAAAAGGAGAAAAAGACTTCTCGGGGCGAATACCTCGATTTCATAGCAATTAATTATTATACCCGGTCAACCGTATCTGGTTTTGCTGATGGAACCAAAGAGGATGCCCCTAAGAATGACCTTGGGTGGGAGATTTATCCCGAAGGGCTCATACGTTGTACAGATAAAATCTATCAGCTTTTGGAACGGCCGATCTATATCACAGAAAATGGTACCTGTGATAATCTGGATACCTTTCGTAGTAAATATATCTATGAACATTTGAAAGTAATATCGGAATCCAAATTGCCAATCACCCGTTATTATCATTGGTGTTTTTGCGATAATTTTGAATGGGTTGAAGGGGAAAGTGCCCGTTTTGGATTAGTGTATGTAAATTATGAAACACAGGAACGTACAATCAAAACATCCGGTAAGTTCTATACTAGAATGATCGAAGAAAATGGTATAACAGAAGAAATGTACAAGGAATATGTAGAACCACAAAGATACCACGAATGAAATTGCGAAATTTACTAGTGTATTATATACAAGATATCATTTCTGAGATAAGTTTGTGCGCATGCACGGCTCGGAGCGAAGTCTTAGTTTATGTTGAATAAAATCATCTTATCTTATTAATTTCGCAACTATCTATCAACATCCTACAACCGGAAGGAGAAGGAACATTGATTACAATAGAAGGAAGCAGTTTTCGGATCGATACCTTACATACAAGCTATCTATTTCGGAAAACAAAGCATGGACATCTGGAACATATTTATTATGGAAATTTATTAAGCAAGGAAGATAGACCGGATATTTTAGCTCAAAAACGCTCTATACAGGTTGGTAGCAGTGTCTTATATTATCGGGAAGATGCGGTCTATTCCCTAGATAGTATGT
>JAAYQP010000214.1 GCA_012519195.1 Clostridiales bacterium | reverse complement strand
TTTTTTTAGTTTGGTGCAAGAGTTTCGCAAGCGAAACTCTATTTTAATGCAGACATAATTCCTTACAAATCAACATTTTCTGACGCAAATAGAAAATTAATGCATATAATATCATAGACACAATATTCATTTGAGATATCAAGGAGTAAGCGTCTATTTAATTTTTAATAGTATTTGCACAAAGTATTACACAAATCATAAGATTGATCCATCTCTTGCGGTGAGGGAAAGAACAATGCAATTAAATGAAGCAGTTGATCATTACGGAAGAGTTATCCATTTACTTAACAATAAGATGTGGAGTGATCCTGCGACTGAAAAACCGAAATTAGATACCATTGAAATATGGCATTTGGTTAACAACTTTGCTTTCCCACATCCGATTCATCTTCATTTGGTGCATTTTGAAATATTAGGTAGAAAGGTATTTACTCCTGAGGATTTTGACGAAGATGGTAACTACATCTTTAAGATGGAAAATTTAACACCTCCATTGGAATATGAAACCGGTCCGAAGGATGTAGTAAGAGCGGAACCTGGGCAAGTAACATCAATCGTTATGCATTTTAAGGATCATGCAGGAGACTATGTATGGCATTGCCATATCCTTGAACATGAGGATAATGATATGATGAGACCAATGGTCGTAGTAAAAGATGAATAATTATCGATGATGTTGTAATTATTTAAAGCCAATGGATCAAAAGTCTATTGGCTTTAATAATTCGCAGTCAGGTAAACTATGCTTAAAAATTGTTGAATATAAGGTCAAAAATATCCAAAAAATTGGTTGATTACCGGGTAATAGATGGTAAAATGTAATTAATAATATTTTTTTCATCCATATGATTACAAATGATAATGGACAAATCTTAAATTACGGAGGATATAATCATGCTGACCGACCAAAATGAATTATTTATTAAGAACAATGAAATGTACAATATCACCAGAAATCTACTTAAATTTATCATAGAAACTTATGTAGATAAGCCTATGGATGTATGGATTAACGAAGAGGGAACAAAAGAAAAGATATCTAAAATAGGTATAAGTGGTAAGGAAAGATTAAGCTATGAATTAAGTGAATATTTTATCCTTGAGAAAGAAGAGGTTGAGGAAATTCTTGAACCTACGATCTGTCACAAAATATTTACCGACTTTGTTTTGAAGGATTATTTTAGTAACAGCCAAAATAAGAGAAAAGAGATAAAAAATAAAATCGAAGAATTAAAATTATATAGAGATAAGATTAGAAGATCCATTGATAATTCTGATGATACGGATGATACCGATGATACGGATTCAAATATGGAAAATATCTTTGATCAATTTTTTGATAATGAGGTATTTAAGACGAATAATGAACTTGCAAATGACCAATATGATATTAATGAAGATGATCAATACGATGATGAAGAAGACTTTTATGATGATTATAATGAAAATGAGCAAGAAGATATTTCTACAAAATTTAAAAAGATTGATGATCAGATTAAAATTCTAGAATTAGAATTAAAAACCCTGACTGCTGAAAGAAAAGAGAAAATAATTAATATCATTCAGAAGATCATCCGTCACCGTAATCTATGTTATGCCCATCGACAGGATAAGGTTGATATTATTGAATTAGGAGAATGGGCTGATTCGCTGACAGAGTATATTCGGTATGATTATGAAATCTATATTGTTAAAGGGAATGCGAAGACTCTAGATGAGTTTAAAAAGAAAATTAAAAGATATCGGGATGCTCTAACTGGTGAAGTGTCCGTATCTTACTTCTTTAAAGGAGTTGATTATGAGAATACCGATCGATTGATCGAGGCCTTTGCGAACAATTGGGATGATGGCATTCTATGTATCCGTGCAGAAAATGATCTAAAGGAATTTATGAGAAAGCAGAGCGATCTCATCTATAGCAAATATAGAGAAGCCAGCGCTCCTTTTGTCTATATGGCTAACAAGAAGAATCGTTTGATTGCAGATCAGTTACTGACAAATGGATGTAAAAACGAGATACAGATACAGAAAAAGTTTAATAGAATGTATCAGGTCTATATGTTCCGCTTCATTTATACAATGAATCCGAAAATCAATAAGATATTCTGGCAAGGAGTTGCCTATGAGAAAGATGAGTTTGTTGATCTCTTCTTTATGCCGGTAGTACTTAAAACGAAGAAAATAAATGCTAAGAGAACTTTGGAAAATTCCATATTGTATACCTTTGCAAAGTATAATTTGTTCTCTTATTATTTTCACATAACTAGATCCGATGATGAGCTAGCATTGGAGGCAGCACAAACTTGTGAAAAGAGTATTGTGAGATTTGTAGAAGGGAATTATGAGGAGCAAAATCTTTCTGAGTTCTACAATCAGATCTATGGATTAGCTTCCTATATTTCAGATTCCTCCACCTTTATGTTTATGCATGAAAAGGATCACTACGCGCCCCATAAATGTGATGAAGTAGTGGATGTTATTAAACAGATCGATGAATATCTGAATGGGGAAACTGAGTTTGACAAGCTATACCGAATCGTAACACGGAATATAACACCTAGTTTTCGTGGCTGGTTAAAACATAAAAACAATGATCGGATTGATCAGTATTTTAATCTATATATGCATTACAGAAAAGCAAGGACAATGCAGGAGGAGAGTAGTAATTTATATCAGTTAATCAACCGTTATATTGATGACAGAGTTTTATTGAATGAAGATGAATATAAGTTTTGGGTAGTCAACGGTTTTTTTGTTGTACTTCTGGGAGAAAATCCGGTTAACATCTCGAGTATTACAGGATATGCATGCAAGAATATTATTAGGCTTTATAATCAGCAAGTTGAAAAAGTAAATAAGAATCATAAGGAGATCCTAGAGGGGATGCTTCGCTACGGGGATATGAATAACCAATTTAGTAGTTTGCTCAATGATAGTATATTAAGTTACTACAATGGAGTTGAGCTATATCATAATTACATGAATACAAGTAAACTCCTATGTGAACAGCTATGCGGCATCGATACCTATATGGTATCTAGTTATCATTTCATTGCTAATAAAATTAAGGCTTTGCAGTTATCTTCCTTAAAATATTGCCTCACGGATCCCTTCCTTAAGAAATTTAGTCAGATATTAACTGAGGTAGAAACTTCCCTCGATGAGCTGGCGGTTACCTATAGGAACAAAATAGAGAATCACATGGATGATTATATCTGTTATCGCTATAAGGATAGCTTAGATAAGAAATTTAAGGCTCTTAAAATTGATCTGGCTGCAGAACGAGTTAAATTAATATCCATTAAAAAAGAACGTTATAAATCCTATCTGTACATTGTAATTGTATTGGTAGTCTTCATGTTACTTCTAAAAATATTTATTTAAATCGTAAGGAAAAAGCCTACAAGGATCAAAAGAAGTGACTGCTTAAGTTTAAATTGACATAATTATATTATGTTGCATAATACATATTTTAAAGGCATGCTGGTAGTTTTACCAATTGCATGCCTTTATTAAATCCTGCTTTATTCTAGTAATAATTCATCCCAACCCTGTTTGCGGAAGGTGGATTTAATCTCAAATTTATTAAAAGGGTTGATTGGTCTTAAAAGCTTCATATATGTTTTGAAAAAATTCATAGGCTTCATGAAATTGACCACTTCGTTGGTAGGCATGGATTAACAAATAGGCAGCATAATCAGTGAGTTCAGAATTAGGTCCATGTTTCTTTCGATGATAATCATATAATACCTCAGCAATGGGATACCCCTCAGTAACAAAATAAATTTGCATATAGTAGTGATATAATATCAGCTTAAATTCCATTAATTGATCTTGCGTTATTGATTTCCTCTGGGCTATTTTCACTGTTAATGCTTGTCAAATTTCATTATAGGTAAATAATGTCGAAGGTTCAAGTATTTTCTTGAATGGTGTAGGCTATTGAGAAATGAAGAAAAAAATGCTAAAATAAAGGAGCCAGTAGGCTTTGGCCAAATGGCATAATTAAATATTTTAAATAATTATAATTAATAAAATATAGAAAGGAAGGAGCAGGGGGATTAGCAGCATAAGAATCCTTAGGTAAGTTATGAAAGTTGGACTAATTGGATGTGGAGGTATGGGGACTGTCCATAACCTATCTCTGAAAGCACTCTCAAATAAATTTGATCTAGAGGTGGCAGCAGTAGCTGATTGCCGTCCGGAGTTTTTAGATCGGGCTGCACAGGAATGGACAAATGTTAAGAAATATACATGGGGTATGGATCTTATTCAAGAAGCAGAGGTGGACGCAGTACATATCTGTCTTCCCAGCTATCTTCATGTAGAGCATGCTATCGCGGCAATGGAAAGAGGCTTTCACACATTGATCGAGAAGCCAGTATGTTTAAGCAGGGATGATTGTGATAAGTTGATGGATGCGGAGCGTAGGACCGGTGTAAGAGTAATGGTGGGTCAAGTGGTACGATATTTTGATGAATATCGCTATCTAAAAGAGGTTTACGATCAAAAAACTTACGGTAAACTTAAATCCATTCAAATGCATCGGATTAGTGGGGATGTTACCTGGGGCTATGAAGATTGGTTCCATGATGAGAAAAAAAGTGGTTCTGTCGTATTGGATCTTCATATCCATGATGTGGATTTTCTACGTTATATGATTGGTGAGCCAGATACATTCACTGTAAATTCCACTTCCTTTGATACCGGTATGGTGAACCAGATTGTCACCAGTTATAAATTTGGTGACGTATTCGCTGTGGTAGAAGGAACTTGGGATGTATCGCCTAAGTTACCATTTGAAGCATATTACAGAGCATGCTTTGAGGATGCTACAATTGTATATAGTAATCTTCATCAGCCTGCACTGGTGGTTTATCATAAAGACGGCAGGATTATAACACCAGAGTTAACACCAGAATATAGTGCAGAGGATAATACAGCAGGAATTTTATAATAAGCCAATTCAAGCGAATCGATTATATCCCGATAATTATCAGGTTATTTCATGCTTTATTAATAAGAAATTATTTTCGGCCGGGACTTCAGATACTGCAATACCGCTGGATTATTCTGAAGTAGAAGGTATTCTCAGTAAATTTCAGGTTAAGAAAAACCGTATGAATCGAGATATATCGGGCACTACCTATATACTATTTGAATTCAGTGACTCCAACAGACCTAACAAGTTGCCGCTACTCTATGTTTTTAATGATGGGAGAATATGGCTTGCTAAGGATAATAGGCAAGAGACCTTATCTTATGAGCAAGATGCACTGTATCTTGAGTTAATGGAGATGATTTCTCAAAAGGAAGATAAATAAGATATAATAACTAAATTATAATCATCAACAAATAATACAATCTAAGTTTACTCACCATATATTGATATTAAATATAAATTTTTGATATGTTTAGAGGGGAAAAAGACCGAAGATATTGGTTTTGAATGGTTCGCCTAAAAGAGAACAAAGATTCCACAGATAAAGTTTTATGTTGATCAAGAATGCTGTACTATGACTGGATTTTTAGAAGATTGTAAAAAGTAACTCATGCATTAGAAGATAATATGTTTCACAATTGTATTAGAGTGTGAAACTAGAAAGGGGTGTAATAATTAAAATGTCTTTTAGTACAAAAACCTTATTAAAACTTCGAAAAATATCTTTGCTTTGTTTATTTCTGTCTATACCTATTAATTTACTTGCTACATTGTTGCGTTTTGGTTATTTGATATTTATAGGTACACCTCTGCTATTGTTTTATATTATTATCTCACTCGTTTTTTGGAAATGTCCCAATTGCAAAGAAAGATTACCAATGAAATTTAATCACAAAGATGATGAGTTTATTAATGATGTTGATGGGAATTATCGATGTCCATACTGTAATAAAGAATTAGAATAAAGCTGGTACGTGATATTTATAAACTGTGAATTAAGTTTCTTTATAACGATGTCTCTGATTATATAGATTGCTTCGAAAAAGCTTATGATTGGAAACGATCAGCCTCAAGATCATCGAAAGGTTTATTTTGATATTATATTATTTTATATGCATTCAGCTTAATTAGTAGGACATGCCTTTATATCAAATTATGAGAATAAACAAAGAGACTTGCCCCTATTGTAAAGGATATCGTAAGACTAAAAGAAGATATATGTGAAAAAAGTGTAAGGATTTCTAATTTCAATTTTAGAGTCCCTTACACTTTATTATAGTAAAGCAAATTATAAAACTACACTTTTTAATCTAAAAAATTTTTTGGTTATTTTAAGTTATGTCGGATTCTCATTTTCCCTTAACCTTACAAACTTAGCTGCCTGTCTTCTTCGATTATCCTCAATGGCAGCGTAATGCTTCTTAGTTGTATTAACATCTTTGTGGCCTAGAACGTCAGCTACCAAATAGATATCACCAGTTTCTCGGTAAAGACTCGTACCATAGGTACTGCGAAGTTTATGGGGAGTTATATTTTTAAGTTTTGTAACATTGGAAGCATACTTTTTAACAAGATTTTCTACAGAGCGGACATTAATCCGCTTCATTTGCATGGATAGAAATAGGGCATTTTCATGTCCTTGTAGCGGTATCAACTTTTTCCGTTCTTCAAGATATTCTAGTAGGGCTTCCCGGACCTCCTCTCCGAAGTAGATAACAACTTCGTTACCACCTTTTCTTCGGATTTTTATCCCATTATTATCAAAATCCACATCGTTGATATCCAAACCCACACATTCAGAAACACGGATTCCGGTACCAAGAAGGAGAGTCATTAAGGCGAGATCGCGGAGTTTAGTTTTTGCATGGTATTTCTGCTGCCTTTTTGTCATTTCTTTTCCAGTTTCCACTTCATCAAGTAAACGGGCCACTTCATCGATGTCCAACCGAACGATTTCCTTATCATAGAGTTTAGGTGTACTTATTAAGGATGCCGGGTTGGTTTCTATCATCTGCTTTTTGTAGTAATAATTGTAGAAGGTTCGTAAGGAGACTAGTTTTCTCTTTTTTCCGTTTTCTTTATTAATATGTAGCTTCCCATCCTCCGTCCTATAATAGGATAGGTAATCCAGATATTCTTCAAGATCAATCGGTTTTATCTCGTCAAGTATTTCCAGCTTAATATCTGTAACCGGAGTATTTTTCAGTAAGGGATTGTTTTGTACTAAGAAATCAAAGAATATTCTTAGATCATACGCATATGCAATTCTCGTTCTGGAGGATGTTGTGGGTTCAATTCCTCGGAAAAAATCCTTACAGAATTTAGGTAATGTTGCAAGCAGTGATCGCAGTTTTTCGGCATTTTCCATATTTACCTGTTCATGATAATTAAGTTCAGCCATAGCAATACCTCCAGTTCATTAATAAAATAAATCATTTGTACACTATAGTTATTATAATGAGATTTCAAAATTAAATCAACCGGCGGAAAATTAAGATTAAGATATACACATTAATTCTACAGTTGTTATATACCTTTTTACGAATAACAGATCGATATTATTATGAATATCACATGAAATATGGAATTACATAGGACATAATACCCAATTCAATTATTTGTCCAATTTATTCTATTGAAATAGAATAAATATTACAAATGTATTTACGGAATTTGCTATAAAAGGATTGGTGATTTGAGTTAGTAGATTGCTGTAGAATATCGAATGTTTTTTGAACTTAATGACACTACAGCAGTAGAACCGTTATTTCGTAAGGAAAAATAGTATATTATGGAAGTCTTTCTCTGGGCATTTCGGAATAGATAAGTGTAATTTGTAGAAAATGATAGAATTTTTAGCATTATTTCATAAATGACACATTTTTAACACTATTTAACACTATTGTAATAATTGCGGAATAGGATGTATGAATACAACAGAGTAACTATTAACAGAACTACAGAAAAATAGGGGATGATGACACAGCGATGAAAGAGTTATTGCAAAAGATAATCAACAACACCCATACCAAAGATAAGCTGTTTCGGAATCGATTGCTACTCCTAAACATAGGCTGTCTTTTGATTGCAGCCATGTTTTGGGCATACCTGCCGGTATCAAAAGCATCTGCCGATTCGGGACTGAAAATTTATGATTATAATACAAAACAAACAATTAACTACACTGGAAAAAAGGTAAAGGTTAATTTAAACGGTGGTCAAATTAGTAAAGACGAAACGCCGGGTATTATTATTGATGGTATTGCCTTGTTGTCCTATAAGGATATCTTCGCAAAGTCTCCTATTAAAGCAGATTGTGTTTACAATAAGCCAGAAGGGACCGTTACGATATCAAAATTCGGGACAACGATTGTGCTAAAAATTAATAGTAAAACTGCCCTAGTAAATGGCAAGACTGTTACCATGCCAGTTGCTCCCATTAAAATAAAATATGTGGATGCGAAGGTAACAAAGATCTTGGTACCCTCTAGGTTTGTTGCGGAAACCTTAGGTTACAAATACACTTGGTATAGCAGTCGGGATACCGTTGAAATGGAAGGAGATCCCCTTTCATTGACCATTAATGATGGTAATAAATTTGCATATTTTGGGACTAAGGCAGATGTTACCATTGATGGAAAAAAGGTTAATCCAGGTAAAATGCCAGGTATTATTATCGATAATATAACCATGTTAAGGGCGAAAAGAGTGTTTGCAGATTCAGCGATCAAGGCAAAGTATAAGTATGATAGTAGCAGTAAAACAGTAACCCTAACTAAGGATGGGAAAAAACTTGTAATGACGATTGGAGAAACAACGGCTTATTTGAACGGTAATCCAATTAAAATGGATATTGCACCCATGCTTGTGACAAACCATGATAATGGCACTACCTATGTTATGGTACCTGGTAGCTTTACTGCTTCCTGCCTTGGTTATGATTACATGTGGAATAAAGCAGAAAAAACTTCGGTTATCCGTACTCGAGAGGAAGTAGTCGAAGAAGAAACGGATGATAGCGAACAAAGCGAGAATAATAATGAAGATAAAAACCCGGATAGCTCCAATGAAGGTTCCAGTGGACCGGATCAGGATAATGCAGCCCCTGAACTTGGTGATGAAGGTGTTATTACGGATCCTGGAACGGTTATCAGGCAATGGTCATCGGATAATAATGTAATTGGAATAAGTAACAATGTTCATGAAATCAATGGACCAAGCAATACTACGGAACCATTAGGTAGTATTTCAACGAATTTTAATAGTGTAAGTACTGGCAAGATCAATATGGAAACCTTCCAGTTTTCCAGCAATGCTCCCTATGGACGGATCTCGTCTAGTTTTAGCAACCAGACAATTACGCTTAGGATACCGAATATGAGCTGCTCGAAACAAACATATCAGGTGAATGGCTATATGAGTAGCCTGGTAAATAGTATCAGTACTTCTTATGATAGTAAAAATGAAATGGCGATCATAGAGCTTCGTGTTCTTTCAAAGGACATTACCTATGATATTTCCCTCTCAAATGATCGAATGAGTCTGTTCGTAAATATCTATGCGAATAGTTTAAAATCGGCTGTAGTAGGAACCAATCATACTGGTGACTATCTTACTTTAACCGGCATCCGCCCTATGGAGGTAACTGTCACTAACCAAGGGGGAATCCTGTTACTTGAACTACCCTATACAGTAAATGGACTTGGTGATCAGTATCTTCCAACCAATAATGCCAAATTCATGGAGCAGATCTTTTTTACAAGTCCGGTATATCGTACGCAGATTTATATTGAGATAAAGGAAGGAACCCAGTATTATATCGCAGAGAATGGGAACCACTTTACGATTGTATTTCATTCAAGCGGTACGATTATCGAACCAGAGATACCGGTAGAACCATCAAAACCTACGAAACCAGGGGACATTGACCCGTCAAATTATGAAATCAAGATACCAATTCCATCTGGAATTGATCGTAGTGATGTAGATGATGAAGATTACTACCTAAAGAAGCAATTTGTCATACTCATTGATGGTGATCATAGAAATTACTATAAAAGTAAGCAGGTCAGTGTGAATTCAAATGTAGTCAGTGATGTATCTGTGTCCTTAAATAAATCCTATCAAACGGAAATCCGATTTACGACTACAAAGCTCCAGGGCTATGAATATGTAATGGATGATTCCTATATTTATGTACATATTGATAAGCCAAGGAATATATACAAGAACATCGTTGTATTAGATCCGGGACATGGCGGTCCTGCTAGAGGAGCATATTATTTTAATACCAATGAAAAGGATCTTAATTTCAAGATGCTTTATACAATAGGTAAGAAGTATTTTAATTCGGATACATCCAATATAAAAGCTTATTATACAAGAACATCGGATGTGGATGTTGACCTGTATGATCGAGCAGCATTTGCAAAAGAGGTAGGAGCGGATCTATTTGTTAGTCTACATATGAATGCTTCCACTTCAAGTAGTGCCCAAGGTACGGAGGTTTACTATTCAGAGAGCAATAATAGTTATAATAAAGCTGGATTAAATAGTAAAATATTAGCTACTACCTTAGTTAATAATCTTTCCGAGGTGATGGGAACCAAGAACCGTGGCATTAATTCGGCTAAGTTTGTAGTTGTTTATAGAAATACGGTGCCAGCAGTACTGGTCGAATTAGGTTTTATGTCCAATCGGGAAGACTTTAATAAGATTAGTAATGAGAAGTACCAAGAGCAGGCAATGAAGACAATCTATGAAACCTTATGTGATATATTTAATAAATATCCGACTGGAAGATAGAGGATATCAACGATAGCCTGTACGATAAGAAGGAGTTTTAGCTTGTACAGGCTATTCGTAAATTTTGATGATTAGCTTGCAGATTCTAGTGGTTTTAGCAGGGTCTCATGAAAGAAGGAGCAAAGTATTATGATGAAGGAAGTAAGATTAAACTATAAGTGTGATCGGTTCTTTTCCATGAAAATTGTATCGATCTGGTTTTTACTATTATCTCTATTGATAAGTTCACCAAGCAGCATGGCTTTTGCCAATACAAAGAATTCAGAGGACGAGTTTAAAGCAGTCTGGATATCTTACCTTGAGTTTAATGATCGGCTGAAAGACCCTAAGACAGGTGAGAAAGGCTTTACCAAAGAACGATTTGAGGCAGTGATCGATGAAATGTTTGATAATGTTGTCGATCTGAATATGAATGCGGTTGTTGTACATGTTCGCCCTTTCGGTGATGCCATGTATCCTTCAAAATTATTTCCATGGTCTAAATATATCTCCGGAACTCAGGGAAAGAATCCTGGTTTTGATCCATTAAAATATATGGTAAAGGCAGCCCATGAAAGGGATCTGGAATTCCATGCATGGCTAAATCCTTACCGTGTAACCAGTGGTACCACTGATATTAACAGCCTCTCCAAGGATAATATGGCGAGAAAATGGCGAACCAATAAGTCGAAAAGGGACGATCGTTATGTTCTGTCCTTTGGTGGGTCCCTTTATTATAATCCTTCCGAGATTTGGGTACAGGCATTGATTCGAGATGGTATTGCTGAAATCGTTGAAAATTATGATGTCGATGGGATTCATTTTGATGATTATTTTTATCCAACCTTAGGTAGCAATTACAAGAAAAACTTTGACTATAAGGAATATGATGAATATTATACCTGGTGTAAGGAAAATAAGGTTAAGGTGGAAAGCATTGCGGATTGGCGACGTAATAATGTAAATCGATTGATTAAGAAAACCTATGAGACAATTAAAGAGATCGATGATACTGTAGTATTCGGCATTAGTCCTGGAGGATTTCTTGACTATCTTCTCATGGATGACCGTTATTACTGTGATATTGAGACATGGCTTTCAAAACCAGGCTATGTTGATTATATTGCACCACAGCTATATTGGTCATTTAGCCATTCTACCTTCCCATATGACAAAACATTGGATCGATGGCTGAAGCTGAGAACGAATACAGATGTTAAAGTGTATGTAGGTATTCCCACCTATCGTTCTGGTTCGAATTTGGAGGCAGATTGGAAGAATGACCCTAAGTTACTTAGGAAAATGATTCAATATGGTAGAAAAACCGGACTGGTTGACGGACATTTATTCTTCCGATATGATTTCTTCTATAATAAGACGACGAAAAAAGGCGTAAATTATATGCTAGAAATCCTATAATTTTATAATGGATGATATTGAATTGAATGATAATGCTATAATCCTAGGAAATTCTCCTATGATTATAGCATTATTTTTTGCACCTAACTAAGTGAGCATTTCAATGTTTAAATCAATAATGCGAATGCACCGAATAAATAATGCCTGCAAGCGGCATCTAAGATACTAGAATTTCGAGTTCTTCCAGTATATTTGTTCGCATAAATTTGATAGGTATAATTTAAAAAAGCTGAACAATTATTACAAAGTTACCAGATAATACTATGATAATTCTTCTGTTTATTCATAATCTGTTCACAATTTTACTCTATAATAATTTTGTAACAAATTTAATAGAAGCGTAATACATAATTAACATATGATGGTAGAGCTACCATTATATGGGATGATAATTGTTACACACAGGAGGTTATTATGAAAAGTACAGCACGTAAGATAGCAATCGGATGTATGATCGGTACCATGACATTTGCAGGACAAGTTGGAGTGGCAAAAGCTGCAGAACGTCCCATTGCTGGAATAGATATCGTTTTAAATTCATTTTATGAAAATGGAGAAAATACAAATATCAGTATAAAAGAATTTTTAAAAACAGATTTGGCTTCAGAGTTTAAAGATATAGGAATTGCGCAGGTTACAAATTATGTGAACATAAGAAAGAAAGCAAATGAGCAAAGTAAGATCCTTGGTAAGCTTTATAATAATTCAGCAGCAACAATTCTTGGCAAGAAGGGTGACTGGTATCGAGTTAAATCAGGTAATGTTACCGGGTACATAAAAGCAGATTTTCTGGCAACAGGTGATACTGTAGAAGAATTAGCGAAAACGGTAGGAACGAAGATAGCTACCGTGAATGCGACCACCTTAAAGGTGAGAGAAAATCCAAGCCTTGAAGCTAGAGTACTATCTTTAGTTCCTATTGGTGAGGAATTAGAAGTTAAAAAGGATAAGGAAGATTGGATAAAAGTAGCCTATGGAAACGGCGGATTGGGTTACGTTTCAGCAGATTACGTAGATATTCGGACTGAATTTGAGGAAGCAATATCAATCGAAGAGGAAAAGGCTAGATTAGCTGCCCAAGAAGCAGAAAGGCGTGCGCAGGAAGAAAGAGAAAGAAATCAAACGAGGTCCTATTCTTCCAGTGGCTCTTCATCAAGCTCTAGCAGTAGTTCTTCATCGAGCTCATCTAGTAGGAAACCATCCTCGTCCGACAGTTCTAATTCAAGTAGTACATCCTCAAGTACTTCAAGCAAATCTTCTCTACGGGATAAAGTTGTAAGTTATGCTTTACAATTTGAAGGAAATCCCTATGTATGGGGTGGTACTAGTTTAACGAGAGGAGCAGATTGTTCAGGCTTTACACAATCCGTAATGAAACACTTTGGAATTTATATTCCTAGAACTTCAAGATCCCAGGCTGCTAGTGGTAAAACAATCTCTATGAGTAACATTCAAAAAGGAGATTTGATTTTCTATAGTAGGAATGGTGTAATCAATCATGTAGCTATCTATATTGGAAATGGTAAAGTAATCGGAGCTAGCAGCAGAAGGGAAGGAATCAAAATAAAAACCTATAATTATAGGACACCTGTTAAGGTAGTAAGCTATCTAGGTTAATACATAGAATCAAAAGCTAACAAGTAAAATTATTACGGAGGAAATACAATTGAATAAACGTAAGGTACTATATAGTCTAAGTGGAGCAGTTGTTGTAATCTTGGCTATTACCGTTATTTCGGTTAATGGTTCAAAATCCAGATCTTCGAATGAAGTCTCAGAAGCATATCAAGCAGAAGGTACTCTAATGATGGCGGAGGATACGAATACCAATCTGCTGTTATCAGAATCAGATTCGGAAGACCTTAATCCTGCAATAGAAACAGAGGCATCTTGGGAAATCACAGAGGAAGATGTAATTGAAATTGAGAACTTAGTTCAACAATACTATACAATAGAGGAATTTAATGAGGAGCTAGTTGTAAGCCAATCGATCAATGATACAGAAGGAATAAAAGAAGAAATCTTAGAGAAAAGAGACGGTATTAAGGCTTATAAGAAAATTCAAGTGAATATAAGGAAGGGACTTAAAGAAGATACCTATATTGTATTCACTACCTATAAAACTAAGTTCTATCATATTGAAACATTAGCTCCTGGGATGAGTGTTCTATATATTGTGAAAGATCAAGATGGAAATCTGCTTATTCTGGATACACCAGAGGATGAGGCACTCGAGGAACATATAAATGCATTATTACAGGAAGAGGAAATAGCTGCTCTAGTTGACCAAGTTAATAAAAGCTTTGAAGAAGCTGTGCAGAAGGATAAGGATTTAAAAACCTTAGTAGAAAAATTAGCAGAAGAAGGAGCCCAAACTTCTAATTCTAAGAGCACAAAGGAAACAAGTACGAATTAATGAAATAACAGTAACAATAGTAAAATTCATAGTATGATCTCCTAAACATAAAAATCTCGGAAGAGAGGAATGTTTAGGAGCTTTTTTATGCCTTAAAAATTTATAAAACTATGAAAAAAGTACCATATTAATTATAAGTTGTTAGTCCAAGGAATAGATATAATCAATTCCTCAAATAACATACATAAGAAGAATAATAAGGTAGCATGTATAATATTTTCCATGCCTACCCCAAAATTAATGATGGAAGTATCGAATAGATTAATATAGCATGATAAATGCGAAATTGTTTTTACCATAAATTCATATAAGATATACAGCATCTTCGCTCCATGGCGTCTTCTCATGGAAGGTTCGCTTAGAAATTGTATCTCTTGTATAAATTTCATACAGTATTAAAGTTCGCAATTATCTATTAATATAACAGACGAAAGGAGATTCATAATGAAGAAAATTTTATGCTTTATTCTTGCTATGACACTACTTATTATTCCGACTACTACAGCTGAGGCTAAGAAAGGTCATAACAAGAATAATCACAACCATACAAAAGAATATAAGATCAAAATCAAGAAGCAGAAAAAGAAATATAAGACCAAGAAAAGCCCTGTAATTAAACACGGCAAATATAAACTACCCATTGCCCCTATCGAAAAGGGAATGGGTGCAAAACTCGACTACGATAATAAAACGACGGTATTAACAGTAAACAGAGGAAATCTTACAATTAAAATTGATTTTAAGAAAGAAATTGTTACGATTAATGGTGTGATAGATAAAGATGCCAATATATTTAAGAATAAGAATAAAAATAAAACCATTGTATTAGTGAAATATATTGCAGAATTACTTGGAGCGGATGTAGATTATGAAGATGATGACATAATCGTTGAGCTTCCAGGCTTAGACTATCCTACCAATGTTACGGTTACAGCAGTAGGTAATACGGTTAAAAAGAATACGCTTAATAGTACGAATCTCTATCTAACCGCTTCTGCCAAAATTAAACCTGGGCAGGCTGTGGGAGGAAAGGCTGAGTTGTATGTCGGATCTAAATTAGTAGCTACGGATCATGCGATCTCAGCTAGGGATACGAAAGTTACTTTCACAACTTCCGATGGTTCACCGACTAACTCAGAGCTACGTAAATTAATACCTAATGGCGGTCTAGTAACTGTAAGATTATATAATGCGGATAATCAATATGTGACCAGTAAGGTGGGGAACCCAACCCTTATCGTAGATTATGCTCCACCGACCTTAACAAGCATAAGTACTGCAACCTTTAATGCAGATAAGGGGCAATTAATTCTCAATGTGAAAGGTGCTGGTGCGATCGGCGATTCTGTAGATGTAACTAAGATAAGCTTCCATGATCCTGCTCTTGGTAAGAGCTACCGCTTAACAAATGATTCCAGAACAGGCTCAACCGGTCATGTACAAAGTTCGAATACCTTAATCATCAATCTTGGAAGTAAGGATAAAAATGGACTAAAATATTTTGGAAGTTCCAATATGTATCTAACCATAGATGCTGGATCCTTACTAATGGATAGTGCGGGAAATGTTTCTCCAAAATTTACATCCTCTAAAACAGTACCCTTGTCCTATTCATATAAACTTAATCCACCAACGAATATAAAGATTATTACAGATGGTACTGTGGTTAAGGAAAATGTATTAAATAGTACGACACTCTTTATGGAAGTAACTGCAAATATTACCCGGGGTCAAGCCAGTGGAGGTAAGGCTGAGCTCTATGTAGGTAATAAATTAATAGCTACCGATACTGTGATTAAGGACGCGGATACTACCGTTGACTTCATGATCTCGGATAGTACACCAACCAATGAAGAACTTCGTAAAGCAGTGCCTCAGGGTGGCCTAGTAACTGTTAAGCTATACAATGCACAGGGAAATTATGTAGTCAGCCAGACAGGTAATCCAACCTTAGTTGTAGATTATGTGGCACCGACCCTGAAGAGCATCACCGATGCATATTATTATCCAGAGGCTGACCAGATTTATCTAAAGGTAGCAGGAGCTAGCGCTGTTGGTGATACAGTGAATGTATCTAAGATCTCCCTGTATGATAGTAAACTGCTAAGAACACATACTTTGACCCAGCATAATCATAGTGGTTCAAAGGGTTCTGTAAATAGTGAAACCTCTTTGATCATCAATCTCGGATCTGCGGATCGAAGTGGACTAAAGAATTTTGGTGCTAATGATTCTACTGTTTTCCTTACGACTTCGGAAGGAGCTTTACTAATTGATGAAGCCGGTAACCAATCATCTGAGATCCCAGCAAAGGTCCTGCCAGTTACCATTATTAGGTAAAACACATTAAGTAAAATTTTCTATGTAAAATTAATAAGTAAAATATCATTAAAATGAGATTTCTTATCAATGATATAAAAAACTCACTACATTTAATTAGGTTTTTCCTGCCTAGATGTGGTGAGTTTTTCTGAATTTTCTATTTATTTAATTTTGCATACTGTTTTGGTGAAAGGTTAAATTCTTTCTTAAAGGTTCTTACAAAAGTAGAATAATCACGAAATCCACAGAGAGAGCATACCTCACCGGCTTGAACTCCTTCCTTCAGCAAATCAGTAGCTTTCATAGCTCTTTTTTTCTGTATATAGCGATAGATGGTAAATCCGGTTTCCTTTTTAAATAAATGCATTAAATAGTATTTATTTAGATAAAATTGATCGGCAAGTGTTTCGATCGATAGATCTTCCTCAAGATTAGCGTTGATAAAGCTTAGGATTTCCTCGATTCTTGCATCATATTTAATGTCATCTATATTTTTATTTAAATCCATACCTAAGAATAAGCGATTGATTTTTACAATTAGTTGAAGAAATAAAGAATTCTTTAAAATTTCGCTTCCAAAGGAGCTATCATGAACAGCCATATCCAGCTCCAAAAGGTTTTGCTTGAGGAGATTAAGATCGGCCTTACCAGTTCGAATTAGATTTAATTTCTTTTCCGATGCCAGCTGAAAGCATTGCAATAGATTACAATCATTACGATTGTGGTTCTCCAAAAAGATGGGATTCAGCCATAGTATCATTCTTTCATAGGATTTGTTTGGGCTGATTATGGGTAGGTGAAGGTCATTTTTACCTACCAGTAGGATATCCCATGGTTTTAATTTATAGGATTTTCCTTCAATAATATAGGTTACATCTCCGGAGATAAAAATTATAATTTTATTAAAATCGTGATAATGGAATTCGAATTCTGTTTTCTTCTGATCTTTCAGATTAAAAAACAAGAAGTCTTCATTCAAATAACCTCTTTTCAGATTTTCTGAATGGCTACTTTGATCCATAGGAACACCCCCTTAAATTAGTATAGTATACAAAAGCATTTTATGCAAGAAATGTAACACAGAATGCAATATAAATTGCAAATAATGAGTATATAATGGTGATATAAACTAGATATAGGAAAGAAAGGGGGAAGCCGCAATCTTTGCGGTTAGAATATGGGTACTTTATTAAAGAATTATAAAATGTCATTATTATTACTTTTATCCGTTGTTTTGGGAGGTATCGTTGGAGTCCTAATGGGGCCTCAGGCCAGTGTATTAGAACCTTTCGGAAAAATTTATCTTAACCTAATCTTTACTCTAATTGTTCCTTTAGTATTCTTTGGAGTAGCATCATCGATCGCAAATATGGGAGCCATGAAGCGACTGGGAAAGATACTATTTAGTATCGCCATCATATTCTCAATTACAGCAATCATTTCCGGAATCTTAGCTTTGATATTTGCCATCCTATGGAACCCTCTTGAAGGAATTGATTCCAATGCACTAAAAAATATTCTAGTTCAGGCGGAGAGTGAAGCCGCTGCACAGTCAGAGCAACTGTCCTTGGCGGAGCAGTTGGTAAAAACGATTACGGTAGGAGATTTCTTTGAATTATTTACAAAAAATAATATGCTACAACTAATCGTATTTACTGTGATCTTTGGTGTAGCTACAGCATTAGTTGGTGAAAAGGCGGATAATGTAAAAGAATTATTGAATTCCGGTTCAGCGATCATGATGAAAATGATCCATATTCTGATGTATTATGCACCAATTGGACTTGGATGCTATTTTGCAGCCATTGCTGGGCAATTGGGAACACAGATCCTGGAAGGTTATTTGAAAGTTTTCATCTTATATCTGATATTATCCCTAATCTACTATTTTGGGTTTTTCAGTCTCTACGCTTATATCTCTGCGGGAGCAGCAGGTTTTATCTCTTTCTGGAGACATGTCATTCCTCCAACCGTTACAGCATTGGCCACTTGCTCTAGCGCTGCTTC
Source organism: Clostridiales bacterium (assembly GCA_012519195.1). Lineage (GTDB taxonomy): Bacteria > Bacillota > Clostridia > Lachnospirales > Lachnospiraceae > Mobilitalea. The sequence goes on along the minus strand of JAAYQP010000214.1, from coordinate 3,384 downwards.
CATACCTGTTAATCTCGATGCAACTAAGAAGATTGGGGTACCAAAGGATATAGCCGAAACCGTGATACCCATTGGAGTAAATACTCATAAGGATGGTTCTGTTATCGGTGGAGTTTTGAAGATTGTATTTCTATTCGTTCTATTTGGGAAAGAATATAATAATTGGCCGGTCTTATTATCGATTCTAGTCGTTAGCTTTCTTGTTGGAGCAGTTATGGGAGCAATTCCAGGTGGCGGCATGATAGGAGAGATGCTTATTATTAGTATCTATGGTTTCCCTCCAGAAGCACTTCCGGTGATCGCTATCATTAGTACGATTATTGATGCACCGGCAACTGTGTTAAACTCTACAGGGAATACTGTCTGTGCAATGCTTGCTACGAGGTTTGTCGATGGAAAACAGTGGCTGAAAGATACAAAGAAAGTAGTATTATCGGATAAAGGAAAACAATTCGATCTTGGATAACTAGAATGAAATAGATCTAGTATTAAATAGAGCTGGTATTAAATAGGAATCATTTCTATCGGATATGGGTATCAAGCCTGTATCCGATTTTTATTTATGATTATATTTAGCATTACAGGGTTTTGAGATTATTTTCGCTTAAGTATTATTTTAGATAAACGACTTTCAATAACAAGAAAAAAAGCTAAAAGAGTTGACATAATAAAATTCGGTAAACGTAAACCTTTAAACACTATTAACCCGCAAATCTTCCTGATTTTCCATAATATTAATTTTATTATCATTTTAATTATTATTTTGTAGTACGAAAAATTAATTTTTCGTCTATTCTACAAAATTTATTATTGACATATAATATTATATGACATATAGTATTATTAAATTAATAATATTATACTATGAATGTAATCGGAAGGAGTTGAGGAGATGGTATTTAATACTGGTTCGGCCCTGCTTGATGCAATAGTTCTTGCGGTAGTTTCAAAAGAAGCAGAGGGAACTTATGGATATAAAATCACACAGGATGTCCGACAGGCTATCGAGATTTCCGAATCAACTTTGTATCCTGTTCTAAGAAGATTACAAAAGGATGACTGCTTGGAAGTGTATGATATGGAATTTGGAGGTAGGAACCGACGATACTATAAGATCACGGAGAAAGGCAGAGTTCAACTTAAATTCTATTGTGATGAATGGGAAAGTTATTCTAGGAAGATTAATTATTTATTTAGTGGGGTGAGAGATAATGTCAAGAAATGAATTTATGAAAAAGCTTGAAAACTTACTATCGGATATTCCCTTAGACGAGAAAGAAGAAGCGTTACAATATTATAATAATTATTTTGATGATGCCGGAGAAGAACATGAAGATGAGATCATTAAGGAATTAGGATCGCCAGAACGGGTTGCCTCCATAATTAAGGCTGAACTTGATGGCAGTTCTAGCAATCAAGAGACTAGGGGATATTTTGACGAGAAAGGATATCAGGATACCATTTTAATGGATGAGAAGTATGAGATCGTTGATCCAGCACAAGAAGAGCAAGATAATACTTCTAAGGAAAGTTATAGTTATAGTGACAACCAACAATCCGGAAGCCAGAATAGTTTCAAACAGCAGGATAGAAACCAGAATGGTTATGAACAGCAGGATGGTTATAAAAAGAATACAAACATTGGCTTGATTCTTCTTCTATGTATTTTGGCAATCCCAGTGGGTATTCCTGCAATAGCAACCATCTTTGGAATTACAGTTGCAATACTTGCTTCCCTTGCGGCATTATTCATTGGATTTGGAGTTGGTGGATTGGTTATGATGGGTGTTGGAACGGCCCTAATCATTGCTGGTATTATCAAATTAGGTATTCCGTTTATTGGATTTCTTCTTTGTGGTGCCGGTTTACTAAGTCTTGGAATCGGTATGCTTCTGGTTATGGTTACAATATTTATTGGTAAAACTGTATTCCCGGCAATCGTAAGAGGCTTTGTGAATATCTGCAGGATGCCATTTAAGAATAGGAGTGTGGCGGTATGAAAACATTCTCAAAAATATGGTTAAGAATAGGATTAGTAGCAATTGTATTGGGATTAGGCTTATTGGTATTAGCCTTGATATTGAGAACGGATAAAGATATCTATGCACCGGTTTATACGATAGACAAGACCTATGAGGATATCGAACGTTTGCATATTGATATCTCTTATGGCAAGGTGGAAATCATCGAAGGAGATGAGTTTCGTATACAGGGAGAAAACCTGCTTGATGGAGAGTTTGAGACATATGTGGAGAATGGAACCTGGTATATTAAGGATGATTATAAAACCTGGTTTTCCTTCTTGGATCTTGGTATGACCCTTCGAGGTACCGTTTGGAATAAGGGCATTGTACCAAAGATAAGAATAACTCTACCCGAGGATTATGTTGCAGAAAGAATAACATTAAAAGTCCGGGCGGGAGAAGTTGAAGCAGATGTTATTCATGCAAGGAAAGGCGATTTCTCTGTGGATGCTGGAAGATTGGAGATTGCGTCACTACAAGTTTTAGAGAATTCATATTATCATGTTGGTGCAGGTGAAATGGTCGTAGATTACATTTCTGCGAATGACGTTAAGATCAATTGCGGCGTTGGAGATGTTCGCATTGATGGTATCATTACAGGGAATAGTACAATTGAAAATAATATAGGAAGTGTGGAACTCAATTTGTTTGGAAAACAGGAAGACTATTCCTATGATGTTAATACTAATATTGGTGATGTAATCATTGATGGTGAAAGTATAGGTGGCTTGGCTCAGCATAGAAAAATCGATAACAAAGTAGGAAATAGTTTAACAATAAATTGTGATATTGGAAAAGTTATTATATATTTTAGGGAAAATTATAGTAATATATAAATAGGACAATAGGAAAGGAGAGTTCAGATGGAACAGAAAAGGTTATATCGATCATCAAGAAATAAAATGATTTGCGGGGTATGTGGAGGAATTGCAGAATACATCAATTTAGATCCAACCATTGTGCGTCTTCTTTGGGTAATATTTTGCTTTGCAGCTGGATTTGGTGTACTTTTATACATTATAGCAGCCATTATTATGCCAGAACAATAAGAGAATATGTAAAAGGCAATAGCATGAGGAACCTACCTCCTAAAAGTTAGATTTATAATTTCTACTTTTAGGAGGTTTTTGGTATATGAAATACCAAAAAAGATTTCATGTTGACTCTGAATTACCCCATATTTCATCTCTTTACAACAGTAAGGACATATCATAAATTCACCTCCTAATCAAATATGGTAGTGTCAAGTTTACTACCTTCCTTTTTATATAAAACCTTATAGTTCCAAGGTTTACATCACTTTTTAAACTAAAAAAGCAATGACCTCCCTTTTCGTGTATAATGTAGTCGCCACAACAAA
>JAAYQP010000213.1 GCA_012519195.1 Clostridiales bacterium | reverse complement strand
GCCGTCCTTTTTGATGGTTATGGTGTTGGGTCCGTCATCAAGATGAATCAACACGGTTTTATCAATCCACATATAACGTTCTATGTTTTCCTTGGGCATAGGCAGAGTAATCTGCTTTGATTTATTACCGTTTATATAAAGGCTGTAAGTAGCTGCATAGCCCTGGGATGCGGAGTATCTGACAGATAGACCGTAATATCCTTCCTGCATGTCCGGCAGGTTAAAGGTCATATCGGCATGCTCCTCAACATAGCCGTCGCCATAATAGCCTCTAACTGAATTCTTCACACTCCCCTGCGCTATATCGGCATGCTCCGCTTGTAAAGCCCATACATCGGATGTTTCAACCAGTGTAAACCCCAAATAGTCAATATACGGTCCAAAATAACTGTAATACCGTATGGTATTGATTCCTTCATCAAGTGTCAGGCGTACAATATTATTTTTCCAATAATCATTCCATTCTCTTTTCGGGAATACATACTCTATAGGCTCTGCCTGATCATTAACATAAATATCAAAAGGCATATCTATACTAGTATTATATAAAAAGTACCTTAAGTCGAAATCATATACTCCTGCAATCGGGGCGTTATATGTGCATACAAATTCCAGTTCGTTACCCCTGATAAAATCAGACACATCATATACAGAACCATGTTGATTCCTCTCACCTTTGATTATTTCTACCTTTGTTTCATCTTCTGCCTCAATAATATCCTGTACAATAAAAGTTGCATCATCGTAAACGCCTTTGCCGTCTCTGTTTGTCGCCCTGAGCTTTACCAGCCCGGGCTTTACCCCTTTAATAATACATTCGTTTTCGCTTGTAGGGTTAATTTCAGCACGGTTTGTTTCATAGCCGTATTCATCTGTAACCTGCCAAACAAAATCCTGTACAGTTGCATTATCGGGCCTGGTAATAGCCGTCACACGATAAGAATGGTTTACAGACAAGGTATCCGGTAAGCCATGAAGGACTGTCCCATCCATTTCTTGTGCAAAAAAATCCACTCTTTCAACCGGTCTGTACTCTCCCAAATACACAATCCTCAGATGGTCTAAAATAGCTCCTCCGTTATCATCACCCTTGACGTAATAATCAATTAATTGGCTTCCATTGTTTATTTGAATATACTCTGTCTTATAAGCCCAGTTTTCCCACGAGCCTGTGGGCGGAAGTGTAGTCTTTTTGATATCATCTGAATTATCGCGTATTGTATATACTGCATCCTCATCTGAACCGTTTGCGTAGCAAAGAGAAAGCTCATACAGCCCCGGCCCGGGGAAATTATGGTCAGGAGAGATAGGAAACTCAACAGTTGAAGCAATGTCTGCATAGCCGCTGCCTGTATAGCCTTCATGCAAATTATTGGTAGTGTCCGTATAATCCTCAGCTTCCCGCTGATATCCTATTTTAAATTCATAAAACGCTCTTTTACCATAGCCATCCGTAGATGTAGCGATAGCAAACATTTTGCCTGAGCCGTTAGGGGTCAGAAGCCCGTCCTTAGTAAGATCCGCAGAACCGGTTTGCCCGTCTTTGTACACCTCCCAGGTAACATCCTTATATGTGGCATCTTGGGGAAAAATCTGAGCATTCAGTTGTATCGACTCATATGGGTATAGAAAATCCCTGTTGTCAGGTGCTGTAATATTTACAGATGAAACAGGCTTTAAAGGTGTTTTCAGGGCGACACGAATATGATAAACTTTACATGTAATACCATCATAAAGCACATTAGGTTCATATAATTTTAACCTGCACCTGCCTTTTTTTAACGGGACTTCAAACTTTAAGTCCTTGGTGAGTATAAACGGCCAGATACCATGATATTGTTTAACCCTGAACTGCCTGGAGTTTTCAGGATAGCCTTCGAAGTCACAATACAGGTTGGTCTCCATTCCATCGTCTGTATTATAGGTCAGGGTAAATTCATAAATACCTCCTGTTAGTAGGTCGAACTCATAATAATTCCAAGTAGCGTCCTCATTGTTTATCGGTGCATCAACATTTTCCAGAAAAATGTAGTCTGATGCAGCACTGGCGGTATTTGTTTTTAAGTCGAAAATACTGAAATTACCTAAGATAAAAACAAGGATCAGAAAAAACGAGAACACTCTTTTTTTATAAAGAGCAAACTTTAGATTAGACTTTGGAAACATGATTTACCCCCGAAACTTGCGCCTTCATGTTAGATTATGTATAAATATGGAACCAACACAACTTAACTCTATTGCATTTATTGGAAGAGCGCATTGACGATTTTAAGGTAAAATAAAAAAACCCACCATTTTTTATACAATGTGAGTTTTAAGAAAAGTTTTATAAGAGTATGTCCCAATCAATCAATAGCATCAGATAAGGGACAATCTCTATAGTAAATACGGTCTGGCACTATTTTATTATCTGCCAGATGCTTTTTTCGAAATTCGGATGGAGTGCAGTTGAAATATCTCTTGAAATACTTTATAAGGTATTTCGCATCACTGAAGCCGCAATCCATGGAGATGTCAATAATTCGTTTGCAGGTAGAAAGCAATAGCTTGGCTGCCTGTTCACATTTTGAATAATATAGTAATTCCTGAAAGGTTAGGCCGAATTTCTCCTTGATATCATGACTCAGGTGCTGAAGACTGATATTCAGCTCTGAAGCCAAACCACTCAGTCCCGACAGCATCTCTTGGTCATTGCTTGTTTTCTCAGCTATGAACTTAAGCCTGTTTACAATTTTTTCAGAAAAAGGTGTTGTTCCATATCCCCAACGCAGAAAGTCGAAATGATAATCCAAATATTTAATCATGGAAATCAGCAGCTGCTCTGCACTGTAAAATATGTCAGGGGTGTCTAGTGTATTAATTTTATAGACAACCTGAACCAACTGAGCTATATATGTCTTCATCTGTTGATATTTGCCTGGTGTGGCTGCCTCATGATAGGTTGAACAGCAATATAAGTACAAAAAAGCTCTGTCCTTGAGAATACGCCGACAGAAGCTGCCATCTATATGGATGGACAGGACTTCATTGCCTTCACCATAATTATCCATGCGATGCATCTCATCAATATTTACCAATGCAATATCATTTTTATGCAGCAACAGACTCTCGTCACCAATGATCAAATTTATTGAACCTTTCAGCACTACGACAATTTCCAATATATCATGCCAATGATATGGGTAGTATTCTACATTTCTTACAAACATTGTAGCTGGCAGCTTATCCTTAAATTCAACTATTTCGGGGCGCACGTACAGGTACCTGCTTTCGATGTTATTTTCTTCTCTGAAAAGGATTCATTCATTATTGCATAATCATTATTATATATTAACTATTCACTACTGCTTTGATAGGACTTCAACAACACATTAATTTCAGCTGCATCCTTCTTATCCAGCGTCCAGCTTATAAAACTGACAGCCAGATATATTGTATAGTCCATAAGGCATTTCCTTAAAAAAGCCATGAAGCTCATTGATTTACCAAAACCTTATATGTCTGCCACCCTTGCGCAACCCCCGATAATATGCTGCAATTATATCATATTTTTGGCATTTTATTCAATTGTAACGTGTCATATTAATGCAAGAAGAGAATATAAGAAAATACGGATATTGCTTCCTTTAAATTGACAGACTGTACAACCGAAGAAGCCGCAGGAAAGCATTATAAAGAAGTGTTTGATTTATCTCACGAAGATGAGAGATGCATGATAATGACCCCATAGAAGCGTCTAGCTTTTGAAAATGCTGACGGTACATGTGTATTTTCGTCGGAGTGGAATAAATTTTCTCAGATAACATATCAAGCCAACTTTGGTGAAGTGCCACATGGGGATATTACAAAAATCTGTTGAAACTGGATGAACCAATTCTTATAGCTAGCAAAAGATAGATGAAATTCGAAAAAACCTTTTACCTTGAAAACAAAGACTTGTATAATACAATAAAAGAGGTAACCAACATTCAAGGATGATTAGATGAATCAGTAATGATAATGGACTAACACCGGAACAGATTCGGATTGTGGAAGGAATATTTGAGCAGGCAGATAACTCGTGAAAAATAAAAAGGATCTATTATTTTACTATAAGAAAAGAGTTGTACATACAGTGTTAGAGCGAGAATTAGGTTCCAACTTTATTACGCTTTCAAGCAAAGTTATTATCCGAAAAGAAAACTTCGGAGGTATCCTTTTCAACAAGGAAACAGGGGATATT
>JAAYQP010000212.1 GCA_012519195.1 Clostridiales bacterium | reverse complement strand
ACATGCTTAACACAATGTTCACAGCTCATACCTTCAACTAAAATTTTCTTTGCCATTTTATTTTCCTCCATTACATTTTTATATTAATATTAATTATTGAACTGGCTTAAACCTCTTTAATCTTAAGGCATTTGTCAATACCGATACAGAGCTAAGACTCATTGCAGCTCCTGCTATCATTGGATCTAAAAGTGGGCCTCCAAAGATATGAAGTACTCCCATTGCTATTGGTATTCCTAATGTGTTATATCCAAATGCCCAGAATAAGTTTTCCTTAATATTTTTTATCGTTTTCTTACTTAATTGAATTGCAGTTGGTACATCTAATAAGTCACTTCTCATTAGGACGATATCTGCTGACTCCATGGCTACGTCAGTACCAGATCCAATGGCGATACCAATATCAGCTTGAGCTAATGCTGGTGCATCGTTAATACCATCACCAACCATGGCCACTTTTTTACCTTCTGCTTGGAGCTTTTTCACTTCATTGGCCTTATCCTCAGGTAATACTTCTGCAAGTACGATATCAATATTAACCTGTTTTGCTATCGCCTGCGCTGTCCTTCTATTGTCTCCAGTAATCATAGCTACCTTAATCCCCATATTATGAAGGATTTCGATTGCTCTTCTACTATTTTCCTTAACCGTATCAGCAACTGCTATGATACCTGCAATCCTATTATCAATTGCTATATACATAGGTGTCTTTCCTTCATGGGCTAATTGGTCAGAAGTAGACTCAAAATTATCTAAAGAAATATTTTTTTCTATCATTAACTTTCTATTACCAGCCAAGATATTCTTACCTTCAATGGTTACCTCAATTCCATGGCCAGGGATTGCATGAAAGGAATCACCCTTCTTAAATTCTATTCCTTTGTCTTCTGCTTCTCTTACAATCGCTTCACCAAGTGGGTGTTCCGATCCTTTTTCAGCTGATGCAGCAAATTGTAAGAGTTCATTTTCTGATACCCCTTCTACCGTTATTATATCAGTAACCTTAGGTTTTCCTTCCGTAATGGTACCAGTCTTATCAAATACGATTGTTTGTATTTGGTGTGCTGTCTCTAGTGCAGTGCCGCTCTTTATTAGAACCCCATTTTCCGCACCTTTACCAGTACCAACCATAATCGCTGTTGGTGTCGCTAAACCAAGGGCACAAGGACAAGCGATAACTAAAACTGATATGAAGATGGTCAAGGCGAAGGTTGCTGATACCCCACCGATAAGATACCATGCTAAACCGGATATGATTGCTAAGGCCATAACAATAGGTACAAAATACCCTGATATAACGTCAGCTAATTTTGCAATGGGAGCCTTAGAGCCTTGAGCATCTTCCACTAATTTAATGATTTGAGCTAATGCGGTATCCTTACCTACCTTAGTTGCTCTATATTTAATGGAACCATTTTTATTAATACTTGCTCCTATTACAGGGTCCCCTATATTCTTTTCAACTGGAATACTTTCTCCTGTAAGCATAGATTCATCGACAGATGTAATCCCTTCAACAACCTCTCCATCAACAGGAATCTTTTCTCCTGGTTTTACAAGGATGATATCCCCGACTTCTACTTCATCGATTGAGATCTCAACTTCTTTTCCGTCCCGAATGATTAGAGCCGTTTTGGGTTGAAGCCCCATTAACTTTTTAATCGCCTCGGAAGTTTTTCCCTTAGATACAGATTCTAGATATTTACCTAATGTTATTAAGGCAATAATTACAGCTGCTGATTCAAAATACAAATGCATCGCATAACTAGCATCCCCACCTATAATTTTATAGATCGCAAATAGACCATATACCACCGCAGCCCCAGTTCCAATTGCGATCAGTGAGTCCATATTTGGACTTCCTTTCATTAAAGTTTTCATGCCTACGGTATAGAATCTACGACCAGCGATAACTACTGGCATGGTTAAAATCAATTGAAGGAGAGCAAAATTAAGAGGATTTTCCATTGGATCAAGGAACATGGGTAGTGGTGCCCCCATCATGTGACCCATGGAAATGTATAATAAAGGTACTGTAAATATTGCAGATATGATAAATCTCTTCCACAGCGCTTTGATTTCCTTTTCCTTACTTTCTTTGTCGGAATCCACAGTAACTTCATCATCTACAGCCTTATATCCTGCCTTTTCAACTGCCTTCTTTATATCACTGACCTTGATCTGTGTTGGCTCATAGCTGATAACTAATTTTTCTGTAGCCAAATTAACATTGGCTTCGGTTACACCCTCCAGTTTCCTGGATACCCGTTCAACTGCTTTTGCACAGGCTGCACAGGTCATTCCTTCTATTTTTAGCACCTTTGTTCTTGTTTCTACGATGGCCTTATAACCTGCTTTCTCAACTGCTGCGCAAATATCAGCTACTGTAACTTTTGATTCATCAAAGTTTATATTCAGCTTTTCTGTGGTTAAATTAACATTGGCTTCTGATACACCCTCCAGTTTCCTGGATACCCGTTCAACCGCTTTTGCACAGGCTGCACAAGTCATGCCTTCTATTTTCATAGTTTTAGTAACTGTTTCAGATACAGCCCTAAAACCAGCTTTTTCTACAGCCTCTTGAATCTCCTCTAGAGAAATTTGGGGTTCATCAAAAGTAACGGTCATTTTCTCTGTAGCCAGGTTAACATTTACTTCACTTACACCTGTAAGTTTTTGAACTGTTCTTTCCACAGTTCTAACACAGGATGCTCAAGTCATGCCTTCTATTCTTAATGAGTTGGTTACCATATATGCTCCCTCCTCCTTAGTTTAATATATTACTTGCCTGCTACCCTATCTAAAATTCCCATTATTTCTTCTATCTTGGCGCTTTCATTTCCATGTTCAAAAGCTTCCTT
>JAAYQP010000211.1 GCA_012519195.1 Clostridiales bacterium | reverse complement strand
CCGCATATGGAGCTAGTTAAGAATCGTGAAGCACAATCTCAGGATTTGCCTGCTCAGCTGATTAATTATATCTCTGATCATTTTACCGAACCGATTAGTCTTGAAATCTTGTCAAAGCAGATGGGGGTCAGCAATTACCCTCATAAACATATTTCAAATGCCGACGGGCAACCTTTGCAAGCTGATATACCTTTTCTACAGCTGTTGCATCCCGGTCCTGCATCCGAAAGCGAGGAAAGAACCTTGTAATATGAAGAGGGATCTCTGGATTAATAGAAGCCAGCCATTGAGACAGAGCATCAATTTCCTCCTCGGTGTCATTTTCCCCGGGAACGATGAGTGTGGTGACTTCCACATGACATTTTTCCGATGCTAGTACGATAGAGCGCATAACAGTAGCTAAATCGCCTCTAAGCTTACGATAATATTCTTCCGTAAAGCCCTTTAGGTCAATATTGAAGGCATCGATAAGTGGCAGCAGTTCTTTTAATGGTTCTTCGCAGATATAACCGTTGGTTACAACTACATTTTTCATACCTTTCTCTTTTACCAGTTTTGCACAGTCTCTAACGTATTCATAGCCGATCAGAGGCTCATTATAGGTATAGGCTATACCTATGTTACCAAGATGTTTATAGGCAATTGCTTTGCTGGCTATTTCCTCACAGCTTATGATGGAGGTTTCCAGTTCAATTCCCTTTACCATAGAGATATCGCAGTTCTGACAGAAGGGGCATCTAAGATTACATCCATAGCTTCCAATCGAGAGTATCCTACTACCGGGATAAAAATGATATAGGGGCTTTTTCTCGATCGGATCCAAAGCCATGGCTGTTACTTTACCATAATTCTCATTGATGATTTTTCCCTTATGATTCGACCTAGCATTGCATAGTCCTAGATGCCCTTCCTCGATCTTACAATGATGGGGGCAGATATTGCATTCGATTCTCATTTTAGCTTCCCTTCCTTATTTATGCTTTATGTCTTACTACTTCAAAGCGTTCTAGGGTAAATTTCTCATTATCATAAATACCGGCTTTTTTCCTTGCGATCTCTACCTGCTTTTGTACCGTATCAACACCCTCTAGATTAGGAAGTAACAAGCCTCTTTTTCTTCCTGAAGTTACGATCACACCATAACGAACCACATCTAATTCATCCATCGATTCAATGGGTTCTGGTTCACCCAGGACATCAACGCTATAAACGAGTTCCTCCAGTTCATCCTTTGTGACAGGGGGAAACCTAGGATCTTCTACAGCAGCACTGACGGCATTTCGAATAATTTCATTCGCAATATTAGAAGTAACCGGAGCGATGGTACCGATACAACCCCGTAGACTACCATGCTTCTTTAAGGAAACGAATACACCGGCCCTTTTACTTGTCATTTCCTCAGGTAAGTTCTCGGGTAATTTGAGGTATTTACCTGTTGTGATAAAGGATTCTATGGAAAGTCTAGCAAGGTGGACATAAGCATCTTCATTCTTCTGGAGTTCCTTTGCAATCTTTCTTTGTTTCTCATTAAATATTTGATCAAAGTGCCTGCTTTCATCAATACCCACAATTTGATATTCACAGATTGCGTAACCGACACCAAAGGGGCCTTCATAGGATAGGAAATTGGCTTTGACTGATTTCCCGTCCAAAGCACCGGCCATGATAATAAAGGATCGTAGCCCACATTCGGCAGCAGCCTCATAGAAATCTGGATGAAATTCCATAAAAGTTAAGAAGTCTGATTGTTTCATGGCTTGGGTTATCTCGCGATCAAATTGAAGGCCCTCCTCAGCAAATCCATAAGGGCCATCCTTCTTAAGCTTATGCGACAGATCACCACTTGCCACAAGGACGATTCTTCTGTCAAGTTTCTCGGCTGTGTTCGTGATGTATTTACCAAGACGGTAATGATCCGTTAAGGATAAACCGGACAGGCCGATCCTTACTAATTGATAATCGGTATAGTACTGGTTGATAAAATACAAAGGCACCATAGTACCGTGATCTAAGGAAGGATCCTTTTCGCCCAGTGTCCCGGCCTCAAGTCCATTACGTTCTGCGGTTGCCTCTAGGGCTTCTGCAAATTCTTCATCGTATTCAGCTTGAAAAGATACCTTACTTGCTCCAAATCTTCCGAAATTTCCTCTCGCAGACTTGCCGGGAGATATGTGAAAGTAATCGGAATACATTATGGAATGGGGAGAGATAAGTACAATCGTGTCCGGCTTTAAGGCTGCTATTTTCTTTGCTATCTCATGATAACTGTCGATGGTTTTTTGAATTTTACCTTCCTCGCCTTTACCGATTTCAGGGATGATCAGGGGAGGGTGGGGAACAATAAAAGAACCTAATAACATGGATTTCACCTCTCTGCATAAATTTTTATAGTTAATTGTATGGATTTTTATAATCATGGGAATTGTTATCTTCGTTATCTTATCACTTTTCTAATTTAAGATTAGGATTATTATACCATATAATTCGTTGGGGAATACATATGTCAAAGGATTTATCTTCTATATACAAGATAACATGTAAAACAGAGGTTATCCGCTTTGGATAACCTCTGTTTATTATCGATCACTTTATTCTATACCATTACACAACCATTGAGTTGTTTTTACCACTACGATCCGTTGTATTATTAGCGTCTGTATTTTTGGTTGAATTACATTCGGTTGTATTATTAGAGTCTGTATTTTAAGTAGCATTAAACTCGTTTGTGACATCTGCATAATTGGCTTCATTCATTTCGCTTGTGTTGTTAGCGTCTGCATTTATAGTAGCATTATTTTCTGCTGCGACAACTGTATTTGCAGTTTCTAAGTCCATGACATCTTCATCAAAATCAAGTATAGTATCTGTGGTTTCGAATGTAATATCTTGATCTTTGGCCCGTTTCGATTTTATTGTATAAGCAAGTCCAAAAAATTGTATCGTAACGACTGGTGTCATGGCAACCACGGCAACAATTCCAAAGGCATCCGTAAATATATTCCCACCGTAGGCTTCACATACCCCGATTGCGAAAGGAAGCATGAAGGTTGCAGCGAGAGGTCCTGAAGCAACAGCCCCTGAATCAAAGGCGATAGAGGTAAAGATCGGCGGAACGATGAAAGTCATAAGTAAAGCTATTAAGTAACCAGGGATAATGATATATAGAATGGATAATCCGGATAAAATTCGGACCATGGAAAGGCCAACGGACAAACCCACTCCAACCGAAAGCCCGATTCCTAAGGATTTCGCAGAAATGGCTCCTTCTGTCATATCTTCTACCTGTTCTTTAAGTACAAAGACGGCTGGTTCTGCTGCAACAACAAAGTATCCTATAATAATACTGATAGGAACGACAATCCACGGCTGGTTGTTTTCAATCAATATACTTCCTAATTGGTATCCGGTCGGCATAAATCCTACGTTGACGCTAAGCAAAAAAAGTACAAGACCAACAAAGGTATACACTGTACCTACTAATATTTTTAGTATAGTTTTTTTTCGCAAATGGAGCTTGGTTACTTGAAATATGATAAATAGTAATAGGATTGGTAATAATGCAAAGGCTATCTGCTTTGAATACATAGGTATATTCATTGTAAATAGCTTGATGATATCTGAAATAGAATCAATCTGCGATAATGATATTGCACTGCCTCCGGATGGTTCATAAAACATACCTAATATAAGTACGGTAAGGATTGGTCCGATTAGACAAAGGGAAATCAAGCCAAAACTATCTTCGGCGGTAGTTTTATCTCCACGGATCGAAGCTAAACCCAAGCCCAAGGCCATGATAAAGGGCACCATAATTGGACCTGTAGTTACGCCTCCGGCTTCGTAAGCAATAGAAATAAACTCTTTGCCGGTAAAAGCAGAAAGTATAAAAGCGATTGAGTAACATGCCATTAGGATATAGGATAATTTAATCTGGAACAAAATTCGAAGAATTGCAGCTACTAAAGCAAAACCCACACCTAAAGCGACTGCAAAAATTATAATTGAATCCGGAACACCGTTAATCTGTTCAGCTAAAACTAATAGATCTGGTTCGGCTACCGTAATAAAAATACCAATTATAAAAGTGAAAAAAACGATAAATAATAGATTTTTACTTTTGACAAGAGCCGCACCAATTTTTTCACCGATTGGCATCATGGACATATCAACCCCAAGATTAAATAAGGCAATTCCTAAAACCATGATAAAGGAGCTTATTATAAATAAAATCATATCGTTTGACGAAATGGGGGATAGGGTAAAGTTTAAAATTGCTACGATTATAAGAATGGGAAGAACGGAAATGGATGCTTCCTTAAATTTGGATAGTAATAACTTCTTCATGTAGTCACCTCGTTAATGAATTATCATTTTTTTAATACAACGGGGCATAAAATCTTGAAATTAAATGCACATACAATGAATAGTATACTATATTTTTAAAATTAGTTCAATGTTAAAAGAGGATAATATAATTATTGGAAATTATTAATAGCCAGATTATAATATAAATAATAAATAAAATAACAATTAAATGTTAGACATTAATATAAATTGTATATAAAAATATT
>JAAYQP010000210.1 GCA_012519195.1 Clostridiales bacterium | reverse complement strand
TTGGCAAATAAATTTGCAATCCTGTTTGTCTTTACTGTTTTGTGGTTGTATCTAACATTGATTACTCAATATCAAATACGGTGTTCGTGATGTATCTTCTTCCTTACGGTCGATGATACATTCAATGAAAATCTATTTTTAGAGCCATGTGAACTCTAAAACTTTTTAGAATTTTCAGGGTTGTTTCACTGTTCAATTATCAAGGTTCATTAACATCATTATTTTTTCTATCGATGTTATAAATTGATTTGTTGCTCGCCGTCAACTTTTTTAATATAACACATTTTCTTGTATTATGTCAACCACTTTTTTAATTTTTTTTATTAAGTTTGTGGCTGCTCGTTAACGGTGCTTTTTATTTTACATACTAGATCGAAATTTGTCAAGTACTATTTTTAACATTTGACAGGCATTTTTATATTAAATATTTAGCTGTTATCATAATCTAGAGCAAGATCGTTCGCATCGATATCAATGGTATGCAATGCTCTTCTCTTACGCCTAGCTTCCTCTGAAGATTTCATTATAAAATCCTTTATGATACTTGCCTTCTTTATATGTTCTAGTGTTAATTCTGGGTGTGTGGTATCACCCGTATAGCAAGTGATGGTCCCCAAGCGGAATAAGCGTTCCGTAAGGCTTCTTGTTAGTCTTACGTCCTGTATCTTATACATATAGGCATCGTCTTCTATTATACTTAAAAATCCAGAAGTAATTGTGATTTTTTCTTCTGAGATAGTATATTTAGTAAAACTTAATGGTAAGCCGAAGAATTTCGAGCGCTTTCTTTCTATATAATTCATAACTGCCCCCTAATGAAACGATTGATTTAATACATTATTTATTTCAGCCGAATATATTCCGTTTTCTCATCCTTAGTAATGGTAAGTTCAAGCGATGATATTGCGTCTACCTTTGGAATCTCATAAACCAGTACTACTACTTCTTCCTGTTTCGCTCCAACAGATAAATTTAAATATTGTAAATCATTCTCTAGTAATGTTAATAGAGGGTAATAGGTGGTACTATCGTCTAGGTCTAATTGATACTTAATATTTGATTTACTCAGATCTAGTACCTTTGCCTGTCCTCCTTTATTCTTGGCAAGGAAGGATACTACGAGCATCTGATTCCCTTCCCTTGGAGTTAAGGAAAAATAAGCACTGGAAGGATCATCAGGATATGTATTATAGGTTTTATATCCAGAATATTGTATCTCAAAATCTTTTGCACCAATTACCTCCGTTAGAGTAGCTTTTGTATCCGCTTTCTCTTTATTATTCTTTTTCTTCTTAGCTACTTCTTTATTGGAGGCTTGAGTTGGTATTGCAGTATCTTCTTCCGACTTTTGAAGCTCATCCTTCTTAGTTTTTTCTTCATCTATCTCTTTGGTTAATAAATCATTTGAAATCATTAAGGATTTGTGCGCATATCTACTATCATATTTTAATAATAATCCTGCCATGCTCTCGGCCATAATATCCATTTCTTGATTTGTAAAATCATATTGCCTCATACAGCCTGTTAAGGTAAGAACAAAAAGTATACTTATTAATATACTAAATCTTCTCATATCTAGATGCCTCCATTCCATTTCCGCTTTTGTATATTAAGCATTATTTGTAAGTTATCACAAATATTATCTTATCATTAATTATGGTTTTCATCAACAAAAATGAGTATTTTAACCTATATTTTAAAACCAACTCCATACCTAAAATTTAAAATCCCCCTTTAGAGTTAGGCTTATCAATCTAACTCTAAAGGGGGATTTTTATTTAGTCAGATTTCGTGTCCAATTCAAACCAGAATTCTACACCAACAGGACGATTGATGACTCCACAGTCACGATTTAAACTATTCATAATCGCTTTGACTATAGATAATCCGATTCCACTTCCTCCATACTCTCTCGTTCTTGCTTTATCAACTTTATAAAATTTGATCCAAACTTTGTCTAATTCGTCTTTCGGTATGTTTTCTCCAGTATTGAAAACAGCAATTCGGACAACATCATTTCGTTGAATCAGTTTTATCTCTATAATATTGGCTCCTGAAACATGGTTTAGAGCATTACTAATATAGTTAGTTAATACCTGCTCTACTAAAAATTCGTCAGCCCATACATAGATCGGTTCTTTCTGTTCGAAATGAAGGACAACCCCTTTCTGACGAAATAGGATTTCCGTGGACTCAAGTACGGTGTGGATTAGAGTAACAATGTCAAAACGTTCAAAATTTACTTGATTCGTTCCAAACTCCAACTCATTTAAGCTTAAAAGTTTCTTCACCATCTTATTCATTTTGTCCGCTTCGTCAATAATTACTTCGCAATAGAAATTCCGGCTCTCCTCATCCTCATTAATATTTTCTTTCAATCCCTCTGCATAACCCTGAATTAGAGCTAAGGGAGTTTTTAGTTCATGGGAAACATTGGAGAGAAATTCTTTACGCATCTCATCAATCTCAGTCTTTTTCCTAATATCATTTAACAACTCATTATTGGCTTGCTTAAGCTCGGATATTGTTTGCTCCAAGCGATCAGAGAGAATATTAATACTTTCTCCTAAGACACCAATCTCGTCCTTCGTTTTTACTTGATATTTTTCATTAAAATTAAGATCCGATATTTTTTTTGCAATTCCAGCCAAGTCTAAAATTGGTTGAGTAAACTTTTTACTGATAATAAGCATGGCCACCGTACCTATAATTACTGCAAGAATACCGATATAAGCCAGGAATTTATTTGAAATGGCTACACTTTCCTCAATACTTTCATAATTTGAGCGCATGATAATAAATTTATCATCCTCAAGGGTACCGAATAAGTCAATATAATTGGAATCTATTTGCTCATCGTACAGACTAAAAATTCCGTAATTGTCGGTTCTATGAAGTAGCTTTCGATCTTTTACATTAGGGTTCGTACCTTCATAGATATATTCCTTCAGCAATAAGTTCATCTGATTTATTTGCCTTTCACCAATATTGTTCATTGCAGGATAACTAAAGGCAAATCCATAACTTAGTCCAAATACAGAATGATTATCAAAGGGAATAAAGATATAGGTATCTACACCGTATTTTGAAGAGATCCGTTCCATCTTAAGGGTTTCTTCATCCGATAAACGATCTCCTTCATTCTCTTTATAAATGGATAGTATTCCTCGATACGCATCATCCATAACTTCAATCTTACTAAATAAATAGTAATCCGATAAAAAAGTCAGATTGATAAACCAGGTTAAAAAAATAGTTAGTACAATCAATGCAGTTAATAGGCAAGTAATCTTTATACGGATGGAGTGCTTCATTCCTCCACCTCAAATTTATAACCCAATCCCCATATCGTTTTGATATAATTTCCCTTCTCGCCCATTTTACTTCTAAGCTTCTTTACATGGGTATCTATGGTTCTTGCATCTCCGAAGTAATCGTAGTTCCATACATTGTTCAGGATTTTTTCTCTGGATAAAGCAACACCTCGGTTGGTAACAAAATAAGTTAGCAATTCAAATTCCTTAAAACTTAAATCAATGGCCTCCCCATCGATCTTTACTTGGTGGGCGGCCCGATCCAACTCTATTCCACCGACTTGTATAACTTCTTCCTCTGTTAATGTAGTTCTTCTTAAGACAGCCTCCACTCTGGCCACTAATATTTTGGGACTGAAAGGTTTCGAAATATATTCATCAACGCCTAGCTCAAAGCCTAGTAATTCGTCCTTCTCATCCCCTTTGGCAGTCAGCATAATTATGGGTACATCCGAGTATTGACGGATTTCCCTGCACACCTGCCACCCATCCATCTTGGGCATCATGATATCAAGTATAATCATAGCGATATCTTTTTTAGAAAAAAAGATATCGATTGCCTGTTCGCCATTTTCAGCTTCAATTACTTCGTAATTCTTCCGTATCAAGAAGTCCTTAACTAATTTTCTCATTCTACTTTCATCATCGACTACTAGTATTTTAAGCTTTTCCATATGACACCTCCAAGGTATAGTATGTTTCTAAATAAAAAGCTTGAATAATGAATTAAAATCATCCGTTCCTGTGATTTAAATAAAAGTATAGCAGTAAACTATGTTGATTTTGTGAAATTAAATTGCTTTATATTATCTTATAGCATTCATCATTGGAGGTTTATTATGATCATGGCAACAATAATTATAATCAGGAAAACATTTATGATTCTGGAATTCCTATGACGGATTCGGTATTCTTCTGCCTGCTTTTGAAATTGATTTAATTTCTTTAATTCTTGGGGATCTACAGAATTTATTAATGGTTTATCAATATTTTCAATTCGAATACTGGGAAGCGTATCTAAGCTACTTATACCTCCCTTGAGAATGATATCCTGTAATTCTTTTAAAAAAGCATAACCAATGATCGTTTTAAAAGCACATTTGTCTATCAAACTATGATAAAGCTTTGTAACCTTACTTAGGTCATTGAAGTCCGTTCTTACACGTATATAATTAACAGAATCAGCTTCTTGCTTGGCTTCCCTATACTCATCAAAATCCGTAAAACTATATCCATGTAACTTATATTCTTTATCCGCCATTACTTCTTCCTCCTAAGTAATTAATATTTATCCGATAATTGCGCAACAAGCAAGGCATCATGATTTTATAACTTAGTTTAACTCCTGAGGATATTTCAATCCCCATTGTTCCCTTATTTGATCCATTAGGGTAATAATATTTAAGGTATCCGATAAGGTATGAATGTCACTTTCTAACCGTCCTTCCCGAATGCATTTATTTACTTCTTCCGCCTCATACTCATAGCCGTTTGCTAAAAAGGGAACCGAAAAGGTTTCTAATAATTCCCCATCTAAAGAATAGCGCTGAGCTTTTTCTGCCATCCAAAAATATGGAACTAGGATCTTGCCTTGATCACCTACGATCAGTGCCTCATTTCCGGTCTCTGCTGTGATCGCTGAGCTTAGGTCAGCAAGAATACCTTCCTTAAAACGTAAGCTAATAACATTTTGTTCATCTACCATACTTCGTCCTATTACAGCGTTACTGACTACTTGTTCAGGAAGACTGCCTAACATATGAATTGCATAAGCTAATGGGTAGATCCCAACATCAAGCAAAGCTCCTCCTGCTTTCTGTGGATCAAAAAGGCGGTGTTTTTCATCAAACTTTGTTTGAAATCCAAATGATGCTCGTAGATATTTAACCTTACCAATCTTTTTTTCATCTATCCACTGCTTCACCATGGCCGTCACCGGAAGAAATTTCGTCCACATCGCTTCCATAAGAAAGACCTCATGCTCTTTGGCTAAGGCTATTAGGTATTGTGACTCTTCTTTATTTAATGTAAATGGTTTTTCACATAATACAGATTTCTTATTCTTTATACAAAGTCTTGCATTCCCCTTGTGTTCTGGGTGTGGAGTAGCAATATAAATGACATCAATAGAGGGATCCTCTGCTAATTCCTCATAACTTCCATAAGCCTTATGAAAATGGAAACGCTTTGCAAAATCTTGAGCCCGACCTAAATCTCTAGAAGCTACTCCTTCCAGTTCAATGTGATCCATACTATTAAGGGCGGTTGCAAACTTGGAGGCTATTGTACCGGTCCCCATGATCCCCCACTTAATCCTTCTCATAATAAAACTCCTTTCCAACCATCTTTAATTAAGGACATTTTACTATTGCAATATGGGAAAAGCAAGCTTTGATAAATGCCATCTGCCCTAGGAAGATAAAAAGGATGCTTATACAGCATCCCCTGGTTATCCCAATCAATTGTCTATTCCTCTGATGGAATCATGATATATTCATAATTCTCTTCTATAATCTTATATCCAACCTTCTCATATGCTCTTACCGAGATTGGATTTCTCTTATCTACAAAAAGTGTACAAAACTCATACCCTTCTTCTAACAAATTTTTGCTTATATGATAAATATTTGATGCAGCATATCCTTTCCCACGGAATTCCTCAGGAGTAAAGACATAGGTAATTGCAATTCCATGAATTAGTTTTCTCCCCGCAGCTGCCATGGTCACAATTTGCCCTTCTGGATTTTCATATACATAGATTCTACCATCTTCTATTAACTCAGTAGCCCTCTTTAATGCTGCCTCATAATCCATCTCGCTATCCAGTGCCTCGATATGGAATTGTATCATCCAATCCGTAATAAGTTTAACTTCCTCTTGTTTGGCCAGACGGTGCTTACCTTCGATCAACTTAATATCATTAACCTCACGTATTTCCATGATATCCATAGCCAATTTTTCGATAAAAGTACAAGGAACAAGCTTACTATATTCTTCAATAAATAGTAGACAGATATCATGTCTGGCATTTAAACCGCTAAACTTTATATGATTTTTCGCTGTATACTCAGCAAGTGCTGATACTGCTCGGCTTAAATCCCCCTGCTCAGGAGTATAAATTACATAATTATAAGGGGTTACCTTGCAGAAATACAGCCATGTCTTACCATCTTCAATAACCGTACCAAAAATACAATCCTTACTAGTATTTGTAGTAAGATTTTGACATGCATTATATAATATTAACTGGCTTATAGCTTCATACTGCAATAGAGCTTCTGCATGATCACCCAAAAATGCCTGCGCGTTATTATATTCCTGAACTATCATACTTCTCCTTCTTTCTCATCAACCAAGACAAAGACAATGACTATATCACTAATTTTCCCTAAATATTCCTGTTCTAAACTTATTTAGAACTATTCTATCTCATATTATACTCTTTCTTTCCATAACTTAGCAACCATTCTTTTAAACTTTGTCATATAGTATGAAAAAATAAACACAATGACAAACTTTCGCAGTATCTAACATTCAATTTAAAAAGGAGCATATCATGAAATGACTCCAATATGTTAGTTTTTTGGTCTAACATATTGGGATCACATCAGCGATAGCCCCTCTTACTAAGTGTTTTAGTATTTGATTTATTTATTCATTCTCTTTTTACTGGATAATAGAACAATTCCACCGACGATCACTGCACCTGCTCCGATGATTAGAATGATTGTTGGTGCTGAAATCCCTTGTGTTTCATTTTCTGCAGAGACAAGTTCTACTGTATCATCTGTAGCAGATACAAGTTGAGCCTCCTCGCCTGCATCTTCAGCGATACCTGACTGTCTAGCTAGATCAAGCGCTTCATCCTCTGCTATATCCTCTACCGCATCCTCTACTATATCCTCATTAACAGATTCGATCTGAATTTCCATCCTTGGCTCTTCCTCAAGAATTTCATCCGGTGCTACTAACTCATCCTTGTCAGTACTTGCTACAGGCATATCAGATGTAGTCTCAGCCAATTTTTCTTCCTCTGCTTTTACGATGGATACATCATCTATTACTTCTCCCGTATCCATGACTGGTTCGCTTATTGCTGCCATATCTGAATATAAAACAGCTTCTTCACTTGCAACAACTTTAACGATATCA
>JAAYQP010000209.1 GCA_012519195.1 Clostridiales bacterium | reverse complement strand
TGTTATATCTGGATTCCAAATTTGATCACTTCCCAAAAATAATATGTCGGTTTCGTTTAGGTCAATATCCTTATTACTGAAATAAACCTTCTCTGATATATTCATATATTTCTTTCGAAACTTCTCAAAATTCTCAAATCTGACAACAGTTCCCATTGGATTAATACATTGCTTAATCGTTCTTATTATCGACTCTTTAGTTATCTTTCTGTTTCCCTTTGCATCTACATCAAATATACTGAATCGAAACATATTAATAATCTGTTTTCTTCGATAATCAATTAAATAACAATTTTTATTCGATAGTTTTTCTATAACAGTAGAAAGTGCATATGCCTGAAGCACCGCTCCGTAGTTTGCATTTCTAAAAACTGTAGCTATCGCAATCTTCATTTAATCACCTATCCCCACAAATATTTAAGTAAATTCTATTATAAAAGTTAATTGATATTAAAATTCCACTAATTAGAGACCCACCCTATCTTTATTTAAATATAGTTCAAAGTAATCATTTGCTAATTTTCTATATCTTTCAATTTCACTATTAGTAAACTCATAGGAAATTTTCTCAACCAGTTTTTTCGAGAGTTCATTTGGTGAACTTATTGCTCTACTTTCTAAGTTGAACTTTTCCAATAAATCCGTTAATTTCTGCTTATTGCTTTCTCTAACTATTGTCGCAAATTGTCTATTAAACTTAATAGAAAATACAGTCCCATGGAAAGTATCAGTCACTACATAATCTGCATTTTTGAAATACGCCAATAATTCAAAAGGCGTACATAAAATCTGTTTATCACACCAATTTTGATAGACGCCAGCACAAATAACTTGTTTTCTTTCTTTTCTTGCAAAGTCTTTTATTTTTCTTATCATTTCTTTATCATTTATCCTACCATCGTAACCATAAATCAATATATAATTTTTTTCAGTAACAGACTTTGGTATCAACTGATCAAAATTATATATTAAAGTAGGATCAATATGTTCATATATCTCTTTGCCTAAAAGTGTTTGTGAGAATTGCTTAGTGTTCTTATCTCTAACAGACATTGCAACAAGGTTTATCATAGCCTTTTTTACTTCTTCTGTAATCCCATATTTATCAAGATCCTTTAACGTTGTGTGCCCACAGGATGCAGCATACGTGATTATCAAATCCGCATCAAGACCTTCTCCAAATAAGGTTTTGGCAAAACCCCATGACGACTTTGTCGTACAGTTAAACACCTCATCACTGCCAATTACCACTGCATCATAATTACTATCAAAAACTGGTTCTTTAGTAATACCCAATATCGGAAAGAACTCATCGTAAAACCTTGATGCTCTCTGTTTTACAAAAAAATAGTGTTTAATCCTCTTAAAGAAATATCTATCAAGCCTTTTGAGTACAAAAGCTATCTTGCTTCCTTTTTTTATAGCTAAATTATCCTCAATAATCTTTCTACCCGGCTTAATATCTATAAAAAAGCAATCGTGTCCTAATCCTTCAAGTACACCCTTTAATGCAAATGCTTGCAAAAAAGAACCATAGTTCACAACTTTATGCATGGATAGAATTCCAATTTTCATCGCCTTAACCTCACTTTATAAATAAAAATTCATTATAAAATCATCCATGTAAACCAATAACAGTTTGTTAGCATAGATACAGAAAATCCCGTTAATAAAAATATTAACTTAAGCAATACAACCGGTAGAAATTCTTCTCTCCCTTTAAGAAATCTAACCTTCATTACAATCCATGCAAAAAGAGATATTATTCCTAAAATTCCAGTGTAAAGCAATATGTCAATAAAAGAATTATGAGCATAATTATCAAGACCTGATATCCCCATTATAGCTCTAAACCTGTTGCTATAAAAGCTACCAAATAACTTACCAAACAAAGAATAGTTTTCGAAATCATTAAGGTATATATCTGCCAAATATGACCTTGACGATGTGGCAGCACTCATATCCCCACTTTTCAGTCCTTCGATCACGACATCAATTCTAATGACTATAGGCTTTATGATACTT
>JAAYQP010000027.1 GCA_012519195.1 Clostridiales bacterium | reverse complement strand
TTCAACCTCCCCTTTGAGATATACAGAAGCGAAAGTTCTATGTATATGTACAAAGGGAGAGCTAAGGCGCCCTGATAAAAACTATCCCTGTATATGTTATGTTTATGCAATTTATCCTAGGCAAAAATATTGCGCTAAAGCTGAGATAAACGGAATAATTTCAATTAAGATAGTTAAATTTAAAATTAATTACATTTAAGATATAAGATTACTCCGAATATAATAAAACATGTATTGCTGTACGATTCCTGCAAAACCATGATAAGCATTCAGATCAAATTTGTCCTGATAAATTTCTTTTAGTATTTTCTTGATCCACACATCTACTGGGAAGGCTTCTATATGATGTAGGCCATAAAGTGATACACAATTTGCCACTTTAATTCCTACCCCATGAATTGATTTTAAAGTTTCCACTGCTTCCTCATGAGAACACTTAATCAGGCTATCTAAATCCAGTTTACCACTAGCTACTGCTTGCGCCGCACGGATGATATACTGATCCCGATATCCTGTTTTACATTGTCTAAGATCCTCACACCTTGCTTGAGCTAAAACTTCAGGCCTAGGAAAGATATAGTATTCGGCTCCTCCGAGTTCTTTATTGATTTTTCTTTCACCATATTGCTTGCAGATTGCTTCGATACAACTTTTAATTGCAGGAATATTTTTATTCTGAGATATGATAAAACTAATCAGGGCCTCAAACGGTTCCTGCTTTAAAATTCGGATTCCCCTACCATATTCTGCTGCCTTCTTTAAGAAATCGTCGCTACCATTGATTAAGCCATCAACTATTTTTTTATAATTAAAGGTTAGATCAAAATATTCCTTCCATAATTGCTTAAATTCCTCTTCACTGCATCGAAACTCCACTGTGGATTCATCGATCTGCTTAAGTTCAAGATATCTTCCATAGGCAATCAAGGAATAAGTATTTTTCTCTATTGGATTCATCCGAAAACACTGCCCGGATTCTGCAATCTGTTCAATATTTAAATTTTCATTATGTATTATCAAAAGATTTCCTCATTTCTATTCATCAAACACACATTTCGCTTGCATTATGTCATGAGCAAAAAACATGTTCATGATCGTATTGCTCTGCTCGGATCATGCATGCAAGTTTGCTTATCCTCACTACGCTATCATTATATCATACCATTTGATATAAATAGTATTGGAATATAATTGGAGATCCTTTACACAGATATATTTGTACAATAAGATTAGGTAAATCTGCACAAGTAAAAGCTTGCTTGCTAAAGTTACTTTCAATGGTATAATGAAGCTAGGTACTAATTTTATAAAGATAGGGGAGGATTCGGTAACTTAAATTAATTGTATATTTCCATTTTCATGCTAAACTATATTTGGGTTTTTGGTTACTTATTAATACTTACTTGAGTGTTTACGGAGGTTTACATAATACAATGGGAAACAATATAATGTATTTTCATAGGTATTTGATCGGGAAGATTCGAAGAATTTATTTTATGGCTTTACCTGAGAGTAAGATGGATTATAAGAAAAGTCGGATATACTATACAACTGCAGATACAGCAGCTCAAACAATTGTACAACTTGTGGGCGGAACCTTTTTAGCGACATTGATGTCTTATTGCGGTATTTCTGATGCCAATATTGGGGTTATAACATCCCTTGTAAGCTTAGCTGCTTTATCCCAGATTTTTTTGATAAATTTTTTTAAGCGATTAAAAAAATATAAGTTTCTTGTGTGTACAACTGCACTACAGCGAATTTTGTTTTCTGTAATTTACCTTATCCCTCTACTTGCCATCAGCAATAGTAAAAAGGGAATTATTATTGTATTGCTATATTTTATTGGTCAGATCTTTGTTCAAATCGGTAATCCTGCATCCCAAGACTGGATTGCCAGCTTAGTACCAAGTCGTCTTAGGGGTAAATACTTCTCCATTAAGGACTCCGTTGCAGTATTCGTAGTTTCTACGACCATGCTACTTGCAGGAATGATTCTGGATTATTTTAAGTCCAGAGATATCATTACCGGATTTATCATTATCAGTATTATGATCTTCATTCTGACGATGCTAAACTTTATCTGCCTTTCAATGATGAAGGAACCGCGAATGTCTTATGTGAATAAGGAAGGCAAGGAGATGCATGGACGACTAGCAAAAAGAGCAAAGGACAGTGAAATCGCTGCCAGTATATCCAATCAAGGTACCCTTTATGAATTAAAGGATGCCTTTGGAAACCGTAAGTTCCGAAAGGCATTTACCGTCCAGTTTTTATATACCTTTGCTTTCTATATTTGCACCCCCTTTAATTCCAGCTATCAGATTAAAGATTTATCTTTACCCTATACTTTTATCATGCTGGTTGCTTTTATAGCTAACCTATATCGTATCTATCTTACGCCAAAGTTGGGACGCCTGGCAGATAAGTTTGGTATGGCAAAACTTTTGCGATATACCCTCCTTGCACTTGGATTTAACTTTCTGGTCATGGGATTAACCGTGCCCGGCAATGCCTATCCAATGCATATCTTAGGAACCTTTTTAGCCTCTACAGCATGGGCATTTGCTGGTATTGGCCTGTTCGGCATACAGCTGGACTTCTATCGAAATGATAAAAGAATGATTTGGTTGACGATAACTTCCTCAATCTGTGGTGTTTTAGGTTTCTTTGTATCGATCCTGGGTGGAACCATCTTGGATTTTCTCCAAAAATGCAATCTAATGATGTTTGGAAGAAAGATCTATGCACAACAGATATTAAACATTATTGGCTTCTTGCTTCTCCTACTGACGGTGTATTATATCCGCTTTTACATAGAGACAGAGAAGATTGACGCCAATCGTAGTGATGGAATGATGGATGTATGATTAATACACTAATACAAGGATGTTAGGATTGTTTTATCAGGCAATCCTAACATCCTGTTTTTATAATTTTTGTTGTTATAAATAATCTGAATAAAATAAAGGGAAGTTTCTATAAATATAATTATTGACTTATGTCGAACTTTACATTATAATTAACAACTGACAAGACACCTATCAAGGATGTCCTAATGAGATTGGTATATTCTTAAGAAAGGCAGGAATAAGATGAAGAAACATAATAGTGTAATCACAATAACTCTTGCAGGATTACTCTGTGCAATTGGTATTATAATTCCTATGTTTGCACCTAAGGTAGTGATAGAACCTGCTTCCTTTACATTAGCAAGCCATGTGCCAGTGTTTATTGCCATGTTTATCTCTCCCACAATATCCATTGCAGTTGCTTTGTTAACGAGTTTGGGCTTTTTAATCTCCGGTACACCAATCATTATTGTATTAAGAGCTCTTACCCATCTTATCTTTGCATCATTAGGCGCATTTATTTTGAAAAAAAATAACAATGTATTACTTTCTACCAAAAGCGCTACTGCATATTCTTTTCTCATTTCCTTAGTTCATGCCGTAGCCGAAGTTATCGTTGTAACACTTTTTTATTGGGGCGGTAGTATTGCAGCTTATGAGGAAAAGGGATATTTCTTTACTGTAATTATTCTGGTTGGAATTGGTACTCTAATCCATAGTATGATCGATTTCAGCATAGCAGTATTTGTATGGAAACCATTACATCAGATTATTTCCATCCCATTCAATGCAAAGGTAAGATCCCGGACGACGAAAGCTAAAATACAGTAGATTAAACAAGAAAGAGTAAGAATGTATAGATTTATTTCAATACAAAAAAGTAGCTAGCACAAAACCATGTTTTGAGTT
Organism: Clostridiales bacterium; assembly: GCA_012519195.1. Classification (GTDB taxonomy): domain Bacteria; phylum Bacillota; class Clostridia; order Lachnospirales; family Lachnospiraceae; genus Mobilitalea. Next base: position 22,223 of record JAAYQP010000027.1, on the reverse strand, counting down.
CGCTACTTTTTTCATTCAATATGATATCTAGTCGTTTTACTTTATTAAGTTATTTCTATATTCTTCTACTTCCGCTGTTAATTTAAAATTATTCTCTGAAAGAACTTCCATAAACCCTTCTAACTTAGTTAGGTATTCGCTATCTCTGTCTTCTTTCTGATACTTTTGATATACTTCATTGGCCTCATCAACCATAATCTTTGTCTTATAATCAAATAAAGGAGTATTGTTTAAACCAAAAAATGTTGCTCTTGAATACCACTGATGAAGAACTTCGATATCTGCGGCTTTATTAGAGCTAGGATGGTTTTTCAGAAATTCTTCCGTAGATAAGGCACGGTTGATAAGATCCTCCCAACCAATAACAAGGGCAGCATCCTTTGCATAGGGCTTTTCTGATTGTTCTGCCATAATCTTAAAGTAATCCGCAATATCCGGGGTTGCATAAGTTGTAAATCTATCATACAGGGTGTAGTCAATCACTGGAAATACAAATCCTTCTGCCTGTTCTAATTTATAACCATACTCGACCGTTTCTTGTACGAGATTTTTTAATACTTCCTCCTCTAAGGCCTCAGGCTTGGTATAGTCAACACCTTTCTGGTATGCTTCCCAAAAACCAATTTGAATTTCCTCTGGTAGAAACTTTTCTTCTAATACCGTACGCTTCTTCACTTGTAATTCTTCTAATAGAAGGAGCATCGTTGAGGCATTTCCCTTTGATACCAAAGAGATATTTTTCTCTAAATAGGACATGATATCACTGATCTTACTATCCTCTGTATTTATTTGCTCTCTATAGCTTTTCATAATGGCTTCATCGTCTATATCGGCTTTCGCTCCATCGGATTTTTCCATATTATTTGCCTGTGTATCATGATCAGCAACCCTTTCCACGGCATCTTCAGCTAATAGATCTTGATTATCGATCTCCCTTTCTAGATCTCTATCATTTCCCTTACTGTCATCTTCCACGATTCCCGCTTCATTACTTACTTTCGCCGCCTTATCTATCCCTTGATTGGAACAGGCTACTTGGGATGCTGCTATTATACTAAGGAATAAACCCATTAATGCTTTTTTCTTATTCATATAATTTTTTCCTCCTGATGTAAAATATTCTGTACATATAATAAGACGATGGTTAGGAGGAAAATGTTTCATCAATAATAAATCTTTCTGTTTAATTATTTGTAAAGTTAATAGAATTCAAGTATATATTTTTACTTGCTATTATTTGGTAGTAATTATATAATTCAAATGTATGTATTTGAATTTCTAATGTTTATACGACCTATCTAACTATACTCCTTTAATCGTAGGTAGATTTATCACTTGACTAGCTCATGTAGATGATTATTTCGAATTAATTTTAAAATAAATAAGATAAAAAAGGAGATTACAATGAAACCATTTATGGATGAGAACTTTCTTTTATCAAATAAGACGGCAGAAAAGCTTTTTCATGATTATGCAGATAAAATGCCTATCTTAGATTATCATTGTCATATTGATCCCAAGGATATTGCTCTTGATCGCAGATATGATAATATTACCCAACTCTGGCTAGGTGGTGATCATTACAAATGGAGATTAATGCGAGCAAATGGTGTTGATGAGTATTATATAACCGGTAATGCTCCTGACTGGGAGAAATTTGAGAAATGGGCAGAAACCATATCGAAAGCAATCGGAAATCCTCTTTATCATTGGAGCCATCTGGAACTGCAAAGATATTTTGATTATCATGGGGTATTAAATAAAAATACGGCCAAAGAGGTTTGGGAGCTCTGCAACAAGAAGTTAGCCAGTGCATCAATGAGTGTCCGTAACATAATTAAAAAATCAAAAGTAACCCATATCTGCACAACCGACGATCCAGTGGATTGCTTAGAATGGCATGATGCAATAGCAAATGACCCAGAATTTGAGGTTAAGGTTTATCCAGCCTGGAGACCCGATCAAGCCATGAATATTGAAAAGGACAATTACCTTGATTATCTAATGAAGTTAAGTAGTGTAAGCCATGTAAAGATTGATAGTTATGCTACTCTAAAGCAGGCTTTAAAGAACCGAATGGAGTTCTTTCATTCGAAAAATTGTCGCATATCAGATCATGGACTAGATTATATTATGTATGTACCGGCTACCGAAGAGACCATAGACAGAATTTTTGAAAAGAGACTTAAGGGACAGGCCTTATCCCAGCAAGAAATTGGTCAATTTAAAACAGCATTCATGATATTCCTTGGTAAGGAGTATCATAAGTTAGGATGGGTTATGCAGCTCCACTATGGTTGTAGGCGTAATAATAATACACTTGCATTCCAAAAGCTTGGTCCCGATACTGGCTTCGATTGTATCAATGCTTATTCTTCTGCCTCTGAGATGGCTGATTTTCTTGATGCATTAAATAAAAATAATGAACTACCCAGGACAATCCTATATAGCTTAAATCCAACGGAGAACGCTATGATCGATTCCATTGCCGCCTGTTTCCAAGATGCAACAGCTATCGGTAAGATACAGCATGGTAGCGCTTGGTGGTTTAATGATCATAAGACCGGTATGGAGGAACAATTAACCTCCCTTGCTAATCTTGGTTATCTTGCAAATTTTGTAGGAATGCTAACCGACTCTAGGAGCTTTCTATCCTATTCAAGACATGAATATTTCCGTCGAATTCTATGCAATCTACTAGGATCTTGGGTGGAGAAGGGAGAATACCCTCAAGACTATACTACCTTAGGAGAAATTGTCCAAGGCATTTGCTATAATAATGCTTTACGGTATTTTAATTTCTAAGAAGCATACCTATGGGGCTGTCTTTATGATATAAGGGTATACAAATATAACCGTAATACACCGTTAGAAGAACACCTGCTGTGATTTATGTTATCATAAGCGGACATTGTACGTCCGATATGTGACACACAAATCAAAGTGGGTGTTTCTTCTGTTGGTGTGTGAGGTTTATATTGTATACCAGTATCATTTACAACCACCTCATATTTCTTCCTATAGATTACTATTGAATTCCTCCGTTTATCTATGTTAGGGTTTATATAGGGGTGATTTTCATGAAAAACTATAGTAGTAGAACGATTGCGATCATCATACTGGTTAGTTTTCTAGCGGGTGGCATACCTGTTTATGCTACATCCAGTATCCATCCTAACATTTTAGGATTTATCCGCGATCTTTTTGATTCGAACATCCCTGATTACCTCGAAGATATCAACAATCAAACAGAAGCCATAGTTGATGAGAAAACCGATCGAATTATTGATTATATTGATTTTCGGATGGAAGAAGCTTATCAATCAATAGATATACATATTCAAACAGAAACTTCCCGTATTAATGAGGAATTAGATAAATACATAGATAAAATAATAAATGAGCTGGATCAGATCATTGATATGGAAGAAGATCGAATTCGAGAGATTGTAACGGATTATGTAAATAATACGATACTTGTTTTGGAAAATGATCTTTATGACCAAATATACGATAAACTCTACCAGCATCTAGAGGAAAAAGTAGAAAATTAAAAAAGATACATCATACTGGATGTATCTTTTTTAATCAAATATCAAATTGACAGGGGATGAGAGAATCGAACTCCCGCTAAAGGTTTTGGAGACCCTTGTCATACCATTTGACCAATCCCCTATTTACTTGGACAATTTTATGTCGCCTATATATAGTACTATGAATTGTTTTAATTGTCAAGATTATTTTAAAATTTTACATAGATAAATTTATCAACTGATTTAAGTTTCAATTTTGCTAAATAATGAATCGGAGATCCTACTACTATCTTATCTTATTCTAGAGATTACTGAAGATTTATAGCTTACTAAGTTCTACGAATTCCTCAAATGCAACGATTTGATTTATATTGCTACCAATGAAGGTAACAGAACTCTGTATATGATCCATAATCTCTTTATGGTGCACCAATTCCCGATCCATAGCATGGGCACTATCACTGAATGCTTTAATAGCCTCCTGAATTTTTACAAATATATAGTGCAACTCCTTTAGGCAGCGTGCTATCAGTTCCCTGTCGACTTCGCTGGGGTTTTCCAACATTTTATTATAATTGGATTGCAGTAAAGATACCAATTCATTACCTTTCTGTGATAAATTTAGCATGGTATCTGTGATATTGATTGTATCATAGGTTACTTTCTCTAATAATTTTTGAGAATCTAGCCATTCTTCCGTGAAACCATTCACAGCCACCAACATTTCCTGAGTGCTAGCAAGCTGTTTTAATCTTTCGTTACAATAATCCCCCACATTTATCCCCCTATCTTATGTAAAGATATCTCTTAAATTATCGCATCAGCAGGTCCATTACCTCTTGAATATTACGTACCCCAATCTGTTTGATTCCTCCCTGGGTTTTCATATGCTCCTTATTTGCCTGGGGCATGATACAAAGGTCAAACCCCATCTTGGCTGCTTCTAATACCCTCTGTTCTGCCATATTAACAGCACGAATCTCACCGGTAAGCCCCACTTCACCAAAGAGTATTGTCTTATCACTTAATGGTCTATTTCGGTAGCTGGAAAGAATCGCAGTTAAAATTGCCAGATCCAGTGCAGGCTCAGTAATTCGCATTCCACCTGCTACATTCACATAGGCATCACAATCGGATAACTGAATACCCAGACGTTTTTCCAATACAGCCATAAGTAGATTTACCCGGTTATAATCCGTACCTGCTGCAGTTCTTCTTGGCATATTAAAATTCGTCCTACATACCAAGGCTTGTACTTCTACTAAAAGCGGTCTGGTCCCTTCTATGGAAGCTGCTACCACGGAGCCCGGTTCCCCTTCCGGTCTTCCCTTTAGCATAAATTCAGAGGGATTCTTTACCTCTACCAAACCATTCCCGCACATTTCAAATACGCCAATCTCATTGGTGGAACCAAATCGATTTTTAACCGCACGAAGAACCCGATAGGAAGCATGATTCTCTCCTTCGAAATACAGCACGGTATCCACCATATGCTCCAGTACCCTTGGTCCTGCTACTACCCCCTCCTTGGTTACATGTCCAATAATGAATATGGTAACACCGATTCCTTTTGCGATACGCATTAGGGTTCCCGTAGCCTCTCTAACTTGACCGACACTTCCCGGAGCAGAGGAAATTTCATCTTTAAACATCGTCTGAATCGAATCTATTACAACGAGATCCGGTTTATGTTTATTGATTGTATCCTCAATCAAGTCCAGATTTGTTTCACATAGAAGCAGAAGCTCGCCGTTAAAAACGCCGAGCCTTTCTGCTCTCATTTTTATTTGTTGTAAGGATTCTTCTCCTGAAATATAGAGTACTTTTCTATGCTTATTAACAATTTCACGGCACATCTGGAGAAGTAGGGTAGATTTTCCAATACCAGGATCTCCACCAACCAAGACCAAACTGGAAGATACAATACCGCCTCCAAGAACACGATCTAACTCCTCGATTCCACAGAGAAAACGTTCTTCTCTCTCTGCTTTAATCTGTGAAATAAGTTCTGGTTCCCTTGAAACTCTGATCTTACTTATTGATCCGCTACTCTTTTTAACAACTGGTTCCTCTACGAAGGTATCCCAGAGCTTACAGCCGGGACACTGTCCCAGCCATTTTGCCGTTTCATAGCCACACTCTTTACAGAAGAACATGGTTTTGTTCTTTGCCATCCTAAAGTTTAACCACCTTTATATGAGCTTTCTCTTCCTCATTTAATTCGAGGCTGAATACAAGTTTACCGCCTAAATTGGTTTTCATCTTGCCTAATGATATATCATCCCGGAATATTTTATACTCCTTTTCTGCTTCCATCTCCAATGTAATCTGCGCAGTATCGGTTCCTGCTACTTGAAAGCTTATTACATCATCCTTTTCATTAAAATTAAATACAGCAGTTCCTGGCACTGATTCATAGACAAATGACCCGTTTTTTTCAAGCTTTGTAATTTCATGGAAGGTTTTAACCTTATACAGATCTCCCTGATGTTCAAAGTCGGATAATTTTGATTTTACCCCTAATTTAAAATTACCAAAGCTTATTGTCCCATCACTTTCCTTGCGTATTAACTCTTCAATAACTGCCATTATATGACCCTCCTAATTGTATTATAGAACCTAACTGTGACAGATAGTATAAAATTATTGTTTAATGGAACATCTTCATTATATACGATATATCTGGCGATTTCTACTCTTTCTTTCATTCCTATAAGCTGGCGCTGTGATTATATTGTCTCTGTTTGTTTCGCTTTTATTATGACTTCATTGTCAAGGTACTCAATGATAACGGTATCGCCTTCTTTGATTTTACCTGCCAGAATCTCTTCCGCCATCTTATCCTCGATATTACTCTGGATGGCTCTTCTTAATGGTCTAGCACCATATTTTGGATCAAAACCGATCTCTGCTAAATGATCAATCACTGCATCGTCGGTTTCCATTGTAATCTTCATCTGAGTCTTGATACGCTTAGCGATGGTTCTAAGCATAATAGACACAATGCTCTTAATATTTTCCTTGGTAAGGGAATGGAATACAATGATTTCGTCAATACGGTTAATAAATTCTGGTTTGAATATCCTCTTTACCTCATCCATTACTGCTTCTCTCATACGGTTGTAGTCTTCTTTCTCATCCGTCTGAGTGGTAAATCCAAGGCGCTTAGGTTCTACAATATTTTGAGCTCCTGCGTTAGAAGTCATAATTATAATTGTATTTTTAAAACTAACCCTTCTACCCTGGGAATCTGTGATATGACCATCATCTAGTACCTGAAGTAAGATATTGAACACGTCCGGATGGGCTTTTTCCACTTCATCAAACAATATTACAGAGTAGGGATTTTGTCTCACTTTTTCGCTGAGCTGGCCCCCCTCATCATAACCTACATATCCAGGCGGTGAACCAATCAACTTACTTACGCTGTGCTTCTCCATATATTCCGACATATCAACTCGGATAATGGAATTTTCACTACCGAACATGGCCTCTGCCAGTGCTTTGGAAAGCTCTGTTTTTCCAACACCGGTAGGTCCTAAGAATAGGAAGGAACCAGTCGGTCGATTCGGATCCTTAAGCCCAACTCTACCACGGCGAATCGCTTTAGCCACAGCACCAATCGCTTCTTCCTGTCCAACAACTCTCTCATGTAGTATATTCTCTAGGTTTTGTAGTCGTTGAGCTTCCTCTTCCTGTAACTTCCGAACAGGAATTTTGGTCCAACTGGAGATAATATCTGCGATTTCAGCTTCACTAACTACCAGCTGGTTCTCCTGCTTATTTTTATCCTCCAGTAATTTCTCTTTCTCCAACTCTTCTTGGGCTGCTTCCTGCTGTTTCTTTATCTCACCAGCCCGCTCATAAGCCTCCTGCTTAATCGCCTTCTCTTTCTCTTCTTCAAGACGCTTTAGCTCTTCCTCTAGTTGCTTGATCCTTGGGGAAGAGGTAAAGGCACTTAAGCGTACCTTGGAAGCCGCTTCATCCATCAAATCAATGGCTTTGTCTGGTAGATAACGGTCATTAATATAACGGGCGGATAATTTCACAGCCGCTTCTAGGGCACTATCTGTGATACGCACCTTATGATGCGCCTCGTATTTATCCCGTAAACCGAATAATATTTGAATTGCTTCATCCTCTGATGGCTCTTCAACAACAACTGGTTGAAATCTTCTTTCCAATGCAGCATCTTTCTCTATATATTTACGATATTCTTCTCTTGTAGTAGCACCAATGATCTGCAATTCTCCACGGGCAAGGGAAGGCTTTAATATATTGGAAGCATCAATTGCTCCTTCCGCACCTCCTGCACCGATTATTGTATGAATTTCATCGATAAATAATAATACATTACCGCTATTGATTACTTCATTTATAACCTTTTTAATTCTCTCTTCAAATTCACCACGGTATTTAGAACCAGCCACCATGCCGGACAAATCTAAGGTTACTACCCTTTTCTCTTTAATTGTTTCTGGTATATTACCTTCCACAATTTTTAGAGCTAATCCTTCTGCTATGGCTGTTTTTCCTACACCAGGCTCACCGATCAGACAAGGATTGTTCTTGGTTCTTCGGCTTAAAATTTGAACAACCCTCTGGATTTCCGTTTCCCTGCCAATAACCGGATCCAACTTTCCTTCTCTTGCATATTCCGTTAGATCACGGCTATATTGATCCAATGTTGGCGTTGTTGAAGACTGGCGTCCCCTACTTTTACTCTTCCCTGCAGAGTACTCATTTTTCGCAGCATTAATATCCATACCGGAAGCCGCTAATATGTCGATATATACCTTTTGGATATTCACACCTAAGGTATTTAATAGACGAATTGCAATGCAATCTGGTTCTTTAATCAGAGCTATTAGGATATGCTCTGTACCAACTAAAGTAGCCTTCATTCTTAAGGCTTCCTTATAGCTCTGATCCAAGATACGTTTTGATCTTGGGGTAAAATTACCGGCATCCATCATTTCTACACCATTGCTTGGTGCAATGAGCTGATTTACCAGTTCCAATACTTTATCTACACTTACACCATTTTCTGCAAGAACTCTCCTAGCAACACCTTCCACCTGCAATAAACCGATGAGCAGGTGTTCTGTTCCAATATAATTATGGGAAAGACGATAGGAAGCTTCTCTTGCTAGATTGATTGCTTTTTGAGCATTCTCTGTAAATTTGTCGTTCATATGGTATCCTCCATTCTAACTTGAGAGTGCATTATACTCTACATTCCAATCATGTAAGATTGTCTATTATGATATCAATTTGTATTCAATTTTCATATGAATAGATCTATATAATTGTAGGTAATTCTTTTCTAATATATTCAGCTCTGGCTTGGTCTCTTGACAAACTACCAACATTTTTACCTAGGGTCCATTGTAGACTTCCTGGTTGAACACCCATCATTAATTTATGAATATTACATTCACGGTCCAGCTTAATCAGCTTAGCATCTACACCAAATTTTAATTGAGAAAGTAAATTCATAGCATCATCTGAGCTGATCTGCCTTGCATATTTTAGGATTCCATAAGTACGGTAAACTTGATCCTGTATCTCATCTGAATTAACGGATAACATATATTCTCTTCGTTTTCTTTCCTGTTTTACAATCTGGGTTACGATGCGCTTCAAATTATCTATGATCTCCCTCTCAGAATTTCCAAGGGTCTTTTGATTTGATATCTGATACATATTCCCAAGGCTTTTGGAGCCTTCTCCATAGATTCCACGGATGGTCATTCCATATTTTCCAACTTCCTCGATCAACTTTTGAATCATTCTAGCTGAACTGAGCGCTGGTAGAAATACCATACAGGAAGCACGCATTCCAGTTCCTGCATTCGTTGGACATTCTGTAAGATAACCATATTTTTCATCATAAGCAAAATGAAGCTCATCATAGGCAATATCATCAATCTTATCCGCTTCCTGATAGGCCTCTTCCAAATTCATTCCTCCGACAATTGCCTGTATTCTTACATGATCCTCTTCATTAATCATGATACTAATGGTTTCATCCTCGGAAAGAATTAGCCCTGTAGTCTGTTCCTTAGTAGCCAAAAGCGGGCTGACAATATGGCGTTCTACCATAGCAGATTTATCAATCTCACTTAGGGTACTGATGTTACAGGAGTAGTATTTTCTATGATCCTTTTCGGAAAGCAGATTCGTTATCTTCTTTACCTTATTTACCAAGGTAACTGCCTGCTCCTCTTGGAGCTTACCGGAAAAAGGGAATTCCTCTAAATTTCTTGCCAATCTTACCCGGCTGGAGATGACAACATCGCTATCCGCAACGTTTTGCTCGTACCATTTAAGCATTGCCGATCTCCTCCTTCTTGATCTCTTTGATGAGGTCCCTAAGTCTGGCAGCTTCCTCAAATTCTTCCTTTTCTATCGCTTCTTGTAGCTTTATGGAAAGCTTTTCTGACTCAGATAACCCTTTCAGAATTCGGTCTGTGGAAGTAACATATCCTTTGGGGCGTTTGCCTGTATGCACCTCTGCTCCCTGGATCCCTTTTAAAGTTTTTCCTAAATAACTGTTAAAGCTCCGATAGCAGTCGGCACAACCGAATTTACCTTTCTGTAAAAATTCTTCATATGTTGTATTACATTTATTGCAGACAATATTCGGTATATTCTGAGTAGCATTTTTCGTACCCGTAGCTGGATAATTATCAAATAGAGTAGACAGCAGGTCTCCCAAACTAAACTCACTATTTAGGAATGGTTTATCCATTTGAAAGGATGTGTATTCTGCAGCACATTCTTCACATAGATGCTGTTCCTTTTTTGTTCCATTGATTATCTCGGTGTAAAGCACTTGCGCATCTCTCTTTTGGCATCGATCACATAGCATGGGTATTACCCCCTTTCAAACTCTTGATAAATTTGATCGATCACTTCATGGATCTCCCTGCAACTGATATTCTTACAAATTGCTTCCGCCAGTATGACTCGCAGACTTTCTTTTAGTTGCTCTATTGCCTGTAATTTATCGATATCGATTGCAATCACTGCACCCTTTCTGCGGTCCAGTTTAACATAGCCTTCCTGCTTCAGAATAGAATATGCTTTATTAACAGTATGCATATTAATTCCGACAATCTCTGCTAATTCTCTTACAGACGGCAGGTTATCACCTTCCTGTATCTGCGAAGTAGCGATTCCATATATAATCTGATTTCTTAACTGAATATAAATGGCCTCATCACTATTAAAATCAATCTTGACATACATTGGAAACACCTCATTTATAAAAGAACCGAAAGTTATACCTGTTATATTAATAGTATAACAGATCTTTCGTTTTGTCAATACAATCCTTAATCTAAATCGTCTGTCTTATATCCCTTCTGTTTCATATAAAATCGAATCAGAACAATGATAAGTAGTGCACAAATGATGCTTAGGGCGGCAATAACAATCGCTGCTTTCGTAAGATTTGCACGATAATTTTCTACTTGCATGCTTTCCTCTGTTTCGGGAATAATTACATTATTCGTACCCTTTGAATCCTTGGTAACAAACCTTTGCATTGTCTTTTCAATTCGATCATATTGATAAAAGCCACGGTCACCAAAAGCATTCTCAGCATAAATCAGGAAAAATTCATTTTCCAGATCATTTTCTGGATAATATGCATTGATTGAAATATCTGATAGGATGGCTTTGGTCTTCACGTATCCCTTCGGAATTTCAACATCCTTGCCTGGCTCAACCAATTTATATTTCCCATTATAAATTGCATAGATTTCGCCATCCAAACGTACAACTTCAAAAAGACTTTGCGTCGTACCCGGAGTTAGAATTGGATCCTCTGTCTCTTCGGGATTAGGGTTAGCTTCACGGAAGGCATTTATAGTATATTCTATGATGGTTCCCGATTCTGCTAACACAGTAATGATAATTTTATTTTCCCCTTCTTTTAGAGAATCATTACCTGAAATCTTAATTGTTGCTTTTTCATCTTCTGGAAGAGCATTAATTACTAATTTTTCAATCTCTGCATCTACCTGAGTACTGTATTCGAATACATTTTTATCGAACTCAGGGGTAAGTAGAGAAGGACTGATTTTTAAAGATTTTAAAAAGGCATTTTCCGAAGCCGTTTCTTCTGGCTTTACCTCAATCGTTAAATCATAACTGGATACGGACATTTCATCCCCTGTTTCATATTCATATATCATGATATTACGAGGGAAGGATATCTCTGTGACTCCCGCTTTTAAAGCACGAAACTTTAATGTGTATTTTCTACTTTGTGTACCCTCATTTATACTAAAATCTGAAATTTTCAGATATCCACTGCTACCGGTGATCACCGATGCCCCTTCCATATACTCCAATATATCATCATCGTAGGTAAGATTTGCCTCAAAATCTCCGAAGAAAGAATCCGAATTAATCCGGATATATACGAAAAAATCTTGTCCTACGGTTACCTCTGTTGAATCAGCAGAGATCTCCACTTCGGCACTGGCTGCTTGAACTGAATTTGCTGTAAATATGCCTCCTGCTATGATAAATAGTAAAAATGCTCCTATATACTTTATGATCCATTTTCTCATATTGTGTCCTCCAATTTTTCTAATAGCAATATCCGGCCGACAGGTTTCACAACCCGCGGCCGGATTCTATAATCGCTGTAATAAACTTTAATCCTGCTAACTTCTATGCGACATATGGATTATTCTCTTACAATATGAATAATATATTCTGCTACATCGCCATTTTCCGCTATAACAGGAATTACAACTTCATTATCACCGGTTACTAGTTGAACGTATCCGCCACTACCTAAGGTTGCTTTCTTACTTACGGTTGTTGCCTTAATCTCAACAAACTCCGTTTCATTCGGCACAATCAAGTAGTAATTATACTCGGTCTGACTAAAGGTTGGTGTAATCGTAAGCTTGTTACCATTCATATCAAGCACCTGAAGATTCTTCAGACGATTATTCGGATTGAACTGTGTCTTTGGTATCGGCGCTGGTTTCGATGGCATATTCAGATAAACCGGAATAGAAAATACAATTGGTGTATCCATAATATCACTATAGGCCGAGTATACTTTCTTACCCTCCGCAAAGGGTGCTTCAACATTCGACATATACTGATGGTAGTAGGTAGATCTTGGCGTTACATTAAATTTTTGTAGATAAATCGTATCTTGTCCACGGTTGATATAGCTATGACCAATGAAGTAGGATCCTCCAACAATGGAACGATATGGACTTGTCCAGGGTATCATATAGAGGGCGTTGGTTTCCTTATTACTGCTTCCATTCTTGGCATATTTCAGACCATTTCGGACTGCACCACCACCGGCACTGTCATTGGCTCCTATATTATAGAAATTATAGTAGCCTTCATACCCTTCTACCGTACCAGATACGCTGGAACTCAAGGTATTGGGACCGGTTACAACCTCCTGCTTTACCCTAGAAGCAAGGTGGTATGGACTTACGCCAGAGTATTCTGCTGCAGCTATAAAGGTTTCACCGTAGGTATAGGTTTGTATTACCCCATAGTCATCGGTAAATGTATAGGAGGCATTGGACATGGCTGTTCCCCTAAGAACATTTTCCACTCCTGCTACATTCTGATATTCCCTTTGATATTTTAATAATTCAAATTGGAAAATACCATTCTCCGTAAGGAAGTTTCTCGGATCCATATAGTACCTAATCGCATCTTCCGATGCTGTAACCCAGGTTGATCCATCATATACAATAAATTTATCTTCCTTCCAATTATAGGCCCCTTCCGCTAGTGACTTCCATTCTATACTTTTTGTATTCGGTATTAAATTTTTACCGGGAACACTTTCTTCTTCGATCACGGTATCCCAATCCAATCCGGTATGATAGGCCTTAAAAATCCATTTTGGATACCGTGCATGCAGTTGTCTTAAGGAAGCCTTATAACTTTCAGGGAAATTCTCTAGTGCCAGCATTACCTCAAAATCCACATCATCCAAATTTCCAAAGGCAGGTGTCGGAGTCGGAGTCGTCGTATTGCCAGGTAATGTTATAGAGCCATCGGATACCGGTCTTTCTTCACCAATGTAGATATAATCCGCCTGAACATATCCGGTCAGAACCTGATATCCATAGTAAAAAGTAATCTTATACCAGACTACACCGTCAACGGAAACATCATCCATAACGGTGATCTTCTCGCCATTATTCAGTATTACCGGCTCATGATTGGCATCCGTAAGGATTCCCGCACCCGCCAAAACATTTTCTTCAACATTTAGATAGATCGTGTTACAAACATATCCACTAAGAGGAGAACTAATGTTACGGTGAATCTTAAGATCAGAAACGGTAAGCATCTCATTGGATGGCGTTGGTGTTGGAGACGGTGTCGGACTAGGACTAGGCGATGGCATGGGTATCATGGTTGGAATTGGAGTCACGGTTGGGGTCGGAGTCATCGTAGGCTTAGGTGTCGGTGTTGCAGTTACCTTAGGCTTATTCTCCGGTTTGTCCGTTGGCTTTGGGGTTGGCGTTTTCGTTGGCTTGGGAGTAGCCGTTGGGGTCGGTACCTTCTCGTCAGCACCACGAAAAACAACCTGACTCGCTAAAACATATCCGCTTTCCTTTTTATCCTTATGGGTAAATTTTATATTATACCATTTTTCATTTAAAATGATTTTTTCACCCGTAATTGAAATATTCTTATTCTTTTTCAAGGTGATAATATTGCCATCCTTATCTTTCAGGTAGGCAGCCTTAGGATCCGGTGAGCTACGAATTTTTAGCTTGCTAACATCGACCTTACCCTTAATTGCTTTTGCATAGGGCAGTTGGATATAGATCGCCGAAACGTAGCCAGTTACTGTATTGGCACCGGACTTAAATGTAATTACATACCATCTGGTGCTATCGTTTATAGCTTCATTAATTACTGTCACACGATCACCCTGCTTAAGGCTGGAGATCCTGCTATAATTTGTACCAGGACCACTTCTAACATTCAGCGAATCTGCAACTACGGTTCCCTCAATTTCTACTTTTTTATCAATATTCCCAGTATCTATCTTATTCGGTTTAGGAGTAGGAGTGGGTGTTGCAGTAGGTTTCGGTGTCGCTGTTGGTTTATTCTCTTTTTTGACTTTTACAAAATCACTATGTACATAACCTTTCACTTTTTGTCCATTAAACTTAAGAGAAACATAGTACCATTCCCCGTCCTGCTCTAAGATTTCAACAGTTTCTCCATTCCTAAGGAATACATCGGCACCGGATAACTGGACTTTACTTGCCGTGATAGAAGGTTTTGATCTTACATTTAACGAATTTGCCAGAACCGTTCCGGTCTGGGATGCTTTGACTGTGATAGGATTCCCTGAAAATCCTCGGGGAATTAGAAAACCTAAGATGAGCAAAAAGATTAGCAGTTTATTTAAATACCTATTTTTCATTTAAAAATTAGTACCCCTTTCTAGAAAAGCATTCATTCAGGATTCTACACGAAAATCTATCATGTGATTCGTTTTTTAGATTATGCTTTATCATAAAGGGGAACTATGGCACTTCTGTGGCATTTCTTTCATTTTTTGTCTGTACTTGTTATGTATGGAGATAAATTGTAAACTCCTTAGAAGTGATCGAAGGCATATCGATAAAGAAGCATATCCTTATAGAATTATCTCCTTCTCAACTCCATGGCTATCTGCTGCATTCTTGGCAAGGTAGCTTCAAAAAACTTTTTGTATGCAGGGCAGAAATAATTCTTCCCTATCTGCCCGTTTTCATCGATCTCACGGTTTCTGCGGCATCCACCTCTACAGATTGGTCCATATACACATTTCTTGCATTCCTCTTTATTTTCCAAAGACTTTTCCACGAAACGAATTTCTTCACCCTTTTGTCTCATTTCATCAATGGAATCTGAGTGGAAGTTTCCAATCTGGTATTCATCCAGTACATAGAAATCACAAGGATATACGGACCCATCCGCCTCTACCACATACTGAATACTACAGCAACCTCTCTGATCGCAAGCCTCCGGTTCATAGCCCATAAGAATCGATATATAATTTTCGAATTGACGGATAAAGGGCTGCTTTCCCTTTTGCAGATCCAAATACCATAGGTCAAATAACTGAATTAAGAATTCCCCGTAAAGCTCCGGGGTTAAAGAATATTCTCTTTCTCCTCCCTTTTCTCCGATTGGATCAAGACAGGCTATAAATTGAATGTATTTCCATTGGTTTTTCTCGTAGAAGGAATAAATCTTCGATATTTTTTCTGCCGTTCTACGGTTCACCACCGTTAAAATATTATACTCCACTTGATAACGGTCCAACAATTCGATTGTCTTCATGATGTCATCGAAGGAGCCTTCCCCCATCGGATTTACCCGGTAGGTATTATGCGTATATTTTGTGCCATCTAAAGAAATCCCCACAAGAAAGTGATGCTCTGCAAAGAACTTTGCCCATTCCTCGTCTAAACGATAACCATTGGTCTGAATGGAGTTTGATATGGGAATTTGTTTTACATTATATTTTTTTTGCAGTTGTATTAGTTCTTTATAAAAATCCAAACCAGCTAAAGTAGGTTCTCCTCCTTGAAATGCAAATCCGCAGCTTCCTTCTGCATAGTCCAGTGTTTTCTTTACAAGGATCTCCAAGGTATCGAATGACATGAAACCATAGTTGCCCGTTTCACGATGATTCATTTCATCATGGTAAAAACAGTATTTACATCTTAAGTTGCAGGATCCTGAGGATGGTTTGATTAACAATTGAATTGGTGGCATATGTCTCATCTCCTAGTAAAATCTATCATCAAAATTATCGTCGTGCTTCTTTTTTTATTGGTAAATGGCTTTTCCTATATCGGTCCGCATATATTTATTCTCAAATTCAATCCAAGTAGTTGCTTCATAGGCTTTTTGCCTTGCTTCCTGAAGATCCCTTCCTTTCGCAGTGATACCAAGGACACGGCCACCACTAGTAAGGATTGCATTTCCTTCCCTTTTTGTTCCGGCATGGTATAGATAATAGTCCTCTTTCCCCTTAAAATTTTCCAAGCCAAAGATAGGATACCCTTTCTTGTAATGCTCCGGATACCCTTCCGAAGCCAATACCACACATACCGCTGCATTATCTTCAAAGACCAAGTCAATCTGGTCTAGCTTACCATCGATACAGGCTTCACAGACCTCTACTAGATCATTTTTCATCCTTGGTAGGACCACCTGCGCCTCCGGATCACCAAAGCGAGCGTTATATTCCAATACTTTGGGTCCCTCAGCAGTCAACATTAATCCAACAAATAGGATACCAACAAACTCTCTGCCCTCTGCCTTCATGGCATCGATGGTTGGTTGGTAAATCTTTTCTTTACAGAAGGTATCAATCTCCTTGGTATAGAAGGGACTGGGTGAAAATGTACCCATTCCTCCGGTATTCAAACCCCGATCTCCATCCTTAGCCCGTTTATGATCCTGGGCACTTGTCATTGGAAGGATCCTTGTACCGTCACAGAAGGCTAGTACAGATACCTCTCTTCCGGTCATGTATTCCTCAATAACTAGCAGATCACCAGCAGAACCAAACTTCTTATCCTCCATGATAAGTCTGACTCCGTCTACTGCTTCCTCATAATGGCTGCAGATGAGAACACCTTTTCCTAAGGCAAGTCCATCCGCCTTTAAAACAATCGGATACTTACTGCTCTTTAGATATTCGATCGCTTCGGAGGGGTCATGAAAGGTTTCGTAATCAGCAGATGGAATCTGATATTTTTTCATTAAATCCTTTGAAAAAGCTTTTGAGCCTTCAATGATCGCTGCATTCTTTCTTGGTCCAAAGATACGCAAGCCCCTATCCTCAAAGACATCAACGATACCTGACACTAATGGATCATCCATACCTACAATGGTCAGGTCTATCTTTTCTTTTTCCGCAAAATCAGCAAGTCCATTTAAATCATTGGCGGATATATTAATACAATCAGCAATCTCCGCAATTCCTGCATTCCCCGGTGCACAGTAAAGCTTACTGACCTTAGGACTCATGGAAACCTTCTTTGCAATCGCATGTTCCCTTCCACCACTGCCAACGACTAGTACTTTCATTCTATTTCCTCCTTTTATCGCTAATTATAGGTAATTGCGAAACTAGTTAGATACCATGATTTTATATACAATTTATCCAAATTTCTTTAAAGAGAAAAAACAGAAAGCTCCCTATCATAGCCATCTGTTTTAACATTCCATATGAATTAACTGGTAACAAGTTTACGATTGTAGCGGTATATCATGAATCCGAACAATATTCCCCTCGACGGTTATTCTCTTCTGGGAAATCAGGCGTACCGCCTCCGGGAGCAAATCCCACTCAGCTTCTTCCATCACTCTTCTTTGCAGGGACTTTGGGGTATCTTCTTCTAGGACTGCAACAGGCTTTTGTAGAATAATTGGCCCAGTATCTGTACCTTCATCTACAAAATGAACGGTTGCCCCAGTGATTTTAACCCCCCGTTCCAATACCGCTTGGTGGACTTTTAGTCCATAGAAACCCGCCCCACTAAAGGACGGAATTAAAGAGGGATGAATGTTTATAATCCGATTATGATACTTTCTAACGATAGCTTGCGGTACGATCAGTAAATAACCAGCTAATACAATCAAATCAACCCGAAACTTCTCAAGATATTTTAATAGCTCTTGTGTAAACAAAGCAGGATCAGGATAATCCTTCTTGGTTACTGCAACCGCTGGTATTCCATGTTTTTTGGCACGTTCTAAAGCGTATGCGTCACTTTTACTACTAATAACTACTTCAATGGAGACATCAGATAGCTTTCCTTGCTCAATCTGATCGATTAAAGCCTGAAGATTTGTACCCCCACCGGATACAAAAACAGCCAATCTTAGCATAAGCTAACTCCTTTCGTGCCACTCTTTACTTCACCTACTAGATAAGCACTTTCTCCTGCCGCTTTAAGGGCTTCAAGGGCCAGGTCTGCATCATGGCTATCAACTGCAATCACCATACCCAATCCCATGTTAAAGGTATTATACATTACCGCTTCTTCAATGCTACCGTCTTTGGATAGCATATGAAAAATCGATGGAATTTCATAGCTTTCTTTTTTGATATAGGCATGTACGCCTTCCGGGAGCATTCTAGGAATATTCTCATAGAAACCACCGCCGGTAATATGACTACAAGCTTTTACTGTAATCTTTCTATTCTTAAGTTCTTGTAATGCTTTCACATAGATTTTCGTAGGGGTCAATAGCACCTCTCCTAAAGTTGCACCTAAGGATTCATAATATTGATCTAAGGCATCCCTCTGCATTCGAAAGACTTTACGAACCAGGCTATACCCATTGCTATGGATTCCAGAGGAAGCAATTCCAATCAGGACATCTCCATCCTTCACATTAGTTCCCGTAATCAACTCTTTCTGATCTACGATGCCAACTGCAAAACCTGCTAGATCATACTCGTCAACTGGATAGAAGCCAGGCATTTCCGCTGTTTCGCCACCAATTAGTGCTGCTCCTGCCTGAATACAACCCTCTGCCACTCCCTTTACGATTGCTGAAATCTTCGTCGGTTCATTTTTACCACAAGCAATATAATCTAGGAAAAATAAGGGCTGTGCCCCAGCGCAGGCAATATCATTTACACACATAGCCACACAGTCAATACCTACGGTATCATGCTTATCTAAGAGGAATGCAATCTTTAGCTTGGTACCCACTCCATCCGTACCGGACACTAAGGTCGGCTGTTCCATATACTTAAAGCTGTCCAATGAAAATGCACCGGAAAAACCACCAATTCCGGTAAGCACCTCTTTCCTCATAGTCCCCTTAATATGCTCTTTTATAAGATCAACTGCTTTATACCCAGCCTCAATATCTACACCTGCTGTTTTATAATCCATTACAATTCCTCCTATCACATCACATATAGCAACTTTAGCTCATTTTAGCATATTTCAGGACGCTTGTCCTTTACTTTCCGTGGATAAATTCTTATGCAATTCATTAGATAGCTTAATAATAGAGGATGTATTTATAACTCCTGAAATCTTCTTACACCATAGGTCATTAAGATCCGGTAAATTACTATGTCAAGTACGGCAAATATTATAAGATAAGCCAAGTAGGCCATCTCATAGGAAGGGATTATATATTGTAAAAGAAATTGCAGAGCCATAATTCCAAGCCCACTAAAAACCGATATAGTCGACGCTTTACTTTGTTTTATTACAAAGGTCTCAGATGTCCAACTAAAATTAGGGAATTTTAAATTTACCAAAAGCCCAAACACTGCAACAAAAATCGAGAAAACGATAGATAGCAGAACAAGGATTAATCCATATATCATTTCAAGCTCTAAAAGGATACTAAGAAGGATCGCATCGATCAAGGCCGGAGCCGTTATAGTAAAATTAACGGCCATCTTTGATCGGAAAATGGTACCTGGGGATAGCGGTAGGGATTTTAGTATCCAAAGATTGTTTCCTTCTAAGGAAATAGAGGCCATTGTTGTACTACTCAAAAGGACGCAAAAGGATATAATAAGCGGACCGGAATGCCTTACCATATCTTCCAACTCCGGTATCTGACGGATTGTATTCAGATCAAATTGCCAAGGGAGGATTCTTGCGAAAGGACTTTTCACAAGCAGGAGGAATAGAACACCAAAGGTCAATAAAACAATTCCAAAACCGGTATTGAGAACATAGACTGGTGATGCGAAAAATCTTCTTAGTTCCTTTCGATAGAGTGCTCCCAAAGGAGATTGAACCTTCTGTCTTCCCATGGTAAATTTCGTACCGGTATGTCCCGTTAAGAACATAGTATTCAACCATAGAAATACTTTCCCTACTCCATAACAATAGGCAAGGAAGAGGAGCAATGAGATCAGGAGAAATAAACATAAGGCGAGTCCATCATAATAAACCGTTGCCTTGGTATATAACTTAGCAAGGGGATACATCCGATTTACTTGTTCTGTTAATGTATAACTTAGATTTACTAGTTCCTGACCGGAATCAGATACGGTCATGGATAATCCCATCATCCATAGAAATGCTACTATGGAGAAAAGGATATAGACCAGATTACGATAACGGAATCTGGATGCTGCAAAGGATATGATAACTCCTAGAATTGAGGCAAAAATAATTGGAACCATTGGAATGAAGAAAAGAGCAAGGATACTGCTTACAGCCATCATCATGGTTGGTAGAAGATGAAGACTATCAAAGATCATCAGACCTTTACCAATCATATAACAATAAAGAAAGGCAATTAATGTCATTATCGTAAGGAAGGCAATTAATCCACCATAACCTCGCCTTGATTTCTTATTACGGTGATTACCAATGGACAGCATATCGGAAAGAACTGCTCCTAGCTGTATACGAACTAACCGGATAACCTTTTTCATCGATATTACCAAACCTTTCTTCTAGATTAAATATCCTATGTTAACTCCAGAAAAACATCCTCGAGACTATGATCTCCTGTTACCTCTTCGGTTGTTCCACAGGCCACCAGTTTACCCTTCTTAATGATTGCAATCTTATTACACAGCTTTTCCGCTACCTCAAGTACATGGGTGGAGAAAAAGATTGCGCTACCTTCCTTGACCAATTTCGCCATTATCTTCTTCAAAGTATGGGAAGCCTTTGGATCCAAACCAACAAAAGGTTCATCCAGAACTAGAAGCTTGGGGCTATGGATCAGCGCCCCAATAATAGCCAGCTTCTGCTTCATCCCATGGGAATAGGATGAGATAGAAGCCCCTAAATTATCCATCAGTTCAAATTCTCCTGCGTATTTTTCGATCAAAGTTTCCCTATCTGATCTACTAATCTCAAAGATATCAGCTATGAAATTCAGATAGGCAATCCCAGACAGATGCTCATATAGATCTGGATTATCCGGTATATAGGCTGTTATCCTCTTACATTCGATCGGTTTCTCTTTAATGGACATCCCATTAATGAAGATCTCTCCTTCCTCGAAGTCCAGAACTCCTACAACGGATCGTATTGTTGTGGTCTTACCGGCTCCGTTATGACCGATGAAGCCAAAGATATCTCCACTGTCTATTTTTAAATTTAAGCAATCCACTGCCTTATTTCCACCCTTATAGCTCTTGGAAAAATTTCTTATGGTCAGCATAACAACCTCCTATACCGAATCTGGTCTATGAATTAAGCTTCGTCAAATGCTTTATTGAGTTCCTCTGTTCCTTCCAGTACAAATCTGCCATTTTGTATAATCGGTATTGAACTTCCATCCGCACGATATACCGCAATCTCTTTAATTTCATCATAGGGCAAGGTAATATCCGTATGACAATTAAAATATGCCTTACTCGGATCGCTATTACGAATTAGGGAGATTTCGTTATCCCGTGCTACGATTTCCTTACCATCTGGATTATAAGTCTTTACTTCCTCACTATGCTTATAGCAGGTATCTCCGATTGCAAAATGCGGGCCTGTCTTCTCAGCAATCAAAATAGGTAGTCTTGGAGCAATATCAAACTTTTTCCCCATCATATAAGCAGTCGTATTGGTGCCAATGGCAAATTCACCTAGAGGAAGATACTCATGATTAAATAACAGGGTTTCTTTGATAAAACTCTTATTCTTGCTTTCCTGTGCAAAGTTCTTG